>CAMMBO010000012.1 GCA_946494435.1 uncultured Mycoplasmatota bacterium
TTATCTTTTTCTCTTCTTCTACTGGTATTCCTTCTAATTTTTCTTCTGTTTGCATAATTTCACCCCTAACTGTTTATCTTTTCTAAAAACTCCTCTTCTGTCCATATTGGTATGTTTAACTCTTTCGCTTTATCATATTTACTACCAGGATTATCTCCTACAATAACTGCATATGTTTTCTTAGATACAGAGCCTACTGTCTTTCCTCCAGCATTTTCTATTAAAGCTTTCGCTTCATCTCTTGTTAATTTAGTAAGGGTTCCTGTTAAGACAAAGCTTTTATCAAGAAAGTTTTCATTAAGTTTTAACTCTTCACCAATGTATTCCATATTAAGACCTAGTTCTTTTAATTCTTCTATTATCTTTAGATTATCCTCATTACTAAAATAATCTACAATATTTTTGGCAATAATAGGACCAATATCTGGAATTTCTACTAATTCATCGTAGGTTGCCTTACTTAAATTATCTATGTTTTTATAAGTTTTGGCAAGTATTTTAGCTTTTTCTTTACCTACATTTTTAATACCTAACCCGAATAATAGGCGTTCTAGCGAATTAGATTTACTGACTTCAATAGCATTTAATAGATTAGTAACAGATTTTTCACCATAGCCTTCTAGTTTTGTTAAGTCATCTTTTTTAGATGATAATCTATAAATATCAGGGATAGTACTTATGAACTTAAAGTTATATAAGTCTTCCATTAATCTATCTCCTAGGCCATCTATATTCATGGCAGGACGAGAGACAAAGTGAATAAAACTTTCGATGTGTCTAGCTGGACAATTAGGATTAGGACAGTAATAGTCTACTTCTCCTTCTTTTTTTATTAGCTTTGTATCACAGATAGGACAATTAGTAATCATTTTAAATGGTATCTCTTTACCAGTTCTTCTTTCAATTTTCGCTTCTACTACTTCAGGGATAACATCTCCTGCTTTTCTAATAGAGACAGTATCATGTATCATTAAGCCTTTTTTTATTACATAATCTTCATTATGAAGAGTCGCTCTACTTATAGTAGAACCCATTAATTGAACAGGGTCTAAGATAGCATTAGGTGTTATTTTACCAGTTCTTCCTACCGTAAATAATATATCATTTAGTTTAGTTAATACTTCTTCGGCAGGGAATTTATAGGCAATTGCCCATCTAGGAGTTCTTGCAGTAAAGCCTAGAGTTTGTTGGTCTTTAAGATTATCTACTTTTATAACAACACCATCAATATCATATGGTAGGTCTTTTCTTATTTCCCCTTTCTCATGAATATAAGCCATTACTTCATTTATATTTTTAACTATTCTGTTATTAGGGTTAGTCTTAAAGCCTAAACTCTTCATAAACTCTAAAGCTTCATGATGAGTTTTAATTCCAAAGTCTTCTGGATTTGGTAAATGGTATAAAAAGGCATCTAAATTACGTTTTGCGGCTACTTTAGAGTCTAGCTGTCTAATAGAACCTGCCGCAGCATTTCTTGGGTTTTGAAGGGGCTTTTCGCCCTTAGAGATACGTTCTTTATTAATCTTTTCTAGAGTTTTTTTACTCATATAGATTTCTCCTCTTACTTCAATATCAAGAGGTTGTTTTAACTTTAAAGGGATACTTTTAATAGTCTTAACATTATGAGTAATATCTTCTCCTACAACACCATTACCTCTAGTAGCACCTTGTACTAATATTCCTTTTTCATATTTTAAGGAAACAGATAGTCCATCTATTTTAAGTTCACATACATAATTAGAATGAACACCACTGTTTTCAATTCTTTGTAAAAAATCTACAATTTCATCTTCATTAAAGACATCTCCTAAAGATAACATAGGAATAGTATGTTCTACTTTTTTAAACTCATCTATTACTTCTCCTCCTACTTTTTTAGTAGGGGAAGTATCAAGTACCCATTCTGGATGTAGTTTTTCAATAGTTTCAAGTTCTCTATAGTAAGCATCATACTCTTGGTCTGTTATTTTAGGGTCATCTAAAACATAGTAGTCATAAGAAGCATCGTTTAATATTTTTATTAGGTAGTTCATTCTTTCCTTTGTAATGTTATTTTCCATAGGATTTCCTTCTTTCTATAAGTTTATCCACAAGTGTTGTGGATAAAGTCCAGCACTAGTTAATTCTCTTAAAGCTTTTTCCACAGTTTCTTTATCTTCTTTATAAGTCATACCATACCAAGTAGAAGTTGTATTTATAACATCTATAGTTTTAATATTTTTCTTAAGGCAAGTATCTAAGACATCAGGTATTTGAAATTCAAAACTATCAAGATTTTTCTGATGAAGTGATAAGAATAAATATAGTTCGTCACTTAAGATGTCAAATAAGTCAGGCGAGAATAATAAAAGATTCATACATACTAGAGTATCTTCATCTATTTCTTTTCCATTACTACTGTGTAAAGGCGAGGCGATTATCTTGTCTTTTTTCTTTATGACATTACATTCTGTTATTTTAGATAGTTTATTATTACCTACTTCCATAACCCCTCTTTTAGCAGCTCCATTAGGAGTTAAGGTATTACCTACTTTATAGCCAACTACACCATAATGATTATAGATGATATCATCTAAGTATTCACTGGCTTTTAGAAAAGCATCTTTACCATAGTAATCATCAGCATTTATGACTGCGAATGGTTCATTAATTTTATCTTTGGCACAAAGGATAGCATAGGCAGTACCTAAAGGTTTAGTTCTTTTCTTTAATAAAGGTTTAAATCTAGTAGGAATATAATCATCATTTTGGAAAGCATATTCTACTTTAATATAAGGTTCTACTCTTTTACCAATAGTTTCTCTAAAACTCTCATAGAAATCTTCTTTAACTATAAAAACAACTTTAGTAAAGCCAGCTTCAATAGCATCATAGATTGAATAGTCTATGATGAACTCTCCATTAGGTCCAACTGGTTCCATTTGTTTTAAACCTCCGAATCTACTTCCCATACCTGCTGCCATAATTAATAATGTTTTATCTTTTTTCATCTTTACCTCCATATAAATTATTACTATATATTTCATCTTTAATCATATTATTTATAGCATTTACTACTAATTCTTTATCTTCTTTATATGTTACTCCATACCAGTTAGCATTAGTTTCTATGACATCTACTATAACTCTATTTTCTTTTAATAGTTCATTTAAAACTATTGGTATTAAAAACTCACAACTATCTAGATTATCTTTATTATCTTCTAAAAAGATAGGTAGTTTTTCTTCAAGAATGTTAAAAAGACTAGGCGTAAAGAGTAACATGTTCATAGAACAGATAGTATCTTTTTCTACTTCAAAAGGATTACTATCATCTAGGGGTGATACTTTTACTAAATTACCATCTAACTCAGTACTACTTTCTATTATTGTAATTAGTTCATTATTATCATTTACTTTACAGACACCTCGTTTAGCGGCACCATTTTCCGTTAGAGTATTACCAAGACGATAAGCGATTAAGCCATAATGATTATCTTTAATTTTAGATAGATAATCACTAGCTTTCATATAAGCATCTCTTCCATAAAAGTCATCTGAATTAATGATAGCGAATGGTTCATTAATTTTATCTTTGGCACAAAGTATGGCATGAGCAGTACCAAGAGGTTTCTTTCTTGTCTTTAGTAGTTCTTGATACTCTTTAGGTATATTATCATTATTCTGAAAAACATACTCTACTTTTATATGTGGTTCAACTCTTTTGCCAATAGTCTCTTTAAATATATCATAGTTTTCTTCTTTTATGATAAATACGACCTTATTAAAGCCTGCCTTAATGGCATCATAGATAGAATAGTCTATAATAAACTCGCCATTAGGTCCTACTGGTTCTATTTGTTTTAGTCCTCCAAATCTACTACCCATACCGGCAGCCATGATTAGTAATGTTTTATTTTTCATATGTCCTCCTAGTATTATTTTTCTTTTAAAAATCTTTTTAATAAAAAGGTTAAGAAATAGGGAAATGTATAAAATTTACCATTATAACCGATATTTTTATTACATAGTTTTATCCCATATTTTATATCTTTATATTTATCACTTTCTATTAATTTATTAAGTGATAAAGTCTCATTGTCATTTGCTTTCACTTCTATAGGTATAAGAGAGTCTTTATCTCTAATAAAGAAGTCCATTTCGATTGTTCCTTTTTCGTTTTTATAAAAGTATAGAGAATAACCTTCCTTAACTAACATTTCTCCTACTATATTTTCATAAAGGGCTCCTTTATAGGTATTAAAGTTTTTATTAACTCTTAAATCTTCTCCTGCTTCATCATCTAGGGATGCAACTAAAAGACCTGTATCTTTAAAATATAGTCTATAATTATCAGGATTATAATTACCTTTTAGGGGTAGGAAAGGCTGTTCCATACAATAACTTATATTTATAATACCGGCATTAGATAACCAATCTATAACACCAACATATTCTCTATTTCTAGCATTATGTTCTATTTTAGATATTTGGAATTTCTTATTTTCATTTCCTAAAAAGACGGGTATTTTTCTATAAACATTTAAAATCTTTCCTTTATCTAATCCACCAGCATATTTAGTAATATCTTCTTCATAATCTAAAAGTATTTGACGTTGCATATTTAAAATACCAGAATAATTCTTTTGTTCAACAAATCTACTTACAATAGCAGGCATTCCTCCTACTATCATATACTCTTTAAAGTTTTCTAACATAACACTATACATTACTTTGGGTAGGGGTTTACAGTTTAGCATATAAGAATACATTTCTTCTATTTGATTTTCTTTATATCCCTTAGCCCATAAAAACTCTTCAAAGTCCATAGAATACATTTCATAGTCTTGTTTATTACCAACACTATTAGATTCTATTTCTTGATAGTTAATACCCATTAGTGAACCTGAACAAATAACATCATATCTTTTATCAATATTAAATGATTTTAACGAGGTAGTTGCATTAATACAGTCTTGTATCTCATCAAAAAATATTAAGGTTTTGCCAGGGACAAAGTTAAAGTTAGGATTAATTAAAGATATATTTCTTATTATGGTATCTACATCAAAACCATCATCAAAGATATTTTTATATTGTTTTTGTAAAACAAAGTTAATCTCAACTACATTTTCATAATTATTTTTACCAAAGTTTTCTATCGATTCGGTTTTCCCTATTTGCCTTGCTCCTTTAACAATTAAAGGAAGTCTATTCTTATCATTTTTCCAGTCTATTAAATATTTATCAATTTTTCTTGTTAATCTTGGCATTCTATCACCCTCTATATAGATTATATCACAAAATTCCTGTGTTTTTATATGCTTTTTTTCACAAAATTCCGGCACTTTTCAACTTATTTTTCACATTTTTCCATATTTCTTTATACTTTAGTTAAACTCTTATGATTTTTCATAAGTTTTTTAATTCCATATGGATGTTTAAAAGCAACTGATACTAGAGAATTAGTAACATCTACTACTTTACCTGCTCCAAAGTGTTCATGTACTACATAATCTCCAACTTGATAGTCAATATCTTCATCTCTAATAACATCTTCTTTATTAATATGTTTAACTTCTTCAGTCTTTTTAGTATTACTATCAATTAGACTCTCATCTATTTCACTTATAAATCTACTTGGAGGATTAATACTATCTTCTCCAAATAATACTCTTCTTCTAGCATTTAAGAGATATAGTTTTTCTTTCGCTCTAGTTATAGCGACATAACAAAGTCTTCTTTCCTCTTCTGTTTCACTAGCACTCATTAAACAGTTGCGATGAGGGAATATTCCTTCTTCTAGGCCTAGAACAAAGACTATATCATATTCTAGTCCTTTAACAGAGTGAATAGTCATTAGACTTACTTTATGACGAGAGTCTTTATATTCATCTTTATCATTAACTAGACTTACTTCATATAAGAAGTCTTCTAATGATACAAGTCCCATTCTTTCTTCGAATGCTTTAGTAATAGATTTAAACTCTTCAAGGTTTTCTAATCTTACTTCACTTTCAATACTCTTTTCACTTTCTAGTTCAGCTTTCATACCAGTAGAGTCTAGGACTTTATCAATTAACTCTGTTAAGGTGACACTTTCTGCTACTTTTTGTAAAGAGATAATCAAGTCTTTAAACTTCTCTTCTTTACCTCCATCTATCGCTTCAAAGAGACTTATACCATCACTATCAGCTTTTTCGGTTAAGTGTTCTATTGTTCTTAGTCCTATTCCTCTTTTAGGAGTATTAATAACTCTTAAAAAACTGACATCATCTTTAGGATTAAAGATTAATTTAAGATAGGCAAGTAAGTCTTTAATCTCTTTTCTTTGATAGAAACTGAAACCTCCGACAATACGGTAAGGAATATTATCTTTTAATAGTTCTTCTTCAATAACACGAGACTGAGCATTGGTTCTATAAAGTATGGCAATATCACTAGCATCTTTGCCACTATCTAAAAGTTTTTTTATCTCCATTGCAGCATAGTGACTCTCATCTTTTTCATCATAGGCTCTATAATAGGTTATCTTATCGCCAACACCCTTAGTAGACCATAGATTTTTCTCTTTTCTTTTTTCATTATTTTTAATAACACAGTTAGCAGCATCTAGAATGGTCTTAGTAGAACGATAATTTTGTTCTAGTTTAATACTTAAAGCATTAGGATAATCTTTTTCAAAGTTTAAGATATTTTTATAATTGGCACCACGGAACCCATATATCGCTTGGTCAGCATCTCCTACTACACAAATATTTTTGTATTTAGCACTTATCATTTTAGATAAAATATACTGAGCTTCATTAGTATCTTGATACTCATCTATCAATATGTATTTATAACGTTCTTGGTATCTTTGTAAAACTTCAGGATGTTTTCTAAAAAGAGTTATAGGTAGAAGTAATAAATCATCAAAGTCCATGGCATTGTTCTTCTTTAGTTTATCTTCATATTTATAATAGACTTCACTTACAACATTTTCATAGTCACTTGCAATATATCTTTCATAATCTTTTGGAGAGACAAGCTCATTTTTACAATTACTTATTTTATTTCTAATGGCTTTAGGATTATAGATTTTAGGGTCATAGTTTAGACTCTTTAATATTTTCTTGACGATAGTTAGAGAGTCATCACTATCCATGATTACAAAGTTATTACTATATCCTAATTTATCATAGTTTTCTCTTAATATTTTAAGGCCAAAGGAATGGAATGTTGATATTTGAATGTACTTGGCAACACTTCCTATCATTTTATCAACACGTTCTCTCATCTCTAAAGCAGCTTTATTAGTAAAGGTTATGGCAAGTATCTCATAAGGAGATATATCTAACTCTTCTATTAGATAGGCAATTTTCGTAGTTAAAACTTTAGTCTTACCAGATCCAGCTCCTGCTAGTATTAAAAGAGGTCCTTCATTATATAAAACGGCCTTTTTTTGTTCTTCATTTAAGTTATCTAAATCTATATTACTCATATTATTACCTACTTCCTAATTCATTATATCATGTTAAATATTACTTGGTAAAAAGATAAGCATTACAAAACTCAAAACAATAAATGTTATACCAGTTAATAAAAGAATTATTGAGGATGGGCTTTTTACATATCTTAAGACATAACCCTGTTTTGGATTATTAGGATTATAGTAAACATCCATTAAGGAACCAACAGGAAACTTTTCCATTAAGGGACTTGTAGATACATAATTATTTGTTTTTATATTTATATTGCTATTTTCTACGTCATTTGTTATATCTGTTTTTATGCTATTAAGTGGACTTGATTTATTAATTACAAAACCATACTTTAATGTTTTGGTATAAGTAACATTATTCACACTATATTCAACTATAGGAAAATGTACACCATTATTATTCCAAATTGTATATCTAACAACTTTTCCTTTAGTGGTAGCGGTAGAATTATTTATAGTTCTTTTATCATGTAATTTTAACAATACCCCTATTAACAAAAGTATTAGTCCTGTACTTATAAATATTATAAACATTATTATATTAATCTGCATAATCATTATCCTTTCCTAATTCATTATATCATTATTTTAAGGAGGGGAAAAGAAAAAGAAGAACTTTACTCTTCTTTCATGTCGGCATCTAAGGCATAGAGAAAATAATTTATATTACGATAGAAGTTATCAATAGCAAGGGGTTCTATTATAAAATATACTTTAGCATCAAGTAAATCTCTTAACATATTACTTATTAATAACCTTATTCTTCTAATAACAGCGATGCTTCTTTCTGTTAAGTTCTGTTGATTTTCTGGAGATAGGGGTAGACTATTATAATCTTCTAGTAGTTGTGGATATATTTCATTTAATATGTTATTTAATACTTCTATATAGGAAGTAGCATTTGGGTCTATTAGACCTCTTAAGAATGATGTTATCTCATATGCAGTTATATTATAGCCATACTCTGTATCTAGGGCAATAATAGGGTCTTTTCTTATTCTTTCTTTTAATCTATTTAACTCTCCTATATATAGTTCTATTGTTATAATCATAAAGTTATACATTGTAGGATATGAGTATGAAAACAGATTATTAGATGTCATCTCATCTCTTATTTCTCTTGCAAGATTTATAAACTCATTTGCAATAGATGTGGCTCTATCATTAAAAGATGTCAAGGTTGTAATTAACTCATCATTCACTTCAAATGTATCTGTCGGAGTAAGTTTAAGTTGCATCTCTGTTATATCGGTACCAAGATTTAAATTAAAAAGTTTTTCTGTTAATCTTTCTATAGGCAAGGTATACTCTGTATAAAATATCTGATAATTTAGTCCTTTAGATGGTACTTTTCCATTAGTTAAGGTTACTATTTCTCTACCTAAATCTTGACTTTCTCTAGCTAGAAGCGCCACTCTTCCTTTATAGGGATTATCTCCATAAAAGGAAAGTTCAATATTAATACAAAAATCTCTTAATGTTCTTAAATAATATAGATTAGCATCTATAGACTCTTTATAAAACTCTTCTTCTGTTAACATTTTATCACCAATTAATTATATGCATGAAAAAAAAGAGATAGTATTTTAACTAATCTCTTATGCTTTGATATAATTTATTTAACTCTGTAAGAGGGTTATCTTCAACAGTTTTTTCTTCTTCTTTCGCTTGTTCTTTTTCTTTTTCTTCTTTTAGTATTTTAACCATAAGCTTATACTCATCTAAGGTAAAGTTTTGTCCTAATAAGTTTATAGCAGGTTGTTCTTCTTTCTTTTCTTGTTTTGGTTCTTCTATAACAACTTGTTTCTTAGGAACTTTATAAGCTTCTTTAACATCAAAATCATGAATTATATTGTAGTTTGTAAAAGATTCTACTTGGATTAAATTATGTTTATATTGATATTTTCTTATAAGATAGTAAATTCCTAGAACTACCATCCAAAAGACAAAGATAAACATACTTAATTCTAAAAGACTTCTAACAGCATTACTACTATATAATTCTGTGATATTAAAGACATCTAGGTTAAGTGTAGCGATTTGTGATATCGCTAATATAAATAAGTACATAATGATAGCGAACGCAGTAGAATTTATAATTTTTAGCTTCAAGTCTGCTTTACTACTAAATATTGTTTTAAATAAAACGACGTTAGTTATAATTAACATAAGAAGATAAATAACAATATTTGGAAAGTAATAAGTTATAAACACTTCATTAATAGCATAATCTAACAAGGTCATAAAACTACCACCATACTGGAAGGCTATAAAGATAAAGCCTGCTAGGTATAATAGAATATAAGTTCTTCTACTTTGCTTTCTATTAGAACCATTAGTAGTAATAAATATGATAGTTAGAATTACTATGGCTGCTAATATCATTAGATATAAGTTTTTAGATGTAATTAAATTAAAAACTGTTTGTAATTTTGTTATCAATGATAATGGACTCATTAATAACACCCCCTTTTATTTATTTGACACTATCTAGTTCTGCTATATAAATAGTTTGTGTAGAACTATCATCTTTAGTACAGGTAATTAAGGTAAGTGTCGTCTTATCATAATTTCTCTTAATAGAGACAGTACCTGTATTTTTTTGTTTATATATATTTGTTATTTTGTATTTGTAGTTTATACCAGCATAGGTAACTATAGCTTCATCTCCTACTTCTAGTTTGTATAAGTTTTTAAAGAAAGCTTTCCAACCAGTACCAGAGTGTCCGGCTATTATTAAGTTACCATTAGTAACATCTGGCATATCACTACCTTTTATTATTTCTATATTTGCTTCTACGGTATTAAGCTTTGATGTAATATTGTAAAAACCCCTTCTAAACTTTATTTTTGGTATTTCTAAGTAACCAATATAACTTTCAATATCTTGATAATTTTTTGTATTTGTTTCTTCTTCATCAGTATTAACTTCTGTAGTGTTAACATCATATATTTCATTCTCACGATTATCATATATCTGTTCATTCATATAATCATAGGCGAATAATTTTTTATCACTGATGAAATTATAAAGAATAAAGAACCCTCCAATTGTTATTACAAAGGCTCCAATAAGAGCGACTGTACTAGGAGAGATTCTTTTCTTCTTATTTAACTTTTTGTTTTTTGCCATTGTAGTATACGAATCCTACTCCGGATATTAAAAGCACTGATCCAAATAAAGTACTTATTAGGGATTTACTACTTCCAGTAAATGGAACTTCTACTATTTCGTTATTTTCAAAGAAAACTAGGGCAGAAGGTGTTTCATCACTAATTGTAAATGTATATATTTCATCACTCTTTGTATATCCTTCTGGTGCTTGTTTTTCTTCTACTGTATATTTGCCATCTTTTAATCCTGTAAGAGTGTGTCCTTCTTCTGTTGATGTAAACTCATCTACTATATTGCCATCACTATCTTTGATTATAAGTACGGCTCCTGATATTGGATTACCTGTCTTACCATCAACTTTAAAGACAGTTACTAATTTTTCAATAGCTTTGTTTTCAATTGTTACTGTTACATCTCGATGATCTTTATCTACTGTGAATTCATATATTTTGGCAGTTTTTTCATATCCAGTTGGAGCTTTTGTTTCTTCCACTGTATATGTGCCATCTTCAAGACCAGTTAATTTATGTGGTTCAGTAGTTGTTACAAATTCTTCTATTACTTTACCAGAACTATCTTTTACTACTAATGTCGCTCCTGCGACAGGATTTTTTGTAACTGAATCTATTTTTATAATAGTTGCATTTCTCTCAACTTCTTTATTTTTAAACCTAATGGATATGTTTCTATTTGTATCAGTAATAGTAAATTCTACTACTTGATCATTTAGAACATAACCGTCTGGAGCTTTTGTTTCTTCTAATGTATAAGTGCCGTTTGGCAAATTGTTAATTACATGAGATGATGTCGTTGATGTCCAAGTTGCTACAACTTTACCAGAACTATCTTTTACTTCGAAAGTAGCACCTGCTAAAGGTTGTTCTGTTTTATCATCTATTTTTGTAATTGTTACTTTACTTGTAGAAAGTGTTAAATTTGTTTGATCTGTTACTGTTGTTGTTTCTGGATACAATACTGATCCCATAACATCCTGTTTAGTTGAATCACTTGATTTATACATATATGCTTTATTTATTGAACCTGTTGCTGTTACTTTTACTGTAATATTTAAATTACCAATATCAACATTATTAACTGGTACTCTAATTTTAAAGCTTTCACTTGGATCAAATGATGTTTGGGCTTTTCCTGTTGTAGCATTAACAACTGTAGTTCCAGATGGAGCATTATTTAAAGAAATTGTATAGTTACCTGTTGTATATAATGTTTTAACACTAATATTGTTTGATTCATAATATTTTTTATCACTTGTTAAATTTAATGTGCTATTATTATTAACTAAGCTAATGGCTGGTTTAGCATATGATGTTTGCTTTTTTCCACCCTCCACTAATGCACTTACATAATGTCTAAGATTATATGGATCTGATCCGGTATATTTAAATGAATCTGGTAAATTATGGCTACCTGTAGTTTCATCTAAATACCACCAAATAGCAGCTTGGGTAATATAGTAATCTTTATCTGAATCTCCTGTAATATTTACCCTTGGATATCCATTAGATAAAATATAGGCAAGTCCTGCTGGTGCTTCTCCTGATAATGTCATCTTAACATTATATGGTATACCTTTGTGAAAATCTGTACAGTATACATATCCTCCTAAACTGCTTGTTAATTTGGCATAATGCCAATTATTAATATATCCAGTTAGTAATTTTTCACTATTTGCTGTAAAACTAGATGGTGCAGAAGCAGCCGCATTTATTCCTGTAATTCCAAAAATACTTAAAGCTGCTACTAAAATTGTCATAATTAAATATTTAAACTTTTTAGTTTTTAATCTTTTCATTTAAAATCCCCCCAATTTGTTTTTGTGCCTATATTATAGCACTTTTTTTATAAATATGCAAGATATTTCGAAAAAAAGCAAAAAGTAGAACTGTTTAAACAATAAATCAGTTCTACTATATTATATTAATTTTTTATTTTATTTTGCTTTAGATTCTTTAGATTCTAGTTTCTCTAGTACATCACTAACTACATCTATGGCTTTTAATCTTAACTCTTCAGCTGCTTTTTCTAAGACTGGTGTTCCTTTAGCAACAGCAAGATTAACTAAGTCTTGGCATTTTTTCTTTATATCTTCACCTTTTTTCTTAGCAATCTTTAAAGCTTTTTCTTTATCTAAATCTTCTAGTTCCGCTTTAATTTCATCTACTTTCTCTTCAAACATCGCTTTAACTTCTTCAGTATCTACTGATTTTATTTTAGAAACGACGTTATCTAACTTTTCTTTTAAATCTTTTCTTGTTTCACTACCTTTTTTAGGTGCAAATAAAATTCCTAAGCCTGCACCAATAGCAGCTCCTGCTACAAATTTTCCAATTCCACTTTTTTTACTCATCAATATCTCCCTTTCCTTTCCTATTAAATATACTTGTTATAAAATTAACGATACTACCAACAACAGTATCAGTAACTAAAGTTAATTTATTACTAACAGTATCAACTAAATTAAAGACTCCATCTAAATTGTCTAGTTTTTTCTTGGTATCATCTAAAATAGCATCTACTTTATTTAATGTATCTAATGCTTTTAAAGCTAGAACTATTAAAATAATTACTAATACTATTAATAGACTATCCAATATTACCCCTAAAAATTCCACTTTTTATTCTCCTTTCTTTTCATCATACATTGAGTCAATTAAATCGAATAGATTGTCTTCAATGCTAGTATCATCTTTTTTAGGTTCCTCTTCATCAAAATTCTTTAAATCTGTTCTTCTACCTGTCGCTTTTTCATGAGAAACATCTTTATAGTCGATGTTATACTCTAATCCTAAATCACTATAGTATTCTTCAGCATCTCCCATAGTAACTTTTGCAACTGATGGAGTATTATCATCACTAATATCTAAAAGACTATCTTCTTCTCTTATATCTGTATTTTCTTCTTGTTTATTATCCTGAAAGTCTTTTTGTTTGTTTGAAGTAAGCTCTTCTTCAAAGATATCATCACTATTGCCATAAGCCTTTTCTCTAACACTATCAACATCAATATTTTTTGACTTATAACTACTAGTTATTCTAACTTCTTTTTTTGTCACAATATCGTCTTTTTTGTAGTTTTGGTCTAAAACACCATAAATTGGAGAAATAATTGGAGAAGGATGAAATGTTTTCTTTTCTTTTTGCCTAGAAGCACTTCCATATTCATGTATCTTTATTTCGTTATCATTAAGAGACCCATAAAGATTTTTTTGTTCATGTTTTTTATCTCCTTGATATAAAGGTCTTGTTTCTTTAACTTCTTTTTTTATAGGTTTAGGTTTTTCTTCTTTTTTAGGTTCTACTTTAGGAAGTGGTTTTGGTTCTTTCTTTTCCTCTAAGTCAATAAAATCATCATCTAAGATAGCTTTAAACTTAAAATCTCTATTAGGAGTTTCAACCTTTGTCTCTTTCTTTTCTTCTTCAACTATTAAATCTTCCTTTGGCGTTTGTTTCTTAGGTTTATCTTCAACTATTATTTTTTTGGCAATAGGTTTTTCTTTCTTCTTTACTTCTTTTTTTTCTTCAACTTCTACATATTCTTCTTCAAAAAGAGCATTTTTTAATTTATCTAGTAGTTTCATGAATTTACTCCACCTTTCTTAGTTTTCTTCTATTTCTATTCTATCTTCGCTAGTATTCTTATCGCCATAGCCTTCATAGATACCATATTTTTCCTCATATTCTAGATAGGTATCCTTTGTAGCAGTACTGCCTTTTGGTTTCATAACGTCATATGTATCTTCTTTATAATTTAGGACATTGTTACCTATAAGACTCTCTAAAACTGTTCTGTTAAATTCTAGAGACTTTAAAATACTACTCATATTTATAATAGCACTTTTTATCTCATTTTCTTTAACAAATGCTTCAATTTTACCATAATTGTACATGTATTCTATAAAATATCTATCTGTATCTTCTATTTTTGTTATTTCTAAATAGCCTTTTTTCTTGTTATAGTTTAATTCTTTAGAAAAGTATGCTTTTTTATTTACTTTGTAATCTGTCTCTTCTTTATTATAGTAACTAACAACATCAATATAGAAATAGTAGGTATTATTGTACTCATCTTTTAAACTAGCATTATATTCGTCTTTTTCTAATAGTTTTAAGCCTTTAGGTATATAGTACTCATATCCTTCAAAGACATTATTAGATAGGTTCGTATCACTTTCTAGCATAACATCTACTACTTCATCTATACTCATATTGGTTAAGTTAGTACAACCTGTTAGAGTTAAGACAGCGATTATTAATAAAATTATTTTCTTTTTCAATATGCAACACCTACTCTTATATAATTATAGCAAATAAATATTTAGTTTGTCACTTCTTTTGTGCAAAAAGATGATAGACATTTTTCCCTATTTTATTAAAACGCATCTCATATTCACTCATAATTATATCAGTATGGGTTTTATGATAGTCAAATGAGATATCACTTAAGGCATAGCCATTACTACTTAAAGTTTCAAGGGAATAGATAAATAAATCTTCATTATCAGTTTTCATTTCTATTCTTTTAGTATCTTTAAATAAAGTATCATACTTATCTAAAAATATTTTACTAGTTAAACGTCTATTGTACCATCTTGTCTTAGGCCATGGGTCTGAGAAGTTTAAATAGATTAAATCTATCTCTTTAGAAAATACTTTATCGATATCTAGAGCATTCATTCTAATTAGTTTTAAATTATCTAAGTCAGCGGGTATTTTTTTTATCGCTTTTGCCATAACACTATCAAACTTTTCTATTCCTATATAATTAATATCTTTGTATTTAAGGGCATTTTCTAGAATAAATTTACCTTTACCCATACCTATTTCAATATAGATAGGATTATTATTATTAAATAGTTCTTTCCATTTTCCTTTATAGTCTTCAGGATTTTTAATTAAATATTTACAATTATTTAGTATTTCTTCTTTATCTTTAACATTTCTTAAACGCATAATAAACCTCCAAGTCATATAGCATATTTTATCATAAATAAATAATCTTTTGAATATAATATCTTGAAAGTGAGGAAAAATATATGAATCAAGGTATGCCTATGTGGCCAATGAATCCTAATATGAATCCTAATATGGGAGGTTGGCAAAACTCTAATAATATGAATCAAAGACTTAATAGTCTAGAAAATCAAGTTAATAGACTTGAAAGACAAATGAGAAGATTAGAAAATAGGGTTAATAGAATCGAATCATCTATGATTAGTCCAAGAAATTATGATAGTCAATCTACTGGTTATGGTAATAGTAATGATAAATATATGATGTAAAGAGCTTAGGCTCTTTTATTTTTTGTTAGAGAAAAAAATTTTGGGCATACTAAAATTGACAGTTATAGTTAAATAAATTATACTTTATATAGGAAGTGACCATATGAAATTAAGAGTTTTAGAAAAAAATGAATATGAAAAATTTGTAAAGAATAATCCTTATAAAAGCCATTTTTTACAGTCTTATGATTGGGGACAATTATCTAAGGAAGAAAGAGGTCTTACTCCTTATTATTTAGGACTTGATGATAATGGCAAAATTGTAGGGGCAACTTTACTTTTAAAGAAAAGTTTACCTTTAGGATTATGTTATTTATATGCCCCAAGAGGTTATGTAATTAACTTTAGTGATAAAAAAATACTTGATAAGTTTACAGAAGAGGTTGTAAAGTTTGCGAAAAGAAAAAAGGCAATTTACGTAAAGATTGACCCTGATATTATTTGGAAGAAGGAAAATTATAAAGGTGAAGTTAGCGAGGTTGAATCTAAAGATAAGAAGATTTATAATGAATTACTTAGATTAGGTTATAAACATATGGGCTTTACTAAGAATTTTGAGAGTGCACAACCTAGGTATACTTTTAGGATTGATTTAAATCAGTCTATGGAAGAGATTGAGAGCCATTTTTCAAAGACTACAAAACAAAGAATTGCCAAGTCTCTTAAACTTAAGACGAAAGTAGAAATAGGAACAGAAAAGGATTTGCCTACTTTTTATCATTTAATGATGTTAACAGAGTCAAGGAAGGATTTTGTTTCTTATGGAATAGATTATTATAAGACTTTATATAGGCTATTTAATGAGGATAATAAAGCGACTTTGTTTTTGGGAAAAGTTAATATCAAAGATAGCTTAGAAGTATTAGAGAATGATTTAGATGAAGTTAATAAAAAGATATATGAACTTCCTAAAGAGAATATGTCTAAGAGTGCTAAAAATAAGCTTAAGGAGTTTACAAGACAAAAAGAAAATCTCGAAAAAGAAGTAGAGAAATATAATAACTATTTAAAAGAATATGGAGAGGAAGTTACTTTATCTGCCCATATGATAATAGAATATGGGGATAAAGCTTGGGTTTTATATGCAGGTAATCATAATATCTTAACAGAAACTTATGTTAATTATCATACATACTTTGAACATTTAAAATTCTGTAAAGATAGAGGATTAAAAATATATGATCAGTTTGGAACGATTGGGGATTTATCTAAAGATAATCCTAGACTTGGTCTACATGAGTTTAAAAAGAAATTTGGTGGGGACTATGTTGAGTTTATGGGAGAATTTGACTATGTTGTTAAACCAATCTATTACTTTGCTTTTACAAAGTTAGTACCAATTTATAGAAATATGATTAAAAAAAGAAAGAAGAAGGAACTTAATGATGAAATTAAAAGAGATTAGTTTTGAAGAATTAGAGAACTTTGCTTTAACTACTGATGAAGCGACTTTTCATCAGACTAAAGGTTGGGCTAAATTAAAGGAACATAACGGATGGAAGTATTATGTTGTAGGTTTATTTGATGAAGATGAGATAAAAGCGGCTGCTTTACTTCTTGCAAAGCATGTACCTATTGTTAAGAAGTATATGTTTTATTCACCTAGAGGATTTTTAATAGATTATCATGACTATAACTTATTAAAAGAGTTTACAGAAGAGATTAAGAAGTTTGTTAAAAATAAGGAAGGTATATTTATTAAGATAGATCCTTATGTTATGTATAAACAAAGAGATTTAAATGGTGATTTAGTTAAAGATGGAACCAATAATAGTGATACTGTTGATAACTTAAAGAAGTTAGGTTATAAACATTTTGGCTTTAACTTAATGCAAGATGCCTTACAACCTAGATGGATGCATACTATTACGGTTAAAGATAGAACTGTCGATGATGTTATGAAGGATATGGATTCTAAGACAAGACAGATTTTAAGAAAGAATGAAAGACTTGGTGTAAAGGTTAGAGAGATTACTAGAGATGAATTACCTATATTTAAAGATATTATGCAGCATACTGGAGAACGTCGGGAATTTATTGATAGACCTTTATCATATTATGAAAATATGTGGGATAGTTTGCATGATGATGGTATTTTGAAAATATTAATTGCAGAGATAGATTTTGATGAAGAGATAGAAAATACAAAAAAAGAAATAGTAGCTTTAGAAAAGTCTATTAAAGCAAGGAAGAAACAGTATGAAGATAAAAGTAAACCTATGAATGAGAAGAAATATCATAGTAAACAAGAATTTGAAAAAAATGAAATTAAAAGACTTCAAAAGAATATTGAAAAGACTAAAGATATGAAAGAAAAGTATGGAGACAAACCAATACTTGGAGGAATTCTATTCTTAATCTATGGTAAAGAAGTATTATCGCTATATGGTGGTTCTAAAGCAGAACTTATGAGTTTTCAATCTGCTTATACTCTTCACTTTTCAGGTGTTAAGTATGCGATTGAACATGGTTATGATACATATAACTTCTATGGTATAACAGGTGACTTTAGTGAAAATAATCCTTTACTTGGACTATATCTATTTAAGAAGAGTTTTGGTGGTCAAGTAGTAGAATTAATTGGAGAATTTGATCTTATTATTAGTCCTTTCTGGTATCACGTTTATAAGATTAGTTATGCTCTTTATCATAAGCTTAAAAATATTAAAAGATGACTTTGACGGTCATCTTTTTAGTTTTGTATCTTTTAATTTAGATATAGCATTAACACTAATTATATTTAATTCTTCATTATCAGTGAATTCAGTTGTTGTTTCCATTACTTCTTCAAAATCATAATTATCTTTACTTATGATTATCTCTTCACTATCATTTTCTTTAGTTAATGTTAATCTATCATTATTATCTATTAATATCCTGTAAGGACAAATTGTAACCATAGATCCTTTTTCTAAATTAATTTGATATAGATAATGGGTGTAACCTTTATTAGGAATTAAATATTTACTACATTTATTAATATTTAAACTGGTTGAAACTAAATTAGCTTTAGATAAAGGCATTAATTTTTCTTCATTGCTTATAGAAAATGCTCTATATACAGTTATATCCTCAGTTAGCATTATTTTTTTAGATATCTCATTTAATTTTTCTTTTACTTTTATCAAACTTTCAATAAACTCTTCTAAACTTTTAAAAGAGATATCTTTAAAAACAGAAAATTTCATAAAAATATTCTTGGGATTTTCTACTAGACCTGTTCGGCAAGCTCAATTATAAATTTTGATTATATAAACAACAAATTAT
>CAMMBO010000013.1 GCA_946494435.1 uncultured Mycoplasmatota bacterium
ATGTTAAACGTGGTAATGATGATACATTATACGCAACAGTAGATGGAATTGTTAAGTTTGAACGTAAAGGAAGAGATAAGAAACAAGCTTCTGTTTATCCAGTAAGTGAGTAGAAAGAAATCTCTTTCTTTTTTTCTTTTCTCTGTGATATAATATAGGAAAGTTTTAGAGGGGAGCGTGTTAATATGTTTGTAGATGAAGTAACACTTAAAGTAACAGCAGGAAGTGGTGGAGATGGTTGTACTGCTTTCCGTCGTGAAAAATATATACCTATGGGAGGACCATATGGAGGTAATGGGGGACATGGTTCTGATATTATCTTTAAAGTAGATGAAGGTCTTCATACTTTACTTGATTTACGTTATCAAAAAGAAATAAAAGGTAAGAAAGGTGAGAATGGTAAAGGTAAAAATCAACATGGTAAGGGAGCAGAACCTTTAGTTGTTAAAGTACCTCAAGGAACAGTTGTAACAGACTTAGACACAGGACTTATTCTTGCCGATTTAAAGGGTAAAAACGATTCTGCTATTATTGCAAAAGGTGGACGTGGTGGTAGAGGTAATACGGCCTTTAAGACTCAAACTAATACCGCTCCAAACTTCTCTGAAAATGGCGAACCAGGAGAGGAGAGAACTATTAAAGTAGAACTTAAACTTCTTGCCGATGTTGGTCTTGTTGGTCTTCCTAGTGTTGGTAAGAGTACTATTATCTCTAAAGTAAGTAAAGCTAAACCTAAGATTGCAGAGTATCACTTTACAACACTAAAACCTAATCTTGGAGTAGTACGTGCAACTAATGGTAAAACCTTTGTTATGGCAGATCTTCCTGGATTAATAGAAGGAGCTAGTAAAGGAGAAGGATTAGGAGATAGATTCCTACGTCATATAGAGCGTACTAGAGTAATATTACACGTTATTGATATGGCAGGTACTGAAGGAAGAGATCCTTATGAAGACTATGTTCTTATTAATAAAGAGTTAGAAGAATTTAATAAAAAACTACTTACTAAACCTATGGTAATAATTGCAAATAAAATGGATATTGAGGGAAGTAGAGATAACTTAGATAAATTTAAAGAAAAAGTTAAAGATAAGAAAATCTTTGAAGTAACTGCCTTAACTAGTGAAGGACTTAGTGAAGTAGTAGATTACTTAAGTGATTTATTAGATACTATCAAGGAAGAGAATCTTTATGAAGATGATGCCTTTGAATCTCATGTTTTATATAAATTTAAAGAAGAGAAACCTTTTACTATCGAAAAAGAGGGTAGTGACTTTGTAATTAAAGGAGAAAAAGTAGAAAAACTATTTAGAATGACTAAATTTACTGATGAAGGTATTAAAAGATTTAGTAATAAATTAAGAAAAATGGGTATCGATGAAGAACTTGAGAAGATGGGGGCAACTGATGGGGATATGGTTAGAATATTAGATTTTTACTTTGAGTATCGTAAATAATGAAAGACATAAATAGATTATTAAATCCTAATAAGAGATTTTTAGAATATAGGGATTATCTAATAGATTTAATCGCTAGTTCCTATCATAAAAGTTTTAAAGACTTAATCGCTACAAGAATTAAAGATGCTTTATACTTCTTTGATTCAACTCCTGATGTTACTTATGAAACAATAAAAAAGTTAGATAGTAGTTTAGATAATTTAAAATATTATAAATCATTAATGGATGACTATATGAGTAAAGGAGAAAAGTTACAAGCTGAAATAGATGATTATACTCTTAGATATTTAAAAGAACTGTTAAATATTAGTGATGATGTATTTGATAAAAATAAAGAAGCTATTCTAGGACTTAGATTTGATGCTTTTGATAAAAAATATAAAAAATATTTAGATTATGACAATGAAGTAAGAGACTTACTTTTAGAATTACAACAAGATTATATAGATACTTGTAAAAGAATAGGAATTATTCCTTTATTAGATGAAGAAAAACTAGATAATTGTATAGACTTTTTAAAAAGACAAGAGAAAGTATTAGAGAGAAATGTTATAAAAAACTCTATCTTTGGTAAAAATATCTTAGATAGATTAGGGGGTATACCTTTTTATAAGAAAATACTTCTTGCAAGAAATATAATTTATTTTGAAGAAGATTTTGATTGTGATGTAACTGCTATTACATCACTATCTAAAGAGTATTCTAAGACTTTTATTTCATTTCCTCTTTTAAAAAAATATCATGATAGATGTCTTGATATAAATTTTTTACATGAACTTATACATGTAAGTGAAATGGGTGATAAACATTGTAGTTTTATAATAAATAAAGAATATAGTATCTTTAATGAGTTTAGAACACAGGAAAAAGCGAGAAGTTTATTTAAAAGATTAAGGGAGGATAATATTTATATCTTTGATTTATATGATAATAATAATATTTCTTATAAGAGTGCTTATGATTTATATCTATCTTTAGTTAATCCTTTATTAGATAATTATAGAGAACTATTTGATTATTCTGCAATTAATAATAGCATTTCTTATATTAATAATAATTTAGGAAAAGATAATTTTACAAATTATTGTATCTTTTTAACAAGTTTATATGAGAATGGTCTTAATATGCATGGGCAATCTTTTGATGGAGATACTATAAGTAAAAATAATGATTTTATTAACAAAATGAAAACATATTCAAAATAAAAAATGTATCTTAATGAACAAGATACATTTAGACTATCATTTACTTAGGAATACTTAGTAACGAATGGTGTAAATTAATTTGTACTTACTTTTGAGTAAGAAAGATTTCTTAATATTATCACTGATAATAATTATAATACTTTTAATAATATACAACTAAGAAAAACACTCTATTATTAGTATATTCAACCTGTTTTTTGGGGTAACATCCAAACGCAAACTAAGTACTCCTCATGTAAAGAAAATTTACATATTCATATTAGCATAAAGATTTAATTGCTTCAATAATTTTAATATAAAATTCATAAAAAATGTATCTTGTTCGCTTGTATTGAAGATACATTTGTGTTATTATTTACCTAGGAATACTTAGTTGTTTAGGTACTATCCCCCTAACTTATATTTTTATAATGTGAAAGGGGAACTGATAATATGAGAAAACTTGAAAAAATTCTATGTTATATCATATTTTCGCTTATTTTCGTAATAATAATCTTATTATTTATGTTAATAAAAATAGTACCTACTCCTTAGAGTGGTACTAACCAAACAATAATGGGGTAGTACCTAACAGCTCAAAGCTAGGTATTCCTCTTTTTTATAATATGTAAATTCTCTTTACATATTCATATTATCATAAATAATTAATTTTTTCAAGAGGGATGATGCTATGACTTTGACTATAGATAATGAAACTTATAATTTAGAGATAGTTAAGAAAAGTACTACTAAAAATATTTATATTAGAGTTAAAGATGATTTAACTATCTATGTTACTTGTAATACTTTAACTTCTAATAAAAAGATAATGAGTGTAATAGAAGAAAATTATGGTTCTATTAGGAAAATGATTAAGAAAGTTAAAGAAAAGATAAAATTTAATAGTGAATTTTACTTTTTAGGTAAAAAATATGATATTATATATACAGAGTTTTGTGACTTTAAATTAGGTGAGAATAAAGTTTTTATAAAAAGAGACTTTGATTTAGATAAATGGAAGAAGAAACAAGCTTTAGGTATTTTTAGTGAACATCTAGAAATGTGTTATAATAACTTTACAAGAAGTATTCCTCATCCTAAATTAAGACTTAGGAAGATGACTACTAGATGGGGAGTATGTAATGTTAAGACTCATGTTATAACACTTAATACAGAATTAATTACTAAAGATATAGGATGTCTTGATTATGTTATTTATCATGAGTTAAGTCACTTAATAGAAGCGAATCATTCTAAGAAGTTTTGGGCTATTGTCGAAGAGAACTGTCCTGATTATAAAAAGTGGAGAAAATTAACTAATAAATATGGAGAAGAGGAGTAGTATGGTTATAACTAGTTTAGATAATGAGAAAGTTAAGTACTATTATAAATTACAGAAGAAAAAGTATCGTGATCTTAATAATGAGTTTATAGTAGAAGGAGAACATTTAGTATTAGAAGCATATAAAGCTGGTGTTTTGAAAGAAATCCTATTAGAAGAAGGAGAGGTATTACCACTAGATGTAGAACAGATTGAAGTAAGTAGAGAAGTCTTAAAGAAAATAAGTAGTTTATCATCTCCTCCTAAGATGATAGGGTTATGCGAGAAGATAATAGATACGACAATAGGTAAGAGAATCTTAATATTAGATGAAATACAAGATCCTGGTAATATGGGTACTATTATTAGAAGTGCAGTTGCTTTCAATATAGATACTATCGTAATAGGAGATAATACTGTAGATGTTTATTCTCCTAAAGTAGTAAGAGCGACTCAAGGTATGATTTTTCATGTACCAATAGTCTTCTATTCCATAGATAAATTAATTCCTATCTTAAAGAAATTAAAAATACCAGTACTTGCAACTAATGTTAAGTATGGTGAAGAAGTAAAGAACTTATCTCAAGATGAAAAAGATGTCTTCGCTCTTATAATAGGTAATGAAGGTAATGGTGTTAATCCTAAGTATTTAGAACAAAGTGATAAATTTATCTATATACCAATGAATAGTGTTGTAGAAAGCCTTAATGTAGGGGTTGCAACTTCTATAATACTTTATGAAATGGATGAATCTAATGAATAAATTATATATAGGTAAAATAGTTAATACCCATGGTATTAAAGGTGAACTTAGGATTAAAGATAACTTAACTACTAAACAGAGAAATGAAATATTTAAAATAGGAAGTAATTTAATTATAGAAGATAAATCTTATAAAATAACTAGTTATAGAGTCCATAAAGACTACGATATGGTTACATTCGAAGGCTTTAATAATATAAATGAAGTATTATTCTTGAAGGGTAAGAAAGTATATAAATCTAAGGATGAGATTAATCTTAATAATGAAGATGTCTTAGATAGTGAACTTATAACTTATAAAGTTAAAACTACTGATAATATAGAGGGTAAGATTCTTGATATAGAAGAGACTGGTAATAATTATAAGATACTTAGATTATTAATAAATAATAGAGAAACGTTAGTTCCTTATCATAGAGATTTTGTAAAAATAGATAGTAATAAAAAAGAAGTTATAGTTAAACTTCTATAGGAGGAAGTTATGAAGATAGATGTATTAACCTTATTTCCTGATATGTTTAATGGTGTATTTGATGAATCTATTATTAAAAGAGCACTTAATAATGGTCTAGTAGAAATTAATGTCCATAATATTAGAGATTATAGTAATGACGCTCATAAAAAAGTAGATGATACTCCTTATGGAGGAGGAGCAGGGATGGTTTTAATGTGTCAACCTATATTTGATGCCGTTAAAGCCTTAAGAAGTGATAATTCTAAAGTAATATTATTAACACCAAGTGGTAAGTTATATAAACAGTCTATTGCTCTTGATTTATCACATGAAAAACATTTAATTATTATTTGTGGTCATTATGAAGGTTTTGATGAGAGAATTAAAACTATTTGTGATATGGAAATATCTATAGGATACTATATCTTAACAGGAGGAGAAATACCTTGTATGGTCTTAATAGATTCTATTACAAGACTAATAGATGGTGTTATAAGAAAAGAAAGTTATGAGAACGAATCATTTTCTGATAATTTGTTAGACTATCCAACCTATACAAAACCTAGAGTTTATGAAGGATTAAGTGTTCCTGATGTCTTAGTTAATGGAGATCATGCCAAGATAGATAAATGGAGAAGGGAACAACAAATTAAACTAACAGAAAAAAATAGACCTGACTTATTAAAAGGAGATGGTTCAGTTGAATAATTTTTTAATAATAGAAAAGAGTTTTACTTATAATGGAGATTTAACTTTAGGAAAAGAGTTAACTATTAAGTCTCATGATAATACAGTGTCCATATATAGTTTAGATATACAGAAAGTCTTTATTAGTAATAAAGTCTATAAGAAATATTTAAAGTTATTAAAATTAGTAAACTTTTATTTAACTAGTGATGATGATACAGGCACTGCTTATCATGAGGCCTTAAATGAAATAGAGAAATTTAGACAATTAGTTAAAAATAAATATAGAGCATATCTATTAGAAAAAACTATAAAAGAAATGTCTTTAGAACTTCAGAAAAAAGTAATGGATGCTAAGAAGAGATTAATATTTGTAGAGACAAAGAGTTATGATTATACAAATGAGAATAGAAGAAGTAAATAACTTGTAGAAGGGTAGTGTTTACATGAAGATAGAATATAATTTAATTAAAACTGAAAAGAATACTAAAGCAAGACTTGGTACAATTAAAACTAATTATGGTACAGTAGAAACTCCTATGTTTATGCCTGTAGGGACTAAAGCGACTGTAAAGGGATTAAGTCCTGAAGAAGTTAAAGAAACAGGTGCAGGTATTGTTCTTGCTAATACATATCATTTATGGTTAAGACCAGGAGAAGATATAGTTAATAAAGCTGGTGGACTACATAAGTTTATGAACTATGATGGACCAATACTTACAGATAGTGGTGGTTTTCAAGTATTTTCACTTGCTAAAAATAAAAAGAAAGATATTACTGAAGAAGGAGTGCATTTTAAAAGTCATATCGATGGTAAAGACTTATTCTTAACACCTGAGAAGTCTATAGAAATCCAAAATAAATTAGATAGTGATATTGCTATGTCTTTTGATGAATGTCCTCCTGCTAGTGCCTCTTATGAATACTTAAAAAATAGTGTTGAAAGAACCATCAGATGGGCTAAAAGAGGTAAAGTTGTTCATAGTAATAAGAATCAATCTCTATTTGGTATAGTTCAAGGTGGCGCTCATCCTGACTTAAGAAAATACTCTGCTATCGAAACAGTTAAGTTAGATTTTGATGGTTATAGTATTGGTGGAGTCGCTAACGATGGTGAAAGTAAAGAAGATATGTATAAAGCGATAGATTATTCTGTTCCATATTTGCCAGAAAATAAAGTAAGATATTTAATGGGGGTAGGTGAACCTATTGACATTATAGAAGGTGTAATTCGTGGTGTAGATATCTTTGATTGTGTCTTACCTACAAGGATTGCAAGACATGGACAAGCCTTTACAAGAAATGGTAAAATTAATTTAAATAATGCTAAATATAAAGAAGACTTTACACCTATAGAAGATTCTTGTGACTGTTATGCTTGTAAACATTATACTAAATCATATATTAGACATTTACTTAATACAGGAGAAATGTTAGGAGGTAGACTTTTATCTATTCATAATATTAGATTTTTAATTAGATTAACTGAAGAATTAAGAGAAGTGATAAAAGAAGATAGAATCTTAGAGTATAGAGAAGAATTTTTAGAAAAATATCAATAAATAAATCAGTTGTTTACGTCAAAACTCTTGACGTTTTTTCTTTTCTCCTTATATAATCTTTTTTAGAAAGAAGGATGTTTATGTTAATAATAGGTTCTCATGTAGGATATAAAAAAGATAGTGGTTTGGTTGGAAGTGTAGAAGAAGCTTTAAGTTATGGGGCGAATACTTTTATGTTTTATACCGGAGCTCCTCAAAATACTATTAGAAGTAGTATAGATTTAAATAATGTTAAAGAAGCTTATAAACTTATGGAAGATAATGGTATTGATAAAAATAATGTCATAGTTCATGCTCCCTATATTATTAATCTTGCTAATGGCGATGAAAACAAATTTAATTTTTCATGTAATTTTTTAAGTGAGGAGTTAAGACGTGTTAATACATTTGGCATGAAATATTTAGTCTTACATCCAGGAAGTCATGTAGGACAAGGAGTAGAAACTGGTATTTCTAACATTATTAAAGCTCTTAATCTCGTTTTAAATAAAGATAACAGTGATGTAATGATTTTACTTGAAACTATGGCAGGTAAGGGGAGTGAAGTAGGTAGAAACTTTAAAGAGATAAAAGCTATTATAGATGGAGTTACTAAGAAAGAGAGAATTGGTGTTTGTCTTGATACCTGTCACTTAAACGATGCTGGGTATAACCTAGCTAATTTTGATGAAGTGTTAGAAGATTTTGATAAAATTATTGGTATAAATAAAATTAAATGTATTCATATCAATGACAGTAAAAATATAATTAATTCCCATAAAGATAGACATGAAAATATAGGTAAAGGAACTATAGGTTTAGACACCTTAATGAAAGTGATCAATAATCCTAAATTAAAAGATGTTCCTAAAATATTAGAAACACCTTATATAGATGGAAAAGCTCCATATAAAGAAGAAATAAAACTTATTAGAGATAATTTTATGGATTTGTAGTTAATTGAATAGAGTTTATTCTAACTGTTTGGTCATTAGGACATTCAGTGGCATTTCCAGCTTTATCATAGACTGTTCCAGGAGATTGGTTTACCCATTCTCCTATTTCATTATATACTTTTGTTACATTATTTTCAGCACATCCACTATTACTATCTGTACATGTTCCAGTTAAAGTAACTGGGCCAGTAACAAAATTTGTATTACCACCACTATTAATACAAGTAGGAGGAGTTTTATCTACATAAACATCTACAGGACATTCAGTTTTGTTACCATTACTATCAGTAATAGTTATAGAACCAACTTCAGTTGTTTCAGTAAATACTTTAGTTACATCTTCACATTCATTATCATCTGTACATTTTATAGTAATTTCTCTATTCTCATTAGTCCAAGTAGTACTAGAGCCTATTATTTCTCCACAGACTGGAGGGGTTGTATCTGAAGTATCTGTAACTTGACAAGTATTATT
The DNA here is from genome assembly GCA_946494435.1 of uncultured Mycoplasmatota bacterium. Next base: position 8,842 of record CAMMBO010000013.1, read on the forward strand.
ATCAATTTCTTGTCTATTATAGATGATTTCACCTTCTTTTAAGTCTCTACAACTTAAATTTATTGTATAGGTATCTTTGTTTTTTTCTTTTGTATATCTAATTTTAGCATTACTACAATCAATATTATCATCTGTAAAAGGTTTAATTAAATCAGAATTTAAAAGGTCTTGATAAGTAATGTCAACACAACCAAGCCAATTTTTAGCCCCTAATGGATTGATATCTTCTCCTTCTTTATTAACATAAATTTTAGCAGCTTCTACTAAACTATCAGCATAATATTCATATTGTTTTTTTTCGTTGTTATTTCTTAAAGCTCTAATAGATGGCATTACCATTATAAGTATTAATGACATAATTACTATTGTGGCAAGCAACTCGATTAAAGTAAACCCTTTTTTATCCATAAATTATCTCTCCTATGATAAATTATATCACAGTTTATCTTTTATAGGTAAGTATTCTTCAAATTCATAATAATAGTTGACACAGCATTATATATGTCATCTCTAATATTTCCTCTTAAGTTAAGTAAAACACTATTATCTTTTAATAAAATGTTATAATTTTCTTTCAAAAAATTACAAATAACAATCGCTTCATCTTCAGTAGGATAAATATTTTTACTTTCTAAATATCCCATCACTAGATGAGGATTTAAAATTTTTATATTATTTTTAATTATTCTTTCTATCAAAATTATCACCTTTAGTAATTTATATGTAGTAAATTTTAAATTATGTGATAAACTAGTAAAAGAAGGAGGGTTTTAGTTTATGAAAATAAAACAAAAAGTTAATAAAAAAAATATTAATAGAAAAGAAAGAAAATATACTGTAAACGGCTTAACCTATAAAAAAAGATTCTTGTTTTTAGGTGGAATTTTAGTCGTTTTATTTTTAGTAATTGCCCTTCGACTTTATCAGGTAATGTTAAGAGAACAAGCACATTATGAAGAAGAACTTGCTACACTCGCTACGCAAACTGTAGAAGGATCGAGTTCCCCACGAGGAAGAATACTAGATCGCAATGGCAAAGTAATAGTAGATAATAAAGCTGTTAAGACTATTTATTATAATAAAGATAATGATAGAGGAACTAAAGAAGAAATAGAACTAGCTTACAAAGTTTCAGCACATCTATCTTTAGATTATGATAAATTAACAGATAGAAATAAAAGAGAATTTTTTGTCGCTAAAAATAGTAGTAATATGAATGATAGAATTACGGAAGAAGAATGGGCAAAATATGAACAGAGAAAACTAGATAGTGATGATATTTATGAACTTAAAATAGAAAGAGTAACAGAAGAAGAACTTAATGCTTTTACAGAAGAAGATAATAAAGCAAGTTATTTATACTATTTAATGAATAAAGGCTATTCTTATGATGATAAAATTATTAAAGATGAAGATGTAACTGACGAAGAATATGCCTATATTGCAGAGAATAACGAGGATTTACCTGGTTTTAACACGAAACTTGGCTGGGAACGTGTTTATAATTATGGAGATACTTTTAGAACAATTTTAGGTAACATTGGTACTGTTCCTAGCGAAGAAAAAGATGAATATCTTGCCAAAGGTTATGCTTTAAATGATATAGTAGGTACTAGTTATATAGAAGAAGAGTATGAAGAATATTTAAGAGGGACAAAAGCAATTTATAAAACTGTTAATTCTCATGAACTTGAACTTGTTAGTGAAGGAAAAAGGGGCAATGATATAGTTCTAACTATTGATATAGATTTACAACAGCAATTAGAAGCTATATTGAATGAAGAAATACTTGCTACTAAGAGTCAAGCCAATACAGAGTACTATGATAGAAGCTATGCTGTGATACAGGATCCTAATACAGGAGAAATACTTGCAATGGCAGGACGTCAAGCTGTGAGTGATGGCAATGGAGGCTATAAAACAGTAGATTGTACTACAGGTATTATGACTGATCCAATGACTAGTGGTTCAGTTGTTAAAGGTGCTAGTATGTTAGTAGGCTATAATACAGGAGCAATAACCCCAGGTGAGTATCAAGTAGATGAGTGTATAAAAATAGCAGGTACACCAAAGAAATGTTCTTGGAAAACCCTAGGAAGAATTAACGATATAGATGCCCTCGCTCTATCTAGTAATGTCTATCAGTTCAAAACAGCCATGAAAGTAGCAGGAGCAACTTATCAGTATAATAAACCCCTAATAATTAATGAAAGTGCTTTTGATACTTATAGAAATACTTTTAAAGAGTTTGGCCTAGGTGTGAAAACAGAAATTGATTTACCAGTTGAATCCTTAGGATATACTAGTAATAATAGAGCCCCTGGACTATTACTTGACTTTGTAATGGGTCAATTTGATACATATACGCCTATTCAGTTATCACAGTATATATCAACTTTTGCCAATGGTGGTAGTAGGTTACAACCTCATTTACTAAAAGAAGTACATGCGGCAACTGATGATGAGAGTTTAGGAGATGTAATATATTCTTTTGAACCTAATGTTTTAAATACAGTAAATACAAAACCAGAGTATTTAAATAGAGTTAAAGAAGGCTTTTATGCTGTTACTCATAAAAGTTATGGCTTAGGAAGAGAATATATAGATGCTTCTCATGATCCATCTGGTAAAACAGGAACAAGTCAAAGTGCTAAAGATACAGATGGTGATGGAGTAAATGATACTGATACAGTATCTACAGCTTTTGTAGGTTATGCTCCATCAAGTAGTCCTAAGATGTCTATAACAGTAACAAGCCCTAACTCTACTTGGGAGAATCCAAGAAATAGTTATTCAACTTTAGTTACAAGAAGAATTAGTAGAAGAGCAAGTGATGCTTATTTCACTTTATATCCTTAGAATAATTTTCTTATTTAATAATAAAATTAAATAGAGGTGGTTCTTATTAAAAAGGTTATAGAAGTGATATTTGTATCATTACTTGTTCTTTTTTCTTTTTATTATACAGAAAAGGCCATTGGTCTTTTAGAATCTAATGATCCTCTTATGAAAGAGATAAAAGATAAAGGAAGTACCAAGGAAGAAGAAGCAATTAATGCTAAAGTAGAAGGAGATTATTTAATACCAGGATATAATGGTTTAGTTATAGATTTAGATAATAGTTTTACTAAGATGAAAGGTTATGGTAGTTATAATGATGCTTTATTAGTCTTTGAAGAAGTAGAGCCTAATATATCTATAGATGATTATTATGATAAATATATAAGTAGTGGTAATGGTATAAGTACAAACATTGCTTTAGTCTTTGCTGTTGATACTAATAGTTATACTGATAATGTTTTAAATATTTTAAAGGAGATGGGAGTAGTAGGGACATTTTTTATAGATGGTAAATTTACTGATAGTAATACATCTTTTGTAACTAATGCCGTTATTAATTCTAATGAAGTAGAAGTACTTAGTTATGATAAAGCATACGATGAACTATTATTTAAAGCATCTATTGATAAAATAAAAACCCTTACTAGTACTACGCCAAAATACTGTTATGCAACTTATGATAACGAAGAAGTATTAAATTTATGTAGTAAGTTATCTATGCATACTATTATACCGACTTTAAAACTTGATAATAATATTTATAGTAATCTCAAAGGTAACTTAAGAAGTGGTAGTATTATAAGTGTTAAATTAACTGAATCTAATGTATCTGAATTAAAAGTATTAATAAACTATATTAAACAAAGAGGTTTTACTTTAGTAACACTTGATACTCTTTTAAATGAAGCGAGAAGTGAAAAATAGGACAATACCAACAAAGGTATTGTCCTTATACTTTTATACACTTTTATAGGAATAGTGTGAACCTCTTTTATTAGCTCCCTACTGTGGCAAGGAAATTCCGACTTTTGTTATTACATGAGGTATCACTCATTTAATACATTTAAAGTCATAAGATTATAATGTTGTAAAGATTAAATGATACTTTTTTGCAACAATTAATATCTTGATAAAATTAATTATTTATGATAATATGAATATGTAAAGAGAATTTACATATAAATAAAAATGAGGAATACCTAGTTCTGCAAATAGGTCTTTACCTCAAAAGTGTTTGTGGTAAAATACCCAAATTACACAGTTGTAATAGGGTATTTTACTATCTATAAATAATCAACAATATGATAATAATTAACAATATAACTATTAAAAAGGCTTTCTTATTCATAAACATTTCCCCTTTCTAACCCCCTATTTAATAAAGTGAAAGAAAGAGGTAAAACACCCCTACTAGGTATTCCTAGTAGATATAATAGCATATCTGATATGATAAATCAATCGAACAAGATACATTTTTTAATAGAAATTTTGTTTTATTATAAAAATGATTTGACAACTCTTTAATTTGTAGTAAAATAATAATTGTAAATACGTTATTAGTTAGGGACTTGGTAAAAGAATCCTTTTAATCTTAGAGACTTAACGGTTGGTGAAAGTTAAGAAAAGCTCTTTTATTACTACCTTAACGAGTAGAGTTATGCAAAGTAATTCCGGTATATGCCGTTATCTAAATTAAGTTAAAAAAGGATGGTATCGTGTAGTGTTAGGCACTCCTAGTGGTATCATCCTTTTTATTATATGGGAGGGCTTATGAAGAAAAGTAAAAAAGTACTAGTTAATATAAGGAAGTTTATGGAGTGTTATTTGGAAGAACCTTATGAAAGAACTTTAACTAGAAAACAAAGAAGAGCGATGGAAGAGTTAGATGTTAAAGAAAAGTTAGGAATTCCTATATCTAAAAAAGATAAGAAGAAACTTAAGAAACTAACTAAATTTGTTTTAACTCACAAAGGAATGATGGGCTATTTATGCGAACATAACTTACTTGTTCCTCAAAGAGTTAGTTTTGAAGAAGCAGAACGGCAAGATTATGATGGGAAAAAGTATATTTATGTTATAGATGAAACGGGTAGGGTTATACCTTATAAAAATCCTAAACTTTTGTTAGAAAGAAACTTAGAGATGGAAGCTTTTTCTATGACAAGAACGAATCAAACATTAAGAAATAGAAAAAGAACAGCAGAAAGTATGGCAGATGAATATAGAAAAAATGGTGATAAAGAAAATTATGATTTGTCTATGAGAGTACTAATAGATACAAGAAATAGACTTTATCAAATATATTTAGAAACACAAGTAGGAAAAAATGAATTTCAAGATGATTGTCTTGAAGAATATGATGGACCTATTGAAAAGAATAATAGAAATGCTAAGCACGATAAAATTTATAGTTATGGAAGGAGAAAATAATTATGATAAATATAAAAGAAGATAAAAAATTAATGCCACTAAATCATTCTTGTGCACATTTACTAGCAGAGGCAGTTAAGAAGTTATATCCTGAGGCAAAATTTTGGGTAGGACCTGTAATAGAAGATGGATTCTATTATGATATTGATTTAGGAGATAAGACTCTAACTGATGATGATTTACCTAAAATAGAAAAAGAGATGAAAAAAATTGCTAAAGGTAATAAAAAGATTGTTCGTCATGAGTTAAAAAAAGAAGAAGCTTTAGATAAATTTAAAGATGACCCTTATAAAATAGATTTAATTAATAATATGCCAGATGATGAGGTTATTACATGTTATACTCAAGGAGACTTTACTGACCTTTGTCGTGGCCCTCATGTAGAGTCAACAAAAGAGTTAAGACATTTTAAATTACTTAGAGTAAGTGGAGCATACTTTAAGGGAGACTCTAAAAATAAGATGTTACAACGTATCTATGGAGTATGTTATGAAAATGAAGATGACCTTAATAAACATCTAGAGATGTTAGAAGAAGCGAAAGAGCGTGATCATCGTAAATTAGGAAAAGAATTAGGTATCTTCATGTTTTCTGATTTAGTAGGTAAAGGACTTCCTATGTGGTTACCGAATGGTTTCTTTGTTAGACGTACACTAGTTGATTATATTACTAATAAAGAGTTAGAACATGGTTATAAACATGTAATGACACCATCACTTGGCAGTGTTGATTTATATAAGACTAGTGGACACTGGGACCATTACAAAGATGATATGTTTCCTGCTATGGAGTTAGATAATGAAGCATATGTCTTAAGACCAATGAACTGTCCTCATCATATGATGATGTATCAGAATTCTCTTCATTCCTATCGTGATTTACCACTACGTATTGCCGAGATTGCTAATGACTTTAGATATGAAGCAAGTGGAGCCTTATGTGGAATTGAAAGAACAAGAGCCTTTACCCAAAATGATTCCCATATATTCTGTACACCTGAACAAATTAAAGATGAATTTAAGGGTGTTATTGACTTAATACTTGATGTTTATAAAGACTTTGGCTTTAAAGATTATAGTTTTAGACTATCTTTAAGAGATAAAAATAATAAAGATAAATACTTTGGTAACGATGAGTTATGGGAGAAAAGTGAACAAGAGTTAAGAGAAGTTTTAGAAGAAATCGGTGCAGACTTCTATGAAGCAGAAGGAGAAGCAGCATTCTATGGGCCTAAACTTGATGTTCAAGTTAAAAGTGCTATTGGTCATGATGTAACCCTTTCAACTGTTCAATTAGATTATCAATTACCAGAGAAGTTTGAACTTACTTATATTGATAAAGATGGAAGTAAACAAAGACCAGTTGTTATTCATAGAGCTGTATTTGGTTCTCTTGATAGATTTATTGCTTTCCTACTTGAAGAGACTAAAGGAAATCTTCCTTTATGGTTAAGTCCAATAGAATCTATTATTATTCCAGTATCTAGTGAATATCAGGGAGAATATGCTAATAAAGTTTATGAAGAGTTAAAGAAAAATGATATTAGAGTAGAGTTAGATAATCGTAATGAGAAGTTAGGTTATAGACTAAGAGAAGCTCAAACTAGAAAGATTAACTATACATTAATTCTTGGAGATAAAGAAAAAACTGATAATACTATAAGTTATAGAAGACATGGTGAAAAAGATACAACTACAGTTAGTATAGATGAATTTATTAAGCAATTAAAAGAAGAGGTTAAGCTTTAATGAATTACTATATAGAAGAGTTAAATCTTAATAACATTAAAGATTATGTAATAGTAAATGCTAAAGCTTGGCAAGAAACATATAAAGGAATAGTTAATGATTCCTTTTTAGAGTTAATTAATACTCCTGAAGAAATTAATAAATCAATAGAACGAAAGAAAAAAGATATAAACAAAGAATTTGATAAATCATACTTATTAAAAGTAAATAATAAATATATGGGAGTATTTAGAGTATGTAAATCAAAAGATATTAATTATCAAGATATAGGAGAATTACAAGCCTTATATTTACTTAATGAAGTTAAACATCAAGGCTTTGGTAAAATACTATTTGAGAAAGTTAAAGAAGAAGTTAAGAAAATGGGCTTTAATAGTATGATTGTTGGCTGCCTTGCTCTTAATACTAATGCCAATAGTTTCTATAAACATATGGGTGGAGTATTAGTTTCAAGTAGAGACTTTACTCTTCCTAACCAAACTTTAAATGAAAATGTCTATTTATTTAGAGAAATATAAAAAAGATAGTTAGTCCTATAAATAAAATATAGGTCCATTGCTATCTTTTTTTGTCTCTTCATAACTTATATTATCGCTATAATTATTATTATCTATTTCTTCATTTCTTTCCTCATCATCATTACTATTAATAGCAGAAGCTACTCTAAAAAGAGTTCTTGCATTGCTAAGTAATGGTTTTACTTGATAAACAATAGGTATCGCTTGATTTATTATTCCAAGTGTTCTTTGGGTATTATTTAAAATATTATTCCAATTAATTCCTCTTCTTGGCATATAATTAGGCATACCCATATTATACTGATTGTACATAAAAACACTACCTTTCCCTTTACTTTAATATATGATTAATTTTTCCTACTTGTGAATATAAAAATAGAGTGATATAATTAGTTTAAGAATAAGGAGGAAGTGCTATGGAAATAATTGCAATGCCATTTATCTTTATATATCATGTAGTCCATTATATTCTACTTTCTCCTAAACGTATATTGGATTATGCATACAGTGGTGTGCTAGCTGTTATAGATAAATTAAGTAGAGGCGGGGTAAGCAAAAGAAAAGAAGCGAAAGCTAAAGAAGATTCAGCTATTTTAGAGGTTGAAAAAATGATGAGTGCGACAAAAGAAGCTTCCGTTCAAAGGATAACTATAAATAAAGAGCCTGAAATTTCTTTCCGTTATAAAGTAAGAGGTAGTAATGGTAAAATTATAAATGGTACTTTTGAAGGACCTAGTGCTGATGAGGTAAAGTTTTTTTTACAAAATGAAGGCTATGAAGTACTGGAAGTATCTCCTCGCAAGTTTTATGATATAGATATTAATATTGGCGGTAAGTTTAATGCAGCTGATCTTTCTTTTTCATTAACACAATTGTCTACTTATCTAAAAGCTGGTATTGCTTTAATAGATTCTGTTAGAATTCTTGAAAAACAAAGTGAGAAACCAGAACAGAGAAAAATTTATCAAAAGGTTGTTTATGAACTTTTGAAAGGAGAAAATTTATCCACTGCTATGGAAAGACAGAATGGTAAGTTTCCTACGCTTTTAGTTAATATGATTAAGACTGCTGAGCTAACTGGAGACTTAACATCTGTTTTAGATGATATGGCTGAATATTATACTTCCAAAGAAGAGACTAGAAAACAAATGGTATCAGCAATGACTTATCCTATAATAGTTTTATGTATTGCTATTGGAGTTATTATCTTTATTCTTGTTAGTATTGTTCCCCAATTTGTTGAGATGTATGAAGATAATGATGCAGACATACCCGGTATTACTATTTTTGTTATGAATGCCAGTGATTTTATTGTTAATTATTATTTTATTATTATAATAGGCTTGATTATATTTGTTGGTATATTTATATACCTATATAAGAAAAATAGAACGTTTAGAAAAAATGTTCAGTTAGTTGTTATGCATATACCAGTATTTAATAAAATCTTTATTTATAATGAAGTATATAATTTTACTAAGACTTTCGCTTCACTTTTAAATCATGGTGTTTTTATTACTGATAGTATGGAAGTTCTTTCTAAAATTACTAATAATGAAATTTATAAAGAGTTAATTGCTAAAACAATAATTAATCTTAATAAAGGTGCTAATATTTCAGAATCATTTAAAGGTAGTTGGGCTTTTCCTGTTGCTGCTTATGAAATGATTGTAACAGGAGAGAAGACAGGACAGCTAGGTTTAATGATGGAAAAAGTTGCTAATTATTATCAGGTTTTACATAAAAGCTTAGTTAAACAGATGCAAAGCTTTATTGAACCTTTAATGATAGCATTCTTAGCATTAATAGTTGGTACTATTCTTTTATCAATAGTTGTTCCAATGTTTGATATTTATGGAAAGATTCAGTAGGTGATTATATGGAAGTATTATATATTATTTGTTTCTTTATAATAGGCCTAGTCTTTGGGTCTTTCTTTTGTTGTGTAGGATTAAGATTATCTACTAATAAAAAGTTTATTAATGATAGAAGTATCTGTGATAGTTGTCATCATACTCTTGCTTGGCATGATTTAATACCAGTATTTTCTTATATAATATTAAAGGGAAGATGTAGATATTGCCATAAGAAGGTAAGTTTATTAAATCCCTTTATAGAAATAGTAACTGCTATTTTATTCGCTTTATCTTATTATAGTTTTGGTTTTTCACTAGACTTGGTTTTATCTTTATGTATAGTCAGTTTATCTATGATTATTTTTGCAAGTGATTTAACTTATATGATTATACCTGATGAAGTAATTATCTTTTTTAGTGTAGTTATTATAA
>CAMMBO010000014.1 GCA_946494435.1 uncultured Mycoplasmatota bacterium
AGAAGAGGGGGCTAAGGAAGAAAAAATAGAAATTGCTAAGAATCTCATTAAAAAGGGGGTATCTTTCGAAATAGTATCCGAAAGTACCGGATTAAGTATTGGAGAACTAGAAGAACTAAATAAATAAGAAAAAATAATAACTACTTATAACTAAAGAAAGAAATGTGATTATTTCTTTCTTTTTATGATTATAGTAAATTAAAAGATGTATCTTGCAAGTCTTAAAAATGTTCGTTATAATGGTAGTAACGAGAAAGAAACATATTTAGCAATGTTTAGAGCAGAGTCATTTGAAGAGATGAGAGATATTGCTAATGGTAATGAGGAGGCTTTGAAAGTAGTGGAAGAACTAGAAAGATTAAGTGAAAATGATGAGTTTAGAGTCCTTTATGATGCTGAGAAAATGAGAAGAAAAGAAATAAACTCTGCAAGACTTGATGGCTATGATGATGGCTATGATGCTGGTAAAACTAAAGGACTAGAAGAGGGGGCTAAGGAAGAAAAAATCGCTATTGCAAAAAATCTTCTTAATATAGGCACACCTAAAGAAGATATAATAAAGGTTACTGGACTAAGTATAGAAGAACTAGAGAAATTATAAAAATCTCTAGTTTTTCTTTAAAAAATAGTTGACAAAGCATCTTCTTATTAATATAATGTTAATAACAGAAATAATTCTGCAATTAATTTTGAGTTTTCTTATTAATAAAATGTTAATAAGAAAGAGGAGGTAGTTATGAATAATTTAAAGTTGATAGTACTAGAGAATATTAAAGAGTTAGGAGAAAAAGTTAATAGTGATTTAAAGTTGATTAGAGGAGAAAAAACTAATTATATGATAACTGTTAAGGAAGATAGATTTTCTAATGGTGAAGGTAAAGTAAAAATAGAAGATACAGTTAGAGATAAAGATATTTATATTATCTCTGATGTTGGTAATTATGATATTACTTATAACATGCGAGGAATTGTTCATCATATGGGTCCAGATGAACATTTTCAGGATATAAAAAGAACAATACTTGCTTTATCTGGTTATCAAGAAAAGATTACTTTAATAATGCCTTTGTTGTATCAAGCAAGACAACATAAAAGAAAAGGAAGAGAGTCCCTAGACTGTGCCCTTGCTTTACAAGAATTAGAACATTTAGGAGTTAATCATATAATTACATTTGATGCCCATGATCCAAATGTTTCTAATGCTATTCCAAATCTTCCTTTTGAAAACTTTTATCCTACAAATACTATTTTAGAAGATTTGTTACAGAATGAAGACTTAAAAGATATTTTAGTAATAAGTCCAGATATGGGAGCGATGGAGAGAGCAAGGTACTATGCAGAACTTTTAGATAGTGATGTGGGAGTTTTTTATAAAAGACGTGATTTATCAAGGGTTGTTAATGGTAAAAATCCGATAATTGAACATACTTATATGGGTAGTGATGTTAAAGATAAAGATGTTTTAGTAGTAGATGATATGATTGCATCCGGCTCTTCTATGTTGGAAGTAGGGAAAATGTTAAAAGAAAAGGGTGCTAGGAAAGTATATTTTATTGCAACCTTCGCCTTATTTACAGAAGGAATAGAATCTTTTGAGAAAGCATATTTGGATAATACTTTTGATAAACTCTATACTACAAATCTTTCATATATACCAAAAGATTTTAAAGATAAACCTTGGTTTCATACAGTAGACTGTTCAATGAATATTGCCAAAATAATTAATGCTTTACATAATAAAGAATCTCTAACTCCTTTATTAAATGGTAAAGAAAAAATATTAAAGTTAAGAGGTGAGAAAACTTTATGAAAATAGGAATCTTTGGAGGGAGTTTTAACCCTCCCCATAAAATGCATAAGGAAATCGCTATAGAACTTATAAAAAAACATTATGTAGATAAAGTTATCTTTGTACCAACTGGTAGTAAATATAAATATAAAAATAATCTTTTAAGTGATAAAGTAAGACTTGATATGCTTAAGTTAATGTGTAAAGATACTAATAATTTAGAAGTTAGTGATTATGAATTAAAAGATGATGTTGTTTATACTTATCTGACTCTTAATTATTTTAAAAATAAATATAAAAATGATGAGATATATTTTATCTGTGGAACTGATAATTTAAGTTATATAGACAAGTGGAAGAGGGGAGAATATATTCTATCAAATAATAAAATATTAGTTATTAAAAGAAATACTGATGATATAAATGCTTTATTAGATAAATATAAAGACTATAAAGATAATATTATTGTTACAGATATAAAAGAAAATGAAATATCTTCTACTAAAATTAGAGAAATGATATATAATAATAAAAGAGTGAAAAATTATTTAGATAAAAGTGTTGATTTATATATTAGAGATAATAATTTATATAAGGGAGGAATTTAAGTGAACTTTAAAGAGATTATTCATATTTTACAATTAGGACAAAAAACTATTGCCACAATGGAAAGCTGTACTGGTGGTGGAGTAGTTAATGCTATTACTAATTGTGAGGGTGCTAGTGAAATATTAAAATTTAGTGCGGTAACTTATTCTAATGAATATAAAGTTAAGATGGGTGTACCTAAAGAAGTTATTGATAAATATACTGTCTATAGTATGGAAACAGCAATAGAGATGAGTAAAGCGATTAGTGCTTTTGCAGATAGTAATTATGGTATAGGAATAACTGGTAAGCTTAATAGAAGTGACCCTAATAATCCATGTGGTGATGATAATACTGTTTATATATGTATTTATGATAGAGATAATGATAAATTTTATAAAGAAAAGATGACTGTTAATAAAGAAAGTCGTGCCTTAAATAAAGAGCATATTATAGATAAGATTATAACAATGTTACTAGATATAATTAAGTAACATTTTTCTTAAAACTATGTTATAATCAAATTATGAAAAAGATTATTAAAATTGATAATGAGGTTTAAAAATATGAAAAAAGAAATTGGCTGTAATAAAAGTGCTTATGGTACTGTGTTTGGAGGTTTAGAATCTTCATTTAATGGTGTTTTTAAAGATGAGTTAGTTCGTATTAGTACAGGAATAGGAGACTTATATAGTTGTACTATAGGAGATATTTCATCTGCTTATAAAATGTTAGAAGAAAAGATTATTCAAAATTCACCACAGAACGAGAAAGAGGTAATTATTTTAATTTTTCAAGTAGTTAATGATTATTTTGGTACTTTTGATAATGTTATAGAAAGATTTAATAATTATCCTAATCATGATGATGTACATTTAAAAGGAATTGAACATGGTAAAGTAGCAAATTTAAAAGGAAAAAATTCTGGAGTTTGTGTAGAACGGGCTATGTTATCACAGAATTTATTAAAAAGCTGTAATATTGATTCTTATTATAAAGCTTCTGGTATTATAAGAAATGATGAAAAAGAAATTCATTCATATAATGTTATTACCCTTTTGAATGGTGAACATTATATTTATGATGCTACTATTCCTACTTTAGTTGATAATGAGGTTTCTCCTTTAGTTTGCAAAATACCTGATTATGTTTTTAATAAGATTATAAGTCCTAGTGCTTCTATAGGATATGCAGTATCTGTAAAACATTATAATCCTTTACAAGATCGCGATGAAAAAATCATATATGATGCAGGGCATCAAGATGAGCTTTATGTTAGCGAAACATCAAAAGTAATAAAATGATTTATTGAAAAGAGGTGCAGTATGGAAAAAGTTTATAAGAGTGAAGAAGAGTTTTTAAAAGATTATAATGCTAAAGACTTTGAGCAGTTATCAATGACTGCTGATATCCTTTTAATTAGTGTATCTAGTGAAGAAGTTAATAACTATCGTAAAAATAGTAAGAAGATGATGAGTATTCTTTTAGTTAAAAGAAGTGACTATCCTTTTAAAGGTAAATGGTGCCTACCTGGAGGATTTTTAGACCCTAAGACGGAAACATTAGAAGAGTGTGCTAAAAGAGTATTAAAAAGAGAAACTAATCTATCTAATATCTATTTAGAACAATTATATACTTATGATGCTCTTGATAGAGATCCTAGAACAAGAGTAGTATCAACGGCTTTTATCGCTTTAGTAGATAAAAATAGATTAACAGAAATGATTAATCCTAATGCTTGTTGGTTTGATGTTATGTTAATAGAAGAAAAAGATAATATTGTAGATATTTCTTTAACTAATGGAGTAGAGAATATTAATCTATCAATTAAAAAGACTTTAAGGGAAAAGACTACTGATAGATATAGTTTTAAAACAAGAAAAAATGTATTGGCTTTTGACCACGATATAGTCGTATTAGCAGGATTAGAACGTTTAAAAAATAAATTAAATTATACTGATATTGTCTTTAATATGATGCCTGAATACTTTACTTTAGGAGAGTTACAACAAGTTTATGAAGTAATACTTAATAAGAAGTTATTAGATCCAGCTTTTAGAAGAATTATTAAAGATAAAGTAGTTAAGACTAATAAAATGAGAACTGGAGAAGGGCATAGACCATCAGTATTATTTAAGTATAGGAAGAAAAATGATTAAGATAAATAGAATAAGATTATTTGTTAATAATAACTTAAAGTCTAGGAAAATTGCCGATATTGTTAAATCTAAATTAAAAGATAATGGCTTTAAAATAGTTACTAAAAACTATGATTTAGGAATAGCGATTGGGGGAGATGGAGCCTTTCTTAGAATGGTTAAAGAAAGTTCTTTTGATAGTAAATGTTACTATATTGGAATAAATACAGGTACTCTTGGATTTGCCCAGGAAATAAGTTTTGATGAGATAGATACTTTTATTAAGAAACTAACTTTAGGAGAGTTAAAATGTGATAAAATTGGGATTGGAGAAATAGAAGTAGAAACTAAAGAGGGTACTTTTAAACATTTTACTTTAAATGAGTTGGTGTTAAGAGAACAAGAACTTAATACTTCTAAGTTTAAAGTCTTAATAAATGATGAAATATTAGAAAACTATGTAGGAGATGGTTTGTTAGTATCAACATCATTTGGTTCTACTGCTTATAATCTTAGTTTTGGAGGTTCTATTGTCTATAATACTTTTCATACTTTACAACTTACACCTATCGCTCCATTAAACTCTAAGAGTTATAGAAGTCTTTTAAATTCCTTAATAGTTCCTGCTGATAAGATAATATCTATAAGACCAGAAGTAGTTAGTAAAAATGTTCTTATTAGTATAGATGGAGATAATTATAGATATAATGATGTTATTAGAGTAGATACTTATATAAAAGATAAAGAGATTAAAGTACTTAGAATGAATGATTATGATATGATTAAAAAGATTAATGAGAAGTTTTTAAAATAATTATATTAGAGATATTTATGTATCTTAACAATATAATTATTTTTTTGTTTTTTTTGTACATAGTTATCCCTTCTTAATTGTTTATTATTTTATCATATATTTCTTTTTTTGAGAATTTAGTGTAAAATAAATGTGTAAGGTAGTGATAGAATGTATGATGTAATAGTAGTAGGAGCAGGTCCAGCAGGACTTTTCGCATCCCTTAACCTTGCTCGTAATAGTAAGTTAAAAGTACTACTTGTAGATGAAGGCAAGTTTAGTGAAAAACGTGTTTGTCCTATGAACTCTAAAGGAACAGCTTGTGTTAACTGTAATCCTTGTAATATTTTATCAGGGTATGGTGGTGCCGGAACATTTTCTGATGGAAAACTTAATTTTATTCCTAAGTTAGGTAAAACTGATTTATTTAAGTATATGGAGAAAAGCGATGCTTATAAATTAATTGATGAAGTGGAGACTATCTTTAATGAGTTTCATATGGATAGTGATACTTATCCTAGTAATATGGATGAAGCTTTAAAACTAGATGAGAAAATTGCCAAGTCCGGAGCGAATCTTTTGATTATTAAACAAAAACATTTAGGAAGTGATTATCTACCTAAATATATAGAAGATATGGAGAAGGCTTTAAAAGATTTAGGTGTTACTTTACTTGATAATTTTAAATGTAGTGATATAAAAAAAGAAAAAGATTATTATATTGTATCATCTAAAGATGGAGAATATAAAACGAAAAATGTTATTGTCGCTCCTGGTAGAACAGGTGCTAAGTGGGTGCAGGAGTTAGCCGATAAATATAATATTCCATATACATCGCAAAGTATTGAAATAGGGGTTAGAGTAGAAGTTAGAAAAGAGATACTAAAAGAAATTACAGATGTTATTTATGACCCTACAATCTTTATCAAGACAAAGACTTATGATGATGAGATTAGAACATTCTGTACTAATCCTGGGGGTTTTGTAGCGAAAGAGAATTATTATGGTTATATATGTGTAAATGGGCATGCTTTAAAAGATGTAAAGTCTGCTAATTCTAACTTTGCTTTTATCTCAAAGGTTAACTTGACAGAACCAGTTACTAATACTAGAGAATATGGTGAATCTATTGCAAAGCTTGCTAATACTCTTGGTGGTGGTAAACCTATTTTACAGACTCTTAAAGATTTAAGAAGAGGAAGGCGTAGTACTAAAGAGAGAATTAGAAAAAATTATGTAGAACCAACCCTTAAAGACTATACGGCAGGAGATTTAGCTTTGGCTCTTCCTCATAGAATTATTACTAATATCTTAGAAGGACTTGAAACATTAGATAAAATAATACCTGGTGTTAATAATGGAGAGACACTTCTATATGGACCAGAGATTAAATTCTTTAGTAATGAGATTACTACTGATAATAATATGAAAATTAATAATGAAAATATTTACTTTGTAGGTGATGGAGCGGGTAAAGCTGGTAATATTGTCGCTGCTGCTGCGACTGGTTTAATTGCATCAAAAGATATAATTGAAAGGATGGAAAAATGAAAGAGTATATGAAAGAGTATATTGGTGATATTGATAGTAAAATTAAATCTAATCATAAATTTAGTAAGGAAGAAATAGATAATTTTCTATTTAAAATGAAATTATTTCAAAAAGAAAGAGTTATACATTTAGTGATAACATTATCATATGTTTTTTTTACCATCCTCTTCTTATTTTTAACTAAGTATATCTTTATGATGTTTATAGTATTTTTTATTCTACTTGTTTTTGATGGTTTTTATGTATATCATTATTTCTTTTTAGAAAATAGTGTTCAATATATGTATAAACAGTATGATAAAATAAAGAAAAGTACAAAAAAATAAATATAAGTGGTGATATAAATGATCTTTAGTATATTAGCTTTCCTATTTTTAGTTATTAGTCTTTGTATTAAAGAGCGTAAAAAGTCTTTAATTATTCAATCTCTCAATTGTTTATGTGAAGCTCTTTATAATTTTGTTATCTCTGCTTATACAGGTGCAGTTTTAGGACTAATTAACTTTATAAGAAGTTTTATTTATATAAGTAAAGATAAAATTAATAAAGTAATTTATATATTTATTTTGTTATTTTTTGAAGGCGTTATAGTTATTAATTGCATAATTACTTGGAATGGTTATATTTCTATATTTCCTACTATAGGTTCTATTATTAGAACATATTGTTTATGGCAGTCAAATATGAAACTTGTAAGATTATCAGGTATTACAACTGGTTTATTTTATGGTATTTATTATCTTTATTATCAAAGTTTCTTTATGGTTTTAGGGGATATAACTTTGATTATTACCGGCATTTATGCTATATGGTTAAATGATGTAAGAAAAAAGAGGGTCTAACTTGAAAGTAAGAACTTTCTTTTTTCTTTTTTTCCGTGTATAATAATATCGTAAGATAAGAAAGAGGGATAATATGAATTTACAAGGAAAAATTGCTGTAGTAACTGGTGGTGCGATGGGTAATGGCAAAGGAATAGTAGAATCATTACTTAAAGCAGGTGCATCTGTTGTTATTTTAGATAAGTCGAGTGAATTAACTAATACGGTTAATGAATTAGGTTCAAAAGGCTATAAAGTCTTAGGTATTAATGTTGATATTAGTAATAAGAACTTATTAGTCCAAGTTGTTGATATAATAAAAAAATACTATGATCATGTTGATATCTTAGTAAATAATGCTGGTATTTGTAAATTAGAAACATTTGAAAATATGACTGATGAGTTGCGTGACTTACATTTTGATATTAATATTAAAGGGACATGGAATGTTACTAAAGTATTACTTCCTATGTTAAGAGCAAGTGGAAAAGCAAGTATTATTAATTTATCTAGTGTAACGGGAGAAATGGTTGCAGACTCTGGTGAGGTTGCTTATGCAACTACAAAGGCTGCGCTTATTGGCTTTACTAAAGCTCTTGCTCGTGAAGAAGTAAATCATAATATTAGAGTTAATGCTATTTTACCTGGTTATATTAGAACGCCTATGGTTGAATCTATGGCAAAAGAGACTAATCCAAATGACCCAGAAAGTGTTATAACTGGTATTGCCAAAAGTATTCCTATGAAAAGATTAGGTAATCCTAGTGAGTTAGGAGAACTTGCATGTTTTCTTGCAAGTGATGCTTCTAGTTATATAACAGGTACTAGTATCGTAATAGATGGTGGTTCAACTTTACCTGAGACTGTTACGATGGGAGTTTAATAAAAAAGAAACTTATCACTAAGCTTCTTTTTTTAAGTTATTCTCAAGTATTGTTAACATTTCATTTTTCATCTCATCAGTTGCATTATTCCAAATTATTTCCATAAAAACTCCCATACCAGGTAGAGTTACTTCATCTTTAGAATTAATAGATTCAACTATCGCTTCTTTAATACTTTCTTTGTTATCATTCTTAAAATTATTTAAAATATAGTCTTTTATACTCATAAAATCATCTCCTAGACATATCTTTACCAATATTTTTAAATTTATACTATAATTTTTTTTCTTTTTCATATATAATTAAAACAGAGGTGATAAAATGTCAACAGGAATGATTATAGGTATTGTAATAGTTGCAATTATTGTTATTTTAATAATTTGGTATGTTGCTACATATAACTCATTAGTACAACTTAGAAATAGAGTTAAAGACCAATGGAGTCAAATTGATGTTCAATTAAAAAGAAGAGCAGATTTAATTCCTAATTTAGTAGAGACTGTTAAAGGTTATGCTAAACATGAAAGTTCTACTTTAGATGATGTTATTAATGCAAGAAATAGTTTTAATACTGCTTCTACTAAAGAAGAAGAGATAAAAGCTAGTGGAGAATTAACTGGTATGTTAAATAGATTATTCGCTCTTGCAGAAGCATATCCAGATTTAAAAGCTAATCAGAATTTTATGTCACTACAAAATGATTTAAGAGATACTGAAGATAAGATTAGTACTATGAGACAATTTTATAATGATACAGTACTTACTTATAATAATAAAGTACAAACTATTCCGAGTAATATAGTCGCTAGTATTTCTCATTTTAAAGAAGAAGAATTCTTTGAAATAGATGAGAAAGATAAAGAGACACCTAAAGTATCATTTTAAGACTTGCTTTATGCAAGCTTTTTTTCTAGAGGAGTGAATGACTATGAATAGAAATAAAATATCAATTATTATAGTAATAGCAGTACTTGTTATAACATTTTTACCAGTAGGATTTTCATTTTTAGGAGGAGAGCCTACTGATAAGTTTTTAAGTGAGATAGAAATACTTGATAATGGTTCTATTAAGGTGAGAGAACTTATTAAAATGAATGGTGAGTATAATGGTATGGATAGAGATATTAGTTATGCTAGTTATAAGAATGCACCATATAATGGTGAGATAAGTGCTATAAAAGGAAAAAGTGATTTATATGATGGTAGTGGCATTACTGATGTTAAAGTAGGGTCTATTAGTGATGATGGGAGTCTTACTTTTGATGATTTTAATAGAAGTGTTAATTATTTTGATGAAGTTAGTTTTGCAAGTAATGGAGCATCTTCTAAATATACTTATGATACTTTTATGAATGAAGTTAATTTAAAGCTTTATAATCCTAGTGATTTAGATGAAATCTTTTATATAGAGTATACTGTTACTGATGCGGTAGTGGTTCATAACGATGTTGCAGAACTTGCTTGGAATACTCTAGGTGATGGTTATAGAGAAAATATTGGAGATTATGAAGTTAAAGTGATACTACCAGGTAGTGATAGTGATTATAGAGTATGGTTACATGGACCTTTAAATGGTAGTATTGATAGAACTAATAATAAGGAAGCTTTAGGTAAATTTAACTTTTTAGGAGCATATAATCCTGTTAGTGTTAGATTAATCTTTAATAAAGATTTAGTACCTAATGCTACTAAAATGAGTGGTTTAACTGCTAAAAATGCTATTATAGATTATCAAACAGAGTTAAGTGATGAAGCGAATAGAGAAAGAGAACGAATTCAAAGACAAAATATGACTTTAATAATAGTAAGTAGTATCTGGGGTGTTATTGCTATTTCTCTTGCAGTTGGTGTTTATTTAAGAGAGAAAAAGATGAAGAAAACTGCCTTTAATATGGAGTATTTTAGAGATTTTCCAGGAAGTTATGGTCCTGAAGTATTAGAGTATTTACTTGATAAAAATGTTACAGAGAAGAGTTTATCTGCTACCATATTAAATCTAATCTATAAGAAAGTACTAAAGGTAGAAGTTATTGATAGAAAGTTAAAAGATGATTATAAACTAATATTACAAGAGTATGATGAGTCTAGTCTTACTGAGACAGAAAAGATAGCATTAAAACTTATTATCAATGAAATAGGTAATAGTAAAGAAGCCTTATTATCTCATATAAAAGAGCATTGTTCTAGTTTAAGTAATGCTAATAGAGTCATGGATTTATATAATGATTTTATTAAGACTAGTAAAAACTTAGGTAAGAGTGAAAACTTCTTTGCTAAAACACCGGGAATAGTGGCATTTACTATTATATTCTCATTACTTGGTATTGTCTTAACATTTATTAGTTTTACTTTAGATTTAGTTTGGCTTGGAATAACAATTATTATTCTTATGATTGTTCTAATTATCTTTGTTGTAACTAGAAAGTTTTATACAAAGAAGGGAGCGGAACACTATGCTAAATGGATGGCTCATAAGAGATTTTTGGAAGAGTTTAGTAGATTTAATGAAAAAGAGTTACCTGAGGTAACTTTATGGGATAAATATTTAGTTTATGCAGTTATTTTAGGTTGTGCCGATAAGTTATCTAAAGAAATGGAATTAAAGATGCCTAATATGGAAAGAGATGATATGGCTTATGTAGGTTATAATCCATACATGACTCATTATATTATAACTACTAATCTTTATTCTAGTATAAATAGTGGCATTCACACTGCTGTTGCATCATCTCGTTCTTCAATCGCTGCAAGTCACTCATCAAGTGGTGGAGGCTTTGGTGGTGGTTCTATCGGTGGAGGAGGTTCCTTCGGTGGAGGAGGCGGTGGAGGCCGTTTCTAATCCTCAAGAAAACATAGTATAATTTTAATAATTACATAAGTATTTTCTAAATAACAATAGTGAGTACAATTAGGAAAGATAATAAGCTCGCTATTTGTTATTTTTTTATGCATTAATTTACCATCTTTTAGAGGTGTATCTATATCTTTTTCTCCCCATAGTATTAGAGTGTTTGTATTAACAGAAGATAAATATTTAGTAAGGTCTAAATTAACAATATTTTTAAATGTTTCACGCATATTTGCATCTAAGGATTGATAATCACTACTTGAAAACTTATTAAATAAATAAGTCTTAAATCTTTGTTTAATCTTTTTAGGTAGATAATTGGCAATACTTTGTAGAGTTTTATATAGTTTTAATCTAAACTTTTTCTTTAAAGTCATTTTAGGTTTAATACCAGCACTATCGATTAAGATTAAGTTTTTAATAGGCATATTATATTTAGAAGATAGAAGAATGGCAATTCTTCCTCCAAAAGAGTGAGCGATGATGTTAGGATTAGTTATATTTAAGGCATTAAAGAACTTAATAATCATTTCACTGTAATCATCCATAGTTAGATTATAATTAGGAAATTTTGTATTACCAAAACCAGGATAATCTATTATATAAACAGTATAATCAATCATTAAGATATTAATCATTTCTAAAAATGTATTTCTAGTTTCTCCCCATCCAGGTAGTATTACAATAACTTCTTTTCCATCTCCATATTTTTGATAAGATAAATTTATATCTTTATAGTTAATAGTCATATACAACACCTATTATAAGATATGTAAATAAAAATAATTTGTTAGTTGAAAGTTAAGTTATTATTTAGACAATCTTTTTTCTTTTATCTTTTTATAAATATAAGTAATTAATAATACTCCTAATAATATGTAGATAGGTACCTTTAACTTCTTTACAAAATTATCTAAGATTATCCAGTTGTTACCTAGGGCATAACCAACATAGACAAAGGCAAAGGTCCAAGGAATACTACCTAGTGTGGTATAAATAACAAACTTAATAAATGGTACTTTACTAACTCCCATAGGTAGAGATATTAAAGTTCTAATTATAGGAAAATTTCTTCCGATAAAAGCAGCCCAAGGTCCATATTTATTAAACCATTTATCACATTTATCGATATCTTCTTCTTTCATAAAGAAAAACTTACCATAAGTCTTTATAAAAGGTCTTCCTCCAAAATATCCAAAAGCATAAATAATAATGGCACAAAATACACTACCAAGTACTCCTATTAGTAATGCCATAGAAAAAGAAAAGAAACCTCTACCTGCTAATATTCCTGCTGTTGCAAGTATTAACTCACTTGGAATAATAATTATAACTGCTTCCAGTACCATTCCAATAAACATGCCTAAATAGCCTAGATTAGTCATTAAAGAAGTAATGTATGAGTCCATAGTATCACCTTTAATTAAATATATGTTAAAAATTAATTGTTTATCTCATAAATATTAAGTATAATTTTAGTAAATAATAATACTGAGGTGTTAAGAGTGAAAATAAAACCATTAAGAGTCTTACTTATAGTAACAATCTTTATTAGTGTAATATCTTTAGGTTGTGGTGTCTTTATTTATAACGATATGAAGGAAAGAGAAGAAGTATCTTTAAATGTTTCTAATACTAGAAAATCTTTAATAAAAGATGAAAATGTTTTAATCAAAATAAAATCTAATTATGGAAGTGCTGTTAAGACTACTAAAGATACTAAACTTTATATAAATGATAATGGTAAGTATAAAGATGTTGGTAGTATAAATAAAGATAATATATTAGAACTTGAATCTATTGATAACATTAATTTAAATAATAAATATTTTAAATTATTAGATAATGATTATTATGTGTCTTATAAAGATGTAATACCTACTACTGATACTATTAATAAAAGATATCTTAATTATATAGAGTTTCCTATAGAAGTTACTACTAAAGAAAGTGTTGTTTGTTATGATGAGAATTTTAATGAAGTTTTTACAATAAACATCCCTGTAACTTCTAAAGTTATTGTTAATTTAGATGATTATTATGGTATATCTTTATTATCAAGATTAGTCTATGTCAAAAAGGAAGATGTTAGTAATGTAGTAGAGGTAGATAGCAGTGAAGAGATGGCAGAGAGTATTCCTGCAATACTTTATCATTTTATCTATTTAAATGGTGATAATAGTTGTAACGATATTATATGTCATAGTGAAGAACAGATAGATTCTCACTTCAAGTTTTTATCTGACAATAACGTTTTTACACTAAATACTAGTGAGGTATTAAGCTTTATAAAGGGGGAGATTAATCTTCCTAAGAAGTCTATTTTAATTACAATAGATGATGGAGCAAGGGCAGAGAACTTTATTCCTTTCTTAGAGAAGTATGGTTTAAATGCAACTTTGTTTTTAGTTAGTTCATGGTACCCTGTTAGTAAGTTTCAATCTCCTTATTTGGAGATAGCAAGTCATACTCATAATATGCATACAACTGGTGTTTGTCCTACTGGTCAAGGAGGTGGGATTAACTGTTTACCAGAAAAAGAAATCTTAAATGATTTAAAACTTAGTAGAGAAACATTAAATAATACTAAAGCCTTTTGTTTTCCTTTCTATGAATATAGTGACTATTCTATTAACTTAGTTAAAGAAGCAGGCTTTGAAATGGCTTTTATTGGCGGTTCAACTAAAATAAAAAAGGGTATAGACCCTTATAAAATACCAAGATATCCTATTTTAAGTAGTTTTGGTGTAGATTATATAAGTAATTTAGTGTTAGGTTAATATTTGCGAAAATTCGTAACTAATTTATTACATATTTCTCTTGTTATATAGAATTTAATATGATACTATATTTATAGGAACATTTATGTGGGTGTCGCCTCTATTTTTAATGAGAGGAGGACTTAAAAAGTGAAGATGAAAACTTTTATATTGAAGCTTTTAAAATCTGTCGCTTTGGTTATTATAAGTCTTACCTTATTGATAGTGGCTATAAAGATATAAAATAAGACACTCTGCATAGAGTGTCGAACTCAAAAAAATTATGAGGTAACATTCATGCACAAAATAAATGTTCCTTTTTTAGTTTATGTAAATTTCTTTTACATATTCATAGTATCATAAATATTAATTTTTGTCAAAAATCAATTTTAAATAGATAGATAAAAATATAATTTTATTATATAATTTAATTACAGGTTATGAGGTGAGATATTTATGGATCATAGAACTATAATTACAGAATTATCAAATATGACTTTACCAACTTTTATAAGAAAGTTTAATTCAATGACTTTAGATGAAAAAACTAAATTACTTAATAATCCTTATTTAGATGAATTAAATGGAGTAATATTTTCTTCTTTATTTTTACAAGTTCAAAATATGACTGAAGTTAGAGAATTACTTAATAACAAAAAAATCTTTCATAAAGTATTAACTTCTCCTAAAAATAAGAAAAAAAGAAATATTCTTAATATTATAGGTGAAGAAAATTTGCCATTACTAAAATATATTTTTGAAAGTGATTATATTTTAGATTATAAAGAACAATTCCTTGACTATATAGATTCTATTGATTATGAACAGTTTAGAAAAGTCTTAGAAAATATTAATTTAACAAAGTTATATCATCTTTTTTTCAAAGAAAATAATATAGAAGAGTTAGAAAATATAATTGGTATTTCTTCTCTTAATAAAGATATCTCTTCGTCTTTCTTTCAAAAAGTGAAAATGAATATCTTAAATCCTTTAGGCGTTTTAAAAATAAAAAATGAAAAAGAATTAGTACTTTATACTAAATTTGGCTTGTTAATAGAGGTTTTAGAAGAACTACCTGAAATAACTTTCAAAAATGGTGTAGTTTTACCATATCAAAATATCTTAGATGTAAAAGAAGGTAAAGTAAATAAATTAATATCTCTATTAAAAGAAAAAGGTGATTATTTAGAAGAAGATCTACTAGAAGTAAGCTTAAAACTTTATTATATTTTTGATTATGATAATGCTAGAAATATTATCCTTGATAAGTTTACTAATATTACTCCTAGTGCTATTAATAGAATTATAGATTTTAACTTTAAAGACCATAGAAGAGAATATCGTACTAAACATCAAGAACGTTTTTATCATTATGGTATGGAAAATGAAGTTATAGATGCTCTAAATAATAATGATTATGACTTTTTCTCTAATCTTTTATATGATGTTGATGAAGAGAAAATTTTATGGTTAAGAGATGAGTTTTTAAAGATAGTATATATGAATAAAGATAATAAAAACTTAAATGAAGCTTTAAAAGTAAAATTATTAGAGTTAATTAATGAAAGAGAAAGTAAAGCGAAAGAGGATTATGCTAAAGATATAAGAAAGCGTTTATCTTCTAAGACTGATAAAAAGTTATCAGTAAAGGATTTAAAAGAACTATTTAAAGATGTTTCTCTTGTTAATTTATTAAATAATTATGATCAAGATATACTTGTAAGATTAAGACAGTTCTTACTAGGTAATCTTAAAGATAATAATGATTGCCTTCTTCGCTTAATTATAAATAAAGAAGCCCTTGGCTTAAATAATTTACTTGGTAAGTTAATAAATCAATATGATGTGATAGAGTCTATTGCTAAGAAAAATAAATTATCTTTAAATTCAATCCTTGATGTTATTGATATAGTTAAAACAAGTTTTTTCTCACTTAAACCTAATGAACAAGATATATTTTTATCAACAATTGCTAACATAATTTCTTCTAAAGAATATTGTACTGGTAAGAGTGAAGAAGAAATATTAAAAGAAACATGTCAATTACATGTAGAAAGAAAAAGTAAGGTTTATGCTTCAATACCTACTATAGAAGGTGAAAGTGATAGTTTTTCTTATAGAGTCGCTCCTTTTGATGCCGAATATTTATTAGCAGCAGGAGTTGATGCTAAAAACTGTTTTCGTATTTCTGGAAAAGGAGAAGATTTCTTCCGTTATTGTCTTACAAGTAATCAAGCCGTTATTATGTATTTTACTAACGAAAAGACTAATCATACTTATATATGTCCAATAATTCGTAGTGGTAATGCTATTCATTGTAATGGTGTAGATCCTAAACTTCCTCTAGATGAAAGAGACGACTTTTTTAAAGCTTTTACTAAGGCAATGAATGAAATAATAATGATAAGTTCTAATGAAAGTATTGATAGTGAAAGAATTGAAGTTGCAACAATTACTAATTTACATTTAGAAGATTATTTTAGGGAAAATAGTTATTTAAAATATCAACTTGAAACCTATATTCCAATAGATTTTCCTTGTTATACTGACTATAATAAGAAAGATAAAGAAAACTATATTATTTCTAAAAGTGATGATTATAAAGATAATAAATATTATTTAGCGAAAGACAAGTTTTATCAGAAAAGAAAAGAAGATTATGAATTTAATATCGATAAAGAATATGATAAAGAAAGACTATCTTTAATAGTTAATTCTATCGCTTATTCTGCTATTGATTATAAAAATATTTCTCCATCTTTAAAAAATAGAGCTAAAAGAACTTTTAAACCAATTGATGTTAATACTTTTAAATATATAGTAGGAAATAAAGACTGGTATGTGGCAATAGATGATCAATATAATATTTTAGCAAATTTACTACCTTACGATGAAAGAGCTAAAAAAGAATATATTAAACATTTATCACAAGCTCCTTTATTAATAGAAAATATGGAAAAAGAGGAGGAAGAGTATGGAATTAGTAGGGAAAATTTATCAAAAAATAAATAGTAGTAGTGGTTATATTTTAGGAAGTGATGGAAAGTTATATTTATATTTTTGTTATGATTTCTTAGAAGATTTTGATGATAAAATAGGAGAAGTTGTTTTATTTAAGCCGGTCAATTCTAAAATATTAAGAGCGACTTATATTTCTAAATATTATGGTGAGGATTAGATTTTAATGCCAATTTATATTTACGAAAATTCGTAACTAATTTATTACATATTTTTCTTGTTCTATAGAATTTAATATGATACTATATTTATAGGGACATTTGATGTGAGTGTCGTCTTCTTTCTATATATGAAAGGAGGCTTGATAAAAGTGAAAATCAAAACTTTTATATTAAGACTTTTA
>CAMMBO010000015.1 GCA_946494435.1 uncultured Mycoplasmatota bacterium
TTCTTTTTGCCAAACATAAATTAATTCCTCCTGTTTTATATTAAATTTATTCTAGCACATCTATTAATTTTTAGAAAGATTATTTTAACTGCAATTTTCTATTCCTAATATCTCCACATTATAAGTATTATCTCCTACTTTATAACTTACTTTATCTCCTACTCTTTTACCATAAATTGCAGAACCTAAAGGACTGTTTATTGTAATACTATTATCATCTATATTACTATTAATATCACCAGTTATTATATATTCTTCAACCGAATCATCTTCTATAAATAATAACTCTACTTTCATATTAAGACTAACTGTGCCATTAGATTCCTTATCTACAATAACAATATCTTTTAGCATGCTTTTCTTTTTATTATATTTTTGAAATAACTCAGCTTCCTTATGCATAGTCTCTTCATAAGCAAAGTTATCGTGCCAACCATCTCCATAAGCATCATCACTAGCATAAATACTCATAAGTTTAGCATTAGCATCTATTTCTTTTTTTATATCTTCAAGACTCTTCAAATAATTTTCATAACCTGCTTTATCTAAATATATTTTACTCATAAATAATAAGCTCCTCTCTTGCTCTTGTACAAGCGACATAATAAAGGTATTTATTCTTCTTAAAGGTCTCATCATTATCTATTATAATAACACTATCAAACTCTAGACCTTTAGCAATATAACTAGGAACTACCACTAAGTCTTTAATAAATGATTTAGACTCTTCTGTTAGTAAACTAATATTTAAATCATCTTTTAATAAGTCATAAATATCTTCTGCTTCCCTATCTTCTTTAGTTATGATAGCAAGGGACTTATATGTATTAGTAAGAGTATTTATATCAGTAAGTAATGCCTCTTTAATATCTTTAGGTTTTCTAATTATTACATCTTTATTATTACTCTTCTTAATGGCATTAACATAATCTAAATTTAATATTTTATTAGTATATTCTATTATCTCTTTAGTAGATCTATAAGTCTTTAATAACTCTAAGTAATTACTATCACTAAATATCTCTTTTAACTCTTCTAAAGACTCATACTTGTAATAAGGATTAATATTTTGATTAACATCACCTAATATGGTAAAATCTGCTTTTTTAAACATCTCTTTAATAATTACATATTGTAAATAATTATAGTCCTGGGCTTCATCAATAACTACTTGTTTAATATAATTATTATAAGGAAAACCAAATAATTTACCTTTTAAATATGATATAAGTAAAGCATCATCATAACCTATTACTTTGGTATTTTTAATTTCTAACTTATATTTAGCATAACTACTCTTAAAAAAGTCTTTATAGATATCTTTTATATTTAAAGATATATTAATATTTTCTTTAATTAATTTTCTAATAGGAGCCTTTCTCTTACCTGGTGTTCCATAATACTTTAATGATAAATATTTAGCAGCTTCATCAATTCTTTCTACTAAAGGGAATCTACTATATTTATCTTTAAGTAAATAGTTTAACTCATCCCTACTTACTTCATTTATCTTATCTAGTTCTATATCATTAATAACCTTAAAGTTCTTTATAAAAGCACTAATATAGTTATCTAAGTCTTTAATAATCTCTTTACTCTGTTTATATTTAATAATATCTACATCACTTTTATCACCTTTATAGTACTTACTAATAAATGAAGGAAAACTCTCTATATTTTTATACTCTTTTAAGAAATAACTTAAGTAATCACTAAAGGTTGTCTCAAGTGTATTCGCTTCTCCTAATTCCGGTAAGACATTAGAAATATACTCTGAAAATATCTTATTAGGTGAAAAGATTAAAACATTATTAGAACTTAAATTATTAATTCTATATAGAAGGAAAGCGATACGATGTAAGGCCACAGATGTTTTCCCACTACCAGCGATACCTTGTACTATTAGATTATGGTCATCTAAGTTACGGATTATCTTATTCTGTTCTGCCTGAATAGTATTAACTATGTTTTTCATCTTTTCATTATCAGTTGTAGCGATTACTTTTTGTAATAATTCATCATCTATATTTAGAGAATTATCAAAAACATTTATTAGTTTTCTCTTCTCTATTATATATTGTCTTTTTCTTAAAAGACTTCCTTCATGAATATAGTCATCTACTCTATATTTACAAGGCCCTACTTCATAATCATAAAACAAACTGCAAATAGGACTTCGCCAGTCATAAAGAATATTATCATAATTCTCATCTTTTAAATAAGTTAAAGCCATATAAATATCATAAGTATTACCTTCATTATCTTTATAGAGGAATGATGCAAAATAAGGCTTATCTTTAATATTAATTAAAGACTTATAATACTTTCTTTTACTAAGTACTCTTAAAGCTTCTAACTCATCACTTGCCATTACTTGATTAAATTCGGCACTATCAAAAGATGATTTATCTTGGTAATTAAGTTTCCTAAAATTAATAAGTTCTTCTTCCTTTAAGAACAAATCACTGCTAGCTTCATTAATCTCTTTATCAAGTTTCTCTAAAACATCCTGTAACTTCTTCTTTTCTTTTAATATTTCTTCTTTACTAATAGACATATTATCCCTCCTTCTAATTATTAGTAAAGTTCCCTGAAAACGAAGAAAACCCGCATAAATTAATATGCAGTTAAATAAAAAGTTAAGTTTTAAGCATAAACGTCAATAAGAATATATCAAATAAATATTATTTTGTAAATAGTTTATCTTAATTATACAACTCTTGGACTATATTTTCTCTTCTTCTTAGTCAATACCTTTTGTACTTTATCAAAAACAACATAAGCATCTTTATCTAGATTAGCAATATCTAATAAATGTTCTTTTTCATATCCATCTTTCATCATCGCTAAACTCTCTTTTTCTCTAAAGTCTCTAAAAGCATTATCCATAACTCCTAAAGCTCCTTTAGAGTTATATCCAAAGTCACTATATTCTCTTACTTGTTTTCTTTCTGTAATAAATTTATTAATATATATAGCAGATGCTATCTCTTCACTTAATGATTTAGAATTATTATCTATACTATTTCTATCTATATAAGTTAAATTATATTTAGTACATAAATTATATAAAGATTCATTAAAAGAGATTACTAGGTTCTTAACTTCTTCTAAAGTATTAGGAATAGAAGCATTTAATACATAAATATCACTTTTATCATTAATAGATAAAATATTATAAAAGTTTCTTTCTACTCCTGTCATAACTCTACTTAATGTTTTTTTACCCTTAATCTTCTTTAAAGTATAATCAATATTCTTAGGGTAATTTACTCCATCAAAATCTATCTCTCTTTTTAAATTACTATAACCACTAGAATAAATTATTATCGGATTAGATGCTGCTTCTAATAAAGAAGTTATACAAGTAGTATCATCATCTCTATTAATTAGATTTCTAAAAGTAGATAAATATCCTATTTTCCCTAATGCTTTAGGTAAGTGCCTATTTACCATAAACTTTTCTAAGGTTAAAACATTACTATAAACAATAGACAATTTTATCTCTTCGATACTTAAATTACTCTTTAAAAAATAATTAATATGTTCTGTTTTATTCATTAAAGGTGAAAAAGCATCTACTACTGTTGTCTTTAACTCATCAGTACTTAGAAGTTCACTTAAGTAATCTAACAAATCTTTCTTAAAAAAAGAACTAGCATTATTTACTACTTCTAAATCATTAAAGCCAATAATAGTTAATTCATCTTTATAATAATCTCTTAATTTAGCAAGTTTTTCTTTATCCATACTAGTTCTCCTTTCATTATAATCTAGTTTTATTTTTATAGTTTCTTCTTACATCTTTTACTTCTTCATAGTCTATACAATATCTTTCTAAAAAGCAAAGAGCAACATTCATTTCTAATTTATTAAATTCTAAATAATTATCTTTAATATATTTTTCAACAGCATCTTCATAAGTTAAACTTTCATCAGTATTAATTTTATTAAATGTAACAGACTTAAGTGGACTTACTGTATCTTTTGCTAGACTATCTGCTTTAAGAGAAAAGATACTATCTTTTGAATCACTTGGTCCTAAACCATATATCTCATCAAAACTAATATTAAAATAATTATTTTTTTGATAGGGATTATAAAAACTAACAGAAAACTTTATTGTTTCTTTATCAAAAGTTCCTTTCATAATAAAATTCCTCCTTTTTCTAAACATTATTATAGATAAAAAGTATAAAAAGTCAATAATTATTAAAACTATAAATGGTGAAATTTTAATGAAAATAAATTTAGGTTATGTAGGTAATCCCCCAACTCTTTTAGATATATATTCTCATAATTTAACTTTTAAAGAGTTTTCTAAATATGATAATGACAAAGGAATAGATTTACTAACAAAAAGAATAAAACTAAACTTTAAAAACTTTCAAAAGGTCTTAAAATATAACTATGATAACAAGATTAAATTCTATAGAATGACTCATACTATGTTTCCCTTACTTACGCATCCAAATGTTAATATTGATTATAAGAAAGTATTTAAAGATGATTTTAATAAATTAAAGGAAACTATAAATAAGTATAATATTAGAATAGATACACATCCTGACGAATTTTGTCTATTAACTAGTGAAAAGAAAAGTGTTATCGATAATAGTATAGAAATACTAAAGTTTCACTTAGAAATATTTAAATTATTAGGTATAAATGGTAAGTGTGTATTACATCTAGGTAGTTCTAAACCAACTAAGGAAGAAGCATTAAATAGATTTAGAGATAATTTTAATAAGTTGCCTATAGAGTTAAAGAAGTTAATAATATTAGAAAATGATGATAAAACCTATACCGTAACTGATACTTTATTAATATGTGAAGAGTTAAATATTCCTATGGTCTTAGATTATCATCACTTTAGTTGTAATCATCTAAAAAATGAAAGAATAGATAAACTATTACCTAGAATTATAAAGACATGGGAAAATACTAATTTAAATCCTAAAATGCATTTTTCTTGTCCTTTAAACTCTAAACAAAAAAGAAATCATAGTACTTATTTAAACTATAACTCCTTTATTAGGTTTTTAAAATTATTAAAGCCTCTTAATACGGATATAGATATAATGTTAGAAGCGAAAGGTAAGGATGAAGCTTTATTTAGGTTAGTAAGACAACTTAAATTTTATAAAGATTTTAAAGTAAAGGGAACTACTATTATTTTATAAAGTAATTACCTTTAGGAAAAGTAATAACTACTTTAGTATATTTCAAATAGACTGATTCTATTTTAATATCAATGCCAAGCTTATCACATAGTTTCTTTGTAAGATAAAGTCCTATACCACTAGCATTCTTTTTATTTCTATTACTACCAGTAAAGCCTTTAAGAAAGACTTTAGATAAATCACTATCTTTTATCCCTACTCCATTATCATATATTTCTAATTTTATATTATTTTTAGTACTATCGCCTTTTATTCTAACTAGTCTATCTTTTTTATTTTGATATTTTAGGGAATTACTAATTATCTGTCCTATTATAAAGTTTAACCATTTTATATCAGTATAAACTTTTAAATTATCTAAATCCTTTACTTCTACTTTAATATGGTAATTAAGGAGATAATTCTTATACTCCAATAATACAGGATGAACAAGGTCAGCAAGTGTTACTTCTTTAATAAAATAATCTTTCTCTACGACATCACTTCTTGCATAAAATAACATTTTATCTACCAATCTACTAATCTTTAATACTTCTTCTTTAATTCTTTCATCACTATTATTATCAGCATATAGAGATAAAGCCGAAATAGGTGTCTTAACTTCATGAATAAAACTATCTAAGAAGTCAAGATACTCATTCTTAGAGTTTTCTACTTCACTTAATTTATCATTTAAAGCTTTACAAGCCTTATCTAAAGCATAGTAATAGGCCTTATTCTCTAGATTCTTAGGTTTATCTATTACTTCTTTAATTAGATATTTCTCATCTAAAGAATCTACTAGATTAACTATTTTCTCATATCTTTTCTTAATCAAGAGATAACTAATAAATAAAGATATAAAGATAAAAACAATGATTAGGATAGCAAGTAAGATGATAAGACTAGCATTAACTCCTATTAATAAGAGATATATACTAAGAAATAAGGTAAAAATCAAACTAATAATTATAAAAAATATCTTTTCTTCTAAATACTCTACAAACATCATAACTTATAACCAACACCTCTAACTGTTTTAATAAAATCATCTAGTCCTATATCTCTTAATTTATTTCTTAATCTATTAATATTAACTATTAAGATATTTTCATCCAAATAAAACTTATCATTCCATAAATATTCTATTAACATATCTTTAGATAAAGTATTAGGATAGTTTAAGAATAGATAATACATTAGTAAAAACTCATTTCTAGTTAATTCTATCTCTTTATCTTGATATTTAATTAAAGATAAATGTAAGTCTAAGACTACCCCATTTACTACAAGTTCTTTATGGTTCTTAGGATTAACTTCATCTAAACATTTTCTAATCTTAAGAAGTAATAACTCTTTATTATAAGGTTTAGTTATAAAGTCATATCCTCCACTACTTAAACTCTTTATCTCATCTTCTAAAGTATTTCTACTAGTAACAAAGATAACAGGCTTTAAAGTAACTTTTTTAATCTTTTTAATTACTTCATAGCCATTAGTATTAGGTAAGTTAATATCTAATAAAATTAAATCAAGATTTATCTCTTTAAGATATTTCTCTATATTAAGAAAATCTTCTATACTACTAACATTATAATTATTATTAGTAAGTAAGATAGATAACTCTTCTCTAATAGTTTTATCATCTTCTATAATTAATATTCTTTCCATAAATCTAACCTTTCTATACTTATTTTATATTTCTAAAACCCTTAAGTCAATATTAAAGAAAAATAGTAACATTACTATTTTTCATAATTAGTAGTCTAAACATCTTTTAAATGAGAAATAAGATATTAAGTAATATATTAGATATATACTTAAGAAAAGAATAGAACTTAAGAAGATAAAGGATAGATAGGTTATACTAGTAGGTAGAAATGCTGAAAAGACATGATTTAAGCTTGTAGTAATAAAGAAGTTAATAATAAATGGAAGTATTACTGGGAATAAGAAATATATAAGTAATTGTTTTCTAACTGTCTTTAAAATATTTCTTTTACTAAGTCCAAGTTTATTTAAAGTATCATAGTACTTCTTATAAGTAATCCCATCATTTATACTTTGAACAGAAATAATTGTACCAGTTACTACTGTAAAGATAAAGGCTAGATAAAATAAGGTAAAGTCCATAATTGTCATAACAGATTTATTCATCGCTAAGTAATAACCTTTGACAAAGACATTTGCAGAAGCATAACAGTAAGTCGCACCAGTTTCAGGGTCTCTTTCACAAATATCACTATCTAAGATATTAAGAAGTTCATTATTTAACTCTTCTTTAGTCTCTTCTTTAGTATCAACTACTAAAGTATCAGATTCAGATTTTAAATTATCAACGATATTATCAGGTACAACAATAACAAAGCCATTACCATAAGACCAACTAGAGGTATAATAAAGACTAGCCACATCTTTTAGTTTCAAAGTTTTATCTCCTACTTTAATAGTTTTAAGCTTATCTTTTATTTCCATAATACCATCATAAACACTACTAGATGAGTGAATATAATATTCATTATCTTTTAAGGTGATAGAGCCTCTTCCTTTAAGTTCTAATAGTTTATTATAGTCACTAACTCTTAAATAAGTATCTGTTCCTCTCCACCCCTGATAGTCATAAGATAAGTTATCATTAACATAATTTGCATCATTAAAGTACTCATGATAAGTAAATACCTCATCTATCGTATATTCTTTCTTAATATGATTTATATATTTATCAAAATTCTCTTCATCATCAATAATTGTAACATCATAAGGAGCGGACATATCTATCCCTATATCAAATATTTTATTAAACATTAAAGAAAATGTTAAAGATACAAGAGTAAGGGTAATTAATAAAGATAGAGTTCCCAAAGACTTCTTCATGGTCTTAACTTTAGCATTAAACTGTCTCATAACAAAGAGATTATCTTTATTATATTTAAGAGTTTTATGTTTTAAGACAAAAGCTAAAAGAAAGTCTGCAAAAGATGAAATAAATAAGTAGATACCACCTATTAACATAATAATAGATAAAATTACTAATAAAGTATCAGGCTCTATCCCTACTCCTTTAAACTCATTATTAAAGATAAGTAGTCCTCCCATAACAAGAATAAGAGAGATTATAAAAGTAACAAGAGATTTCTTTTTAGTTACTTTACTCTTTTCATTATGAGAATCTAAATATAATAAATCATGTATTTTAAGACGTTTAATCCTTCTTTTAGTTAAAAGTAATACCACAAGATATATAAGTAAAAAGTATCCTAAAGATAAAAGAATAGGTACTAAATAATCAGTAGGTAATTTAACAAGATATGGGGCATTAAAGATATTTAAGATTATACTAGAGATAATAGTACTAAGTAAAATACCTACAAAGAATGATAAGACTAATGAGATAAAACCTAGTATTAAGTTTTCTAAGATAAACATAAGAGAGATATCTTTCTTACTAATACCAAGTAAGAGATATAGTCCAAACTCTTTACTTCGTCTTTTAAAGATAAATTTAATCATATAGTTAATTAAAAATCCTAAGACAAAACAAACTATTAAACTAACAAAAATCATGGCGATACGAAAGTTTTTCATCATATCGGCTAAATCAAGAATATCTTTAGAATTAGAGATAAGATTAAAAGAAAACATTAGGGAGAATGCTATAGTTATAGTAACTATATATATTAGATAGTCTTTAACACTTCTTTTAGCATTACCTAAACTAAGTTTAAAAAGCATTATTTAACGTCTCCTCCAAGTAATGTTAAAACATCTATAATCTCATCATAAAACTCTCCTCTTGTCTTTTTACCTTTAATTATTTCATTAAAAATCTCTCCATCTTTAATAAATAAAACCCGACTTGCGAAACTCGCTGAAAAAGCATCATGAGTAACCATTAAAATAGTAGAGTTTAACTCTTCATTCATCTCTTTAAAAGTTTCTAATAAGACTCTAGCATTACGAGAATCTAAGGCCCCTGTAGGTTCATCGGCAAGTATTAGTTTAGGGTTGTTGATAAGGGCTCTTGCACAAGCACAACGTTGTTTTTGTCCACCACTTACTTCATAGGGATATTTATTTAAAATATCGCTAATACCTAGTTTTTTACTAATATCTGAGACTAAATCATCTATTTTACTTTTATCTTCTTTATTAATGATTAAAGATAAGGCAATATTTTCTTTAATAGTTAAAGTATCTAGTAAATTAAAGTCCTGAAAAACAAAACCAAGGTTCTCCTTTCTAAAATTAGATAATTCTTCTTCTGATAAATTAGTAATATCAACTCCATTAATAATAATATTACCACTAGTAACAGTATCTATTGTAGATATAGTGTTAAGTAAAGTTGTTTTACCACTACCACTTGCTCCCATAATAGCAAGGAACTCATTATCATTAACAGTAAATGATATATTATTTAAAGCTTTAGTAATATTAGTATTATTACCATAATATTTTTTTAAATTATTAACTTTTAAAACTTCCATAATTTCTCCTTTCTTTACAAATATATCACAAAAAAACTGTAAATTTTATTACAGTTTTGTTAGGTAAATACCAGAGTTATTGTTTTAATAATCACTTTTAGTTTCTTCTATTTTTACTAATTAACTCTAAAGGAACAGTTAGTTGTTTAATTCTCTCTATTATTCTTTTCGCTTTTATCTTCTCAATTCCATTATTAGTATTACTTAAAGTACTCTCTAACTCATCTAAAGTTAAATTAGATGTAAAAAAGGTAGGTAATTCTTCTTCCATACGGTATTGTAGTATTGGTCCTAATACTTCATCTCTACTCCAAGAAGTAGTATTCTCTGCTCCTATATCATCTAAGAGTAATAGAGGTACTGTCTTAATAAAATCAAATTTTTCTTCATAATCACTTCCAAAAGATGATTTTAAGCTTCTTAAAAGTTCAGGATAATACACTAAGGCAGAAGATATATTTTTCTTAGCAAGTTCATTAAATAATGCTGCTATTAAATAGGTTTTACCACTTCCAAAAGAGCCACTTAAGTATAGGCCTTTACCTTTCTTATCTTTTATATAACTATCCATAAACTCTTTAAAATATTTAAAGATGGGAAGACGTTTTTTATCATCTCTATATGCCTTAGAAAAGGATGCTTCACTTATCTCTTTAGGTAAATCAAAACAAGTAATATTTTTCTTATAGGCATAAGTATTCTCTTCTTTAATTAATTTATCACAAGGTATATAACTAAAGTTTAGATTATTCCCATCTTTAATAGCCGTATAAACATGTCCTTTTAAAGTATTAGGACAATTCTTAAGTCCAGGACAAGCTTTACAATTATTTTTTTCTTTAACAGCATCTTCGATACTAGTAGTATATTTAATTAAAACATCACTACTTACATCAAGATTGTCTACATAATCTTTAAAATTCTTATTACCCAAAGCTTCCCCATAATAACTCTTTAATTTAGTAACATCACTTTTTTTTACTAATGTATTTACTTTTCTCATGTCTTCACCTCTAACTAAGTGTTTTCGTATCAATATCTTCTAGCGAACTCTCATAATCATAGATAGAATTAGCGATAACATAAAGTGTTGTTCCTTCTATAGTCGCTTCTTCTTCCATACCATTTTTTATAAAACGTTGCATTACTAAATTTGCCGCTTTTATCAATAAGTTATAATGCTCATTTTCATCCATTCTTCTTAACATTTCTTCATCTGTAATAATATCTGAATAATTACTAAAAATCCAACCAGTTAAGTGATATAGACTATAATTTAAATTGTGAAAAACTCCTTCAGTAAAGAAGGTTTCATCATCTACATTAACAGCATAATTTGCAAGAGTTAAAAGATATCTATCCACTACTTCATCATACACTAACTCTTCATCATTATCAAAACCTAATATTTTTCTAGCTCTTTCATCAATATTATCCATACTATATTTCATAAGTTTCACTTCCCCTATTTCCATTCTATCATTATTTTTAGAATTTTAACATCTTTTTTACTATTTCATAAACTATTACAGGTGATGTTTATGCGTTTTAAAGGAAATAAACATAGTCCATTCTGTAGATGTAATTTTTGTAAACAAAAAAGAAGAAGTAGTATCTTCTATTTAGGAACTCTTCTTGCCCTTGCCGTTATCATATGTTACCAAGCTGTACTTTTATTATTTCTAGTAACAAGAATACATGCTCTATTATTATTAATAGAATTAGTGCTTTTCATAGTGCTTCTTGTCTTTCTCATTTTTTGAAATGAACTCACTAGTTACTTTTAATCTATCAAAAAACTTATTTAATTCTATACATTTACTTAAACTAGATGGATATATATCTATTTTATCTGGTATTGTTATATTTATAAGTAAATAAAGATATTCTTCTTCTTTATAATGATATCTATGTTGATAAAGCCTAAAATTACTTAACATATCAGTATCATCATAGTTTTTCTTAAAGAAGTAAATAAAATCATAGGGAGGTCTTTCCAAATGAGCTTTCTCTAAGCTTATAAAATAATCATTATCTGAAGTTATAAAATGACTTAACTCACATTTACCATGAGCATAAACATATCTTTCACGATTTTTTTCTTTCATTATTTTATACCAGGACTCTACTAAATGTTTAGAGTAGTTTAAGGCACTATAGATAATTGATACATTTCTAATAAATAGATATTCAGATGGTGACATATATACTTTATTTTCAATTATATCTTGCATAGTAAAGTAATACTCTTCTAAGTAGTTTATTTTATTATTAAAGGTATCATATTCTTCTTTTAATTTATCTTTATCTATCTCTTTATATATAGTAGTTTTATTCTGTAAATCTGCTAAAGCATAAACTAAGTGTTTAGCAACTTCATCATTATCTAAGTCTTTTTTATCTAAGTAATTAAAATATAAGTCTTTATCTGTTATTTTAAAGGGCCTTAAATAGTTATTAATATTATGATCATCTAAGTATTTATATATTTTATCTATATCATACTTTTTCTTTTTTTTAATTAAGACTCTCATCTTATCATAATCTATTACTTTAATATCTTTTAAGTAAGTATATTTATTAATCATTAGATTCTACTGAGGTAGGAATAATAAGTTTAGAACCTACTTTTAAGTTATCTAAGTCATTATATTCCGAAAGTACTTCTCTATTAGTATTATATTTAGCGATTACTTCTTCTAAGTTATCATCTTCTCTTAATATATAAACTGAATATGTAGAATAAGTCTCTTCGGTATTAGCGAAAGCTGAAAAGATAGAGTCCATTACTTGTTTATTACTAGTATCTTCTTTCATAACAGGTTCTGTAACTTTTTCTTCTTCCTTCATAACAGGTACTTCTTCTAAACTAGGTAATTTCTCTTCCAAGCTTACAGGTTCTTCTTTCTCTTCATCAGTAGTTAATACTTCTATTTCTTCTTTAGTATTATCTTCTACATTCTCACTTTCTCTTATATTTTCATCTTTTATCTCTCTTACATCGTCACTCACTTCTTCTTTAGGTTCTATAACTTCTTCTACTTCTTTCTCCTCTTCTTCCTCTTCTACTTCTATTTTCTCTAAACCTTCTATTAAAAGTTCTACTGTAATACTTAAAGCTTCTTCATTAACAATCGCATAAGTAAAGTTATTAATATCTACTTTCCTTGTCTCTTCTTCTAAAGCCGTAGTAAGCATAATTTCTACAGGAACTTTATAACTAAATTCTTCTTCTATTGTACTAGCTTCAGTCATTTTATAAGTACCACTAATTATTAAGTTACCTTCAATTTCACTATCGTTAATGAAAGCAAGATCAGGTTCTAACGAGATACTACTAATTTCTCCCACCATCGTTTTAAAAGCTATCTCTTTTTCTAAAGTTACAATTTGTTTCATACATTATCTCCTTTCCTTAGTTCTAATATATGATAATAGAAAAAGATTATTACTGTATTTTCTTTGCAAAAGTAATAATCTTTTCATCTTCTCTATCAGGAAATAATTCTAAAATACTATTAATTGCAACAACTGCTTCAGTATCATAATAATTTCTTTTCTCTAAGATATTTAATATTATTAATAAATAATTATCTGCTTTCCTATTAACACTATAATAATCACTAAACTCTTTCTTTATGTAACTTATAGAATGAAGAATATAAGGATTTCCTAAAAGATAGTTATAGTTAGTCTCTCTTAATAGTAAATCATCTAATTCTAATAGTTCTAAATAATCTTCATAAGTAAAGATAAAGTCTCTTTTCAAATATTCACTTTCTATATATGCCCCTGCTCTTTTCTCCATTTCCCTTTCATCTAGTTCTTTTAACTTACTTAATCTATCTTTAGCATATCTATCATTATAGATAGTAGATACTTCTAATGCAGTATCTAAAAAGTCTTCATTGACAAAGAAAAAACTAGGTTCACTAACAAGTAGAGCATGTATTCCTTTCATAGTAGAATTATAATCATTTGTTTTAAGAACATCTAATCTCTCATCATCAGTCATATCGGCTTTAATATTTAATGCATAGCGTCTATTTTCTATAGATAAATCTCTTAACTGCATACTTCCTCACTAACAAATAACTTTTTATATAACTCTTTATAATTAGAAACATAAATAAACTCTAGCTTTTCTCTTATCTCTTTAGGTACATCTTTAACATCGGCTTTATTTTTTAAAGGTAAATAAATAGTTTTTACCCCTTCTCTATAGGCTCCTAATACTTTTTCTTTAACTCCTCCTATTTCAATAATATCTCCTTGAAGAGTTATTTCTCCCGTCATAGCGATATGTGTAGATATTTTAATGTTTGTAAAAGCACTAATTAAAGCGGTTGTAAGAGCGATACCAGCACTTGGTCCTTCTTTAGGTATAGCACCTTCAGGAACATGAATATGTATATCATCATCAAAGATACTTTTAGGTAAATTAAACTTCTTAGCATTGGCTTTGATATAACTTAAAGCAATCTTAGCAGACTCTTGCATAACATCGCCTAAGGACCCCGTTAAAACTAAGTTAGAACTTCCTTTATAATGATTTACTTCTATAGGTAAGATATCTCCACCATAAGGGGTATAAGCTAGACCATTAACTACGCCTTTTAATTTAGTCTCTTTATTTTCTCTATTAGTATATATTTTCCTATCTAAGTACTTCTCTAAGTCTTTACTAGTAACTTCATAAAAGACAGGCTCATTAAGAGTCAATACTTGCTTAACTATCTTTCTAAGTATCTTAGATATTAGTCTTTCTAAATTCCTAACCCCTGCTTCTTTAGTATAGTAATTAATAATATCTAGTATGGCTTTATCACTAAAATTAACTTGTAAAGAGGTAAGTCCATGTTCATCTAAAGCTTTAGGTATTAAATAGTTTTTAGCGATAGATAACTTTTCATACTCAGTATAAGAGTCTAAATAAATAATCTCTAATCTATCTCTAAGTTCAGGTGGTATTTGATCTTCATAGTTGGCAGTAGCGATAAATAAAACACTTGATAAGTCATACTCTTCTTCTAGATAATGATCATAAAAAGTACTATTTTGTTCTTTATCTAAGACTTCTAAAAGG
Organism: uncultured Mycoplasmatota bacterium; assembly: GCA_946494435.1. The sequence continues at coordinate 14,736 of CAMMBO010000015.1, forward strand.
CTACTAGCAGGATCTCCTCTAAAGTTCTTAGTCATCTTATCTATCTCATCTATTATAAAGACAGGATTAGAACTACCACACTTTCTTATCCCACTAATTATTCTACCAGGTAGAGCCCCTACATAAGTCCTTCTATGTCCCACTATCTCTGCTTCATCATTAACTCCTCCAACAGAAACACTAACAAGACGTCTATTAAGGGCTTTTGCAATAGTTTTAGCAAGAGAAGTCTTACCTACACCAGGTGGTCCTATTAAACAAAGAATAGGACTCTTTTCTTTAGGAGAATTCTGTTTAACAGCAATGTACTCAACAATTCTCTCCTTTACTTTAGTAAGACCATAATGACTATTATTTAAAGTATTTTCTATTTCTTTAATATCTGTAACATCTTTTGTTTTATAGTCCCAAGGAAGACTCAACATTAAATCAAGATATTCTCTTAATATAGAAGCTTCAGGAACATTTTCATTTATAGACTTATAATGTTCTATCTCTTCTTTAATCTTATTTCTTACTTTATTAGAACACTTAAGTTTCTTTAACTTCTTATTATAATTATCTATAACCATATTCTTACTACTAACAGTACCAAGTTCATTAGATATTATTTTTAATTTCTCAGATAAGTAGTATTTTCTTTGATCTTCATCTATTCTTTTATGAACTTTCGCTTCTATTTCTTTTTCAAGCTTAGCAAGATTTATCTCTTCTTTTAACTGACTAACTAAATTAATCGCTCTTTTAATAGGATCTAACTCATACAAATAACTTTTCTTAGTATCAGGAGAAAGATTAAGAAAAGATATTATAAAGTCTGTTAATTTATCTAAGCTTTTAATTGATGATATCTCACCTAACATCGCATTACTAACACTAGATATTTCTCTAACATATCTCTCATAATTACGATATAACATATTTAAGTATTTATCTTCTTCCAAAGAATTATTAGTAGTATTTTCTATTTCTTTATAATTAGCATAATAAACACCATTTTCTTCTTCGTAAGAACTTATCTCTATTCTTTTTAAACCTATAAAGATATAACGCATTTTTGAATTTGGAATATTAAGTTTTAAAGTTAGGGTTGCTAAAAGTCCTATTTTAGGAAATTCTGTAACGTCATCAGTACTAATATTATCGATAGAGTGAATTATAATTAATTCTTTATTATCAGTCTTATCTATAGCATCAACTATTCCTTGTTCATAATAATCTATAGTCTCGCCACGATATTCCATTCCTGGAAAAATTATTGCATTATTAATAATTAAAATAGGTAACTTCGCCATTTATATTCCTCCTAAAAGAACTAATATTTATTATAACGAAATTTTAAAAATTATCAATACATAAAATTAAAAGTTCCCATTATTTTAGGAACTATTAAATCATTTTATGTAGTCACATTTACTACATTTTATTTTGTTATCTTTTTCTACAAGCATCTCACCACAGTTTGGACATTTCTCTCCAGTAGGCTTATCCCAAAAAGCTTCTTTACATTTAGGAAAGTTACTACAACCATAGAAAGTTTTACCACGCCTTGTTTTTCTCTCTAGTATTTTACCATCACATTTAAGACAATCGCATACTTCTATTACTTTTTTCTCTTCTTTCTTTACATATTTACACTCTGGATAATTAGAACAAGCGACAAACTCTCCATAACGGCCAGTTCTTTTTACTAGTGGGCTACCACACTCTGGACACATTTCTCCTGTTTCTTCTGCTTCCTTTTTTTCCATATCACTAAAGGCTTTCTTAACCCGAGGTTCAAAGACATCATAAAACTCTTTTAAAACTTCATTCCATACTAAGTTACCTTCTGCTATCTTATCAAGTTCTTCTTCCATATTTTTAGTATATTCTACGTTTATTATGTCACTAAAGAACTCTTGTAGTTTATCAGTAGTTTCAATACCAATTTCTGTTGGCACAAACTTTTTATCTTCCATTTTAACATAACCACGATCTTTAATAGTATCAATAGTCTTAGCATAAGTAGAAGGACGTCCTATTCCTAAATCTTCCATCTCTTTAATTAGTTTCGCTTCTGTATATCTTGCAGGTGGTTTAGTAAAGTGTTGTTCTGATAAGATGTCACTAGCTTTATAATTATTACCTTCTAAAAGTTCTGGGATAATCTTATCTTCGTTTTTCTCATAATCACTATATACTTTTAGATAACCATCAAAGTTTAGAATACTTCCAGTCGCTTTAAATTTATAATCATTATTATTAAAGATTAGAGTTGTTTGATCCATAATAGCATCTGCCATTAAAGATGCCAAAGCTCTTTTATAGATTAGACTATAAAGTTTAAACTCATCATTAGATAGATATTGTTTTACTTTTAAAGGTTCTCTTAAGATACTAGTAGGTCTAATTCCTTCATGAGCATCTTGTACATTTTCTGTTTTCTTAGCATGTTTAGTATAACCAATATACTTTTTACCAAAGTTTTCTTCTATATAGTGAAAAGCACTACCTACAAACTCATCAGAAAGTCTAATAGAGTCAGTTCTCATATAAGTAATAAGACCAACTGTCTCAGTCCCTAAATCAATTCCTTCATATAACTTCTGAGCGATAGACATAGTCTTTTTAGCCGTAAAGCCTAATTTAGTTGATGCTTCTTGTTGAAGAGTTGAAGTTATAAAAGGAGCACGACTAGCTTTCTTTCTTTTCTTTTTCTCTATACTACTTAA
>CAMMBO010000016.1 GCA_946494435.1 uncultured Mycoplasmatota bacterium
TAAGAACACATTTATTATAGCATAGTTTACTATGATTTGACAATATATTTTTAATAGTAGAGTGTGATGCTAATTGGTACTGGTAAATCCTTTAGGTTTCTATTAGTTAGTACCGTATAAGTTTTTCTATTTTTGTTTTTTATAATTGGGTATTATAAGGTTTTTCTTTGGCATAAAATAATATGTTTCTTGATTTTAATAAATTACTTTGTTCGTCTCTTGTTTTGTAAAATTAAAAGTCTTCAGTCCACGCGGGATACTGAAGATCACTTACAATTTAATATTATACATAAATTGAAGTGATTGTCAATATCCCCCAAATTTTTTGTTTCCTATTAACTATATATTAGAAGATAATAAAAATAATGTTACTATAAAATAAGGATATTTTTAATGAAGAGGTGGACATACACTAGGATCAGGAGCATAGAAACAATGGTTTTTAAATCTTCCTGCTAGGGCTTGATCATACCAGGTACTAATACAATTATTATTTCTTCCTGGTGCATAGAACCATAATGCATTGGTAGCAGGATAGTAATATTCTCCTTTTAAAGTTCTTTCTGCTAGTTCTCTTTCTTTGATAGTAGAACCTGATGTGAATTGAGGACTGTTTATACCAGCGAAACCTCCTGGATTTTGGAATACCATTTTGGTAATTGTATTTATATTTCTAAATGTATAACAGTTAGCAAGGACTCTATTTACACCAACATTGCCTACCATAAGCATACCATAATCTCCTTCACCAACTGCTTCTGCTCGCATTAATCTTGCTAGTAAATCTAATTCTTTACTTGTATATTGAATTAATTGAGACATATAATCACCTAATATACTTTATGTTTTTTATAATAATTTGTTCTATTAAGTAGTATAAATTTGTGATAAAATTAAAGTAGAGGTGGTGCTTGTGAAGAAGAAAAGAAAAAGAAGAATAGCATTTATTATATTTATAATTTTATTATTGGCTTTGATAGGAGGAACTTACTATTATTTTGTTTATCTTGGTAATGATGTGCCTTTGGTAGAAAAAAAGGAAAAGTTAAATGTTTATGATGTTAATAGTAATAAACGTCCTATTGCCGTGATGATTGATAATAATGTTGATAACGATGAACAAGTAGGGTTACAAGATGCTTATTTAACTTATGAAATAATTGTAGAAGGTGGCTTAACTAGAATAATGGCTATTTATAAAGATGTTGATACTAGTGTTATTGGACCAGTTAGAAGTAGTAGACATTATTTTTTAGATTATGCTCTTGAGAATGATGCAATATATGCTCATTATGGATGGAGTACTTATGCAGAGAATGATATTGAGGCTCTTTCTGTTGATAATATTAATGGACTTTATGATGATGCCTTTTATCGTGATAATAATATTGCTGCTCCTCATAATGTTTTTACTAGTATTGATAATTTATATTTGATGGCAGAAGAACTTGGTTATGATACTACATCTAGTAATTATGAGAATTTAAATTATGTTAGTAAAAAGGTAGATTTAGAGAAAACTGATAATTCATTAAACTGTGAAGATGATAATTGTAGTTTAGAAGGTATAACTTTAACTAGTATTGAGATTCCTTATTCTAATAGTGAAGTTAGAAGTTATACTTATGATAGTGATAATGGCTATTATCTTCGTTATATGAATGGTATTCCTCATACTGATAGAGATAGTAAAGAACAATATCATTATAAAAATATAATTATTATGAAAGTAGATAATAGTACTCTTGATGATTATGGTAGACAAGATTTAGATACAGTAGGAAGTGGGGAAGGATATTATATTACTAATGGTTATATGATGCCTATTACTTGGGAGAAAGATTCTAGAAGTGGTAAAACTTATTATTCTTATAGTAATGGTGATGAGATAAAGGTGAGTGATGGTAATACTTTTATACAAGTAATGCCTAGTAGTAGAGATATAGTTATTAATTAATATGGAGGTTTTAGATTATGGGAATGGCAGATAAAATGAAAGAAAAAGCTTTGCCTGGTACTAGTGTTGTAAGGTCAAGTAAAGTTGTAAAAAGTATTGATAAAGCTGATGTATTTGAATTGAATAATGCAAATGAAGTTATTGCTTTACAAAATAGAAGAGAAGATATTGCTAGTACAGAAACATTTAAAGGATATAAATCTGTGGAAAGTCCTTATGTTAAGAAGCTTGTAAGGTAATAAAATGGCTATCTATGAATGCATATGATAGTCACTTTTTTTATTCCCATTTTCTTTATTGGTAGGGAACACCGCTTTTTAATTATGTCTATAATGTATCATATTTTTTACTGTTTTTTAATAGTATATTTTTTGTCAAGTTTTGGAAACTTTTCCTTTAAAGTTTAATTATTATTTAAACTGTGCTAAAATTTAGTTGGGTGGTAGTCGTGAGAAAGCCAAAATCTTTAGGTAAAGTTAGGATTAAACCTAACCATAATAAAAAGAAAATAATTATAATTAGTGTTATTAGTGTAGTATTATTTTTAATATTAATAGGTCTTTTTTATTTTTTGTTGTCTATCAATGATAATAAGTCTAATAAAAAAGAGAACGTGAAAATAGATGATGTTAATACACTTGATAAAGAGGATTTAACTGTTTATGATGTTAATAGTAATAAGCGTCCTATTGCTATTATGATTGATAATAATGTGGGTAATAATGCTCATGTAGGATTACAAGATGCTTATTTAACTTATGAAATAATAGTAGAAGGTGGCTTAACTCGAATAATGGCTATTTTTAAAGATGTTAATACTAGTGTAATTGGACCAGTTAGAAGTAGTAGACATTATTTTTTAGATTATGCACTTGAGAGTGATGCTATATATGCTCATTATGGATGGAGTACATATGCTGAAAATGATATTAGAGCTTTAGGTGTTAATAATATTAATGGACTTTATGATAATGGTTATTATCGTAATTATAATATTGCCGCACCTCATAATGTTTTTACTAGTATAGAAGATTTGTATAATGTTGCAGGAAGTAAAGGTTATAGTACTACTAGTGATAATTATAGTCTTTTGAATTATACTCCTGATGATGTTAATTTTGATACTACAAGTGACTTGTTAACTGCCAATAATATTACTATGACTTATTCTTATAGTGAGGTTAGAAGTTATACTTATGATGCTACCAATAGGTATTATTTACGTTATATGAATAATAGTCCACATACTGATAGAGATAGTGGATTACAATATCATTATAAGAATATAATTATTATGAAAGTTAATAATCATACATTAGACAGTTATGGTAGACAGGATTTAGATACTGTAGGTACTGGGGAAGGCTATTATATTACTAATGGATATGCTATTCCTATTACTTGGAATAAAGCTTCTAGAAGAGATAAAACTCATTATTATTATAAGAGTGGTAATGAGTTAGTAGTTGCAGATGGTAATACAATGATACAAGTAGTACCACTTAATAGTAATATTGTATTTAGTTAGGGGGACTTATGAAAAGTTTAAGTAAGCATAAAAATGATATTATAAATATTTTAACTTTAATTATAATTAGTTTAGTTACCATTTTAGTACTTGTTAACTTTACTAATTTTTTTGGCTCTAAGAAAGATTGGATAAGTCAACATGTTATGTTTCCTGATTATTTAAGAAAACTATTTTATGATACAGGTGATATTTTTCCTAATTTTGCATTTAACCTTGGAGGGGGACAAAATATCTATAATATTTCTTATTATGGCCTTTTTAATCCAATTATTTTAATTTCTTATTTATTACCTTTTGTATCTATGATTACTTATATACAGTTTAGTATGATTATCTGTTTAATAGTAAGTATTATTTTAATGTATTATTTTTTAAGAAGAAGATTTGATTTGAAAGTTAGTTTTGTTAGTACTTTATTATTTTTAACATCAGGATGTTTTATCTTTCATTTACATAGACATATTATGTTTGTTGATTATATGCCTTTTTTACTCATGGCTTTAATTGGGGTTGATAAGTATTTTGATAAGAAGAAAATATCTTTATTAGTTATATCTATTTTCTTAATGAATTTAACTAGTTATTACTTTAGTGTTGTTGGATTAGTTTGTGTTTTACTTTATGGTATTTTTAGATATATAGAAGATAAAAGGAATGATAAAATTACAGTAAAAGATTTCTTTAAGGAAGGCTTTAAGTTTATTTTTGTAATGTTAATACCAGTACTTCTTAGTTGTTTTCTTTTACTTCCAACAGCTTATTCATTGCTTGATGGTAGAACGGCAACTAATAAAAGTATTTCATTACTTGAGTTATTTATTCCTAACTTTGATATTTCTAATACTTTGTATTCATCTTATTCTTTGGGATGTAGTGCTATCTTTATAATCGCTTTAATATATGGTGTTGTAACTAAAAAACGTGAAGTTAAGGTTATTAGTATAATATTTAGTATTTTGCTAGTTTTTCCTATCTTTGATTATGTGTTTAATGGAGGAATGTATCTAAATGGTAAGGCATTCATACCACTCTTACCTCTTGCAATTCTTTTAATTGGTTATTTCCTTATGAATATTTTTAATAATAAAAGTAAGTTAAGGATTAGTATTATTATCTCTTTAATAATTGCAGTTATTAATCTTCTTGTTTTCGTTTATAAGAGGGAATACTTATGTTTATTATTTTGTGTTGATATGGTTCTCTTAATTATCTTTTTACTTATTAGTTATAAGCTAGAAAAAAAATATGTTTTATATGTTTATCTTTGGATTCTTTCATTAATTATTGTTATTCCAACTAACTTTTCAGATATCTTTGTAACTAAAGAGTTTTATGATACTTTAGATTATGAAGAGACTAGTGATAAAGTACAGCAAGTATTAGATAGAGATAATAGTTTTTATAGAATGAGTGATCAAGGTGTTAAGTTAGATAAATCTAATAAGATTTATGATATAGATTATTATACAGGTAGTATTTATTCTTCTTTATCTAACTCTTATTATAAAGATTTTTATAATAATTTAATTAATAATGAATTTATTTATAGAAGTTATGGTATGCTTACTGGTAATAATAATATTTTCTATAACTTTTATATGGGTAATAAGTATTTACTTAATAGTAGTAATAATATGTTAGGCTATAAAAAAATTGCTGATGGTATTTATAGAAATGAAGATGTCCTACCTATAGGCTATAGTACTAATAAGATAATGAATTTAGATGAGTATAATAGTTTATCTTATTTTGAGAAGTTAGATGCTTATTTGAATTATGCTATTGTTGATGGAGATTATAGTGATAGTTATGTTAAGAAAGTTAAAGATTATGTTCCTAGTTATGATGTTTTAGAAAGTAAGAACTTAAAGATAGAAGAGGATAATGGTAAATATTTTATTAAAGCTTCTAAAGATAATAAGCTAGTTATTAAATTAAATAATATTAGTGATAGTGATATTTTACTTTTAAAGTTTAAGATGCTTTATAATAGTAAATGCAGTGTGGGGGACTCTTATATTACTATTAATGGGGTTAGTAATAAACTTAGTTGTAGAAAATGGAAATATCATAATAATAATTATAACTTTGAATATTCTTTGAGTGGTAATGATACTTTAGAGATTACATTTAGTGAAGGTAAATTTAAGTTATCTAATCTTTCTTTTGCTATCTATAATTATAATGATTTAATGTCTATTAATGATGAAATATCTCCTTTTGTTATTGATAGAGATAAGACTAAAGGTGATGTTATAGAAGGTAATATTGATGTTAAGAATGATGGTTACTTTAAACTATCTATTCCTTATGATAAAGGATTTGAAGTTTATGTAGATGGTGAAAAGACTACTTATGAAGTTGCTAATAAGAGTTTTGTTGGCTTTAAGATAAATGAAGGTAATCATAATATTAAATTAGTTTATGTCTCTCCTTTATTTAAAGAAGGATTAATTGTATCTTTAGTTGGTTTAGTGTTGTTTGTAGGGACAGTTATTTATTATAAGAAAAAGAAAAAAACTGTTGATTAATTCTGTTCATATATGATATATTAAGTATGCAAGAAAAAAATGTTAAATCATTTTTGCAAGGGAGCTATGACTGTGAGGTTGTAGGGCCCTATTTTTCTTTTGCAATAATTTATTTTTAATATAGACTTAAATCTTTTGCTTTGATAAAATGTTAATGGAGATGATTTGATGGAATTTATTGATAAAATAAAGATGAGAGTTAAAGATGATTTTAAGAAAATAGTTTTACCTGAATCTAATGATGTTAGAGTTTTAGAGGCTGCATCTACTATTAAAAAAGAAGCTTTCGCTGATATCATTTTAGTAGGTAAAGAAAGTGAGATAGGAAGTCTTGCTAAAGATAATAATATTGATATTAATGGGGTTACTATTATTGATCCTTTGACTTTTAGTGATAGTGAAAAGTTAATTAATGATTATTACGAACTTAGAAAGCATAAAGGTATAAGTTTAGATGATGCTAAGAATACTATTTTAAATGATTATGTTTATTTTGCTAATATGTTAGTTAAAGAGGGCTATGCTGATGGTGTTGTTTCTGGAGCATGTCACAGTAGTGCTGATACTTTAAGACCTGCTTTACAGATAATTAAGACTAGTAAAGATGTAAGCATTGCTTCTGCTTTCTTTTTAATGGTTGTTCCTAATTGTGAATATGGTTCTAATGGTGTGTTTGTTTATTCTGATTGTGGAATGATTCAAAATCCTAGTAGTGAAGAGTTAGTAGAGATTGGAAAAGAGAGTGCTAAAACATTTAAATTATTGGTAGAAGAGGAGCCTGTAGTTGCCTTTTTATCTCATTCTACTTTTGGCTCTTCTAAATGTGCTGATGTTGATAAAGTAGTAAAGGCAGTTGAGATGGCTAAGAAAGAGTATCCTGATATTAATTTAGATGGAGAGTTACAATTTGATGCTGCTGTTGTTCCAGAGGTTGCTAAGAGTAAAGCTCCTAATAGTAAAGTAGCAGGTAAAGCTAATGTCTTGATATTTCCAGATTTAGATGCAGGAAACATTGGTTATAAAATTACAGAGCGTCTTGCTCATGCGAAAGCATATGGACCTGTTACTCAAGGCCTTGCTAAACCTGTTAATGATTTATCACGTGGTTGTAATGCTAATGATATAGTAGGTGTTGTGGCAATTACAGCTTTACAAGCGATGAATAGTAAGTAGGTGGGGTATGAAGATAGTATCTTTTAATGTAGCAGGTTTTAGAGCTTGTTTAAAGAAAGGGTTTGAAGATTTCTTTAAAGAAAGTAATGCAGATGTTTATTGCCTTCAGGAAGTAAAAGCTGTTGAAAGTGAGATTCCATTTAGACCGGAGGGGTATAACTTTTACTTAAATACAGCCGACAAGAAAGGTTATTCTGGGGTGGCTGTTTATTCTAGAGTTAAACCTCTTGACGTGGCATATGGAATTGATGTTGATATTCATGACCATGAAGGAAGAGTTATAACACTTGAATACGATAACTTTTTCTTAGTTTGTGTATATGTTCCTAATGTAAAGCGAGACTTGTCAAGACTTGATTATCGAATGACTTGGGAAGATGATTTTCTTAAATATTTACAGAGTCTTGATAAGAAGAAACCTGTTATTATCTGTGGAGACTTTAATGTTGCTCATAAAGAAATAGACCTTGCTAATCCTAAAGGTAATGTTGGTAATGCTGGTTTTACTATTGAAGAACGAGATGCTTTTACAAGACTATTAGATGGAGGCTTTACTGATGTTTACCGTTATTTATATAAAGATAAAACAGATGCTTATACTTGGTGGAGTTATATGGGTAGAGCAAGAGAGAAGAATATTGGTTGGAGAATTGACTATTTTCTAGTGTCAAATAGATTTATAGATAATGTAAAGAATATGAAAATAGACAGTGATGTGTTTGGAAGTGATCACTGTCCTATAGAGTTAGAAGTTAAGTAAAAAGAGATAGATGAATTTTTTCATTTATCTCTTTATTAATATTGCACCTGTAGCATTGTCTTTACCTGGAGTAGGTTGTGTTCTAAAATTATATGGTATGCTAAGTTCTTTTGGAATTGCTTGCTCTACATTAACTGCTTCATCAATTATTTTTTCAAGTATTTCTTCTTTTTTATATGTGTTAGCGATTAATTTAATTCTATCATCTGATAAACAGTCAGTAACTCCATCTGTAAATAGTAATAATTTATCATATGAGTCATTATCAATAATTTTAGTTCTAGGTGAGACGTTAGAGATACCTAAACCCTGTGTAACTATATTATTACGTGGATGAAATCTTAAATCATCTTTGGTTAGTATTCCTGCTTCATATTGTTCATAAACTGTTGAATCATCATCAGTAATTTGTTTTAAATTTGTATCTTTCATTAGATAACATCTTGAATCACCTATATTTAAGACTAAAGTTTTATTATTAGTTACAATAGCACAAGTTAAAGTAGTTCCCATTTCGTTTAATCTTTTTCTACTTTCTTTATGCAAAGAAACATTAATGTCTTGTATTAATTCTTGTAAGTTTGTATTTAAATAATTAAGGTTATTGAATTCGAATGCAGTTCTATTATTAAACCATTCTTTTAATCTTTCTATTGTATAAGAAGAAGCATATTCTCCATTGCTATATCCTCCCATACCATCTGCAACTGCTAGGAGTTTAATAGATTCAGATTCTGGATGGGATATTGCTATAATACTATCTTCATTCTTACTTCTTACTCTACCTTTATCAGTTAAAGTGTACATTACTGGTTCTAAGGCTTTAGGCTTAATATCAAGATTTTTAGCAACTTGTTTGTTAGTATCTTCATTGAATGCTTCTTTTAATGCTTCTATTATACTTTTTCTTTTAGGTACTTTAGAAATAAGTTTTGGCTCATAAAGTAAATTAAGTAATTCTTCTTCAGTAGATACTGTACCAGGTTTTATACGTCTATTAATAAGTTCGTCTTTTTTTGTAATACTATATGTGGCATCATCTGTTTGCATAACACCTTTAATTTTATCTACAAATACTTTTTCTTTAATTTCTCCAGTTTCTTTAAAAGTGTAGTAAGTATATATATCTTCAGTATCTTGGTTAAATTTAAAAAGACAATTATCTGTTAAATAATATAAATTTTTTTTAGTTTTAATCATGAGTTGCATATCATTATAATTTCTATAAGACGTATAGTGATAATAGTATTCCCAACTTGTATTAAATTTATTAGTAAAACGATAATCTCTTGTTCCTAAAGCCATAAAAGGTAGATTATTATTTGTAATGGTCGTATCTTTGTAAGCAGGGTCCATTTCTCCAAACCAGAATCTGCAATTTAATTTTTCTTCAAGGTGTGGTTTAGTACTTTCTTGTTCTAAGTCTTCTATAATAGATTTACATAAAAATGGTATAGCTTTTATATCAAAGTTTGCTCTTCTTTCTGCATATTTAGTAATATACATATCAATTAGTTCTGTTAAGTTACTTTCATTCAACTCATACATATTAATTTCTTTTAATATTTCTTCTATTGTTCTCATAAAACTTCTCCCCCTCTTAAGTTGGCTATATTATATCATGAAAGTTGCAAAAAAGCAAGAAAAAGTTAGTTTTAATGGTTGTGAATAGTGTGTTATAATAGTAAGAGAGAAAGAAAGTAGTGATGTTTAATGACGACTATTTATTTAATGAGACACTCTATAGCATTAAAAAATATAAATAATGATTATAATAATGATAGCTTACAGTTACAGAATGAGAAAATGCCTTTATCTATTGAAGGAGAAGAGTTAGCATCTAATATAAGTAAAGAGGAGGAACTTCAAAATATAGATGTTGTTATTTCTAGTAATTATGTAAGAGCGATGGCAACTGCTAAATACATATCAAAAGCTAATAATGTGAATTTAATAGTTAATTCAGCTTTTGGAGAAAGAAAGTTTGGTGTTAATTCTTGGGATGAGTTACCTAGTGGTTTTGAGTTAAGACAAAATGATGATGAGAATTATAAAATAGGGGATGGAGAGAGTCAAAAGGAAGTAAGAGAAAGAGTATATAAGGCTTTAATGAAAGTAATAGATGAATATAAAGATAAGAGAATTGTTATTGTTTCGCACGGTAGTGCAATTCTTTGGTTATTAAAGCAGTGGTGTGATGTTAATTTGAAAAATAAATGTATAACATTTAATGATAAACTAATAATTTACGATAATATTTTTAACTGTACTACTTTTAAATTAGAGTTTGATGATAACAAGTTAGTTAATATTGATAAAGTGTTTTAGAGAAGGTGTGTATGTGATAGTAGAAGTTGGTATTAAATTAAATAAAGATTTAAAATATTATGATAATATGTTGAAACAATATGGATTTAAAAATGATTTTACTGTTGATACATACGATATATACTATACTAATAAAAGTTTTGATGGTATGAGTGAGAATGAAATTAAAAATTCTTGTATTAGACTAAGAAGTTGTAATGATAGTGAATTTGAAGTTCAAAACAAACTTTTAGATGATATTGATGTTAAAGAGGTATCTTTTTATGACTTAGATAATTTTGAAGATAGTTTATTAAAATATGGATATAAAAGAATTTTTGATACTAAAAAGAAAGATTATCATTATGTGAAAGATGGTATGAGTAGTAAGATACAATTACAAGAAATTAAAGATATCGGCTTGCTGGTTTATTATGATAATCCGTTATATTATGATTTACCTTTGGAAGAACAAAGAAAAAAATTACTTGACGATTTAAATTTATATGGATTTAATATAAAGTATGATGAGTTAGGGTTAGACAGGCTCAGAACTTTGTATTATAAAAAAGAAATGTTTAGTAAAAATCAAAATGGTTAGAGGTTTTGTTTATGAATAAAGAAAAATATATTGAAATTGCTAGGGATAAAATTAATAATCCAAATTCTATGAATATTGTTATTAAACAGATAGAAAGATATTATAATGCACTTGAAAACTATACTCCTCTTGCTTCCTCTTATAAAGTAGGCGATAAAGTATATCTATCTAAAGGTACTTTATTACATGGTACTTATAAGAATATAGAAGGTCTTAATGAAATCGTTAATAATGGACTAGTTTCTAGTATGTTTGTTGATGGTAGATTATCTAAATATATTGGTTCTGTTTGTGTTTGGAATTTAAAGAAAGATTATTATTTAAAAGATTATATTAATTTTTATAGTGGTGGTACTATTGAATATAAAGATTTAGATGGTGTTGTAATTAAAACTGCAGTTATTCCATATGATGAAATGGATAAAATTATTGATACTATAGATACTAGTATTTGTTTTAGATGGTTTATGGAGCAGACTAAAGAAGCAAGATTTATGCCTAGTTTAGTTCAAGATAAAGTACAGATAGGTATAATTTTTAATGGCAATAATCTTTATATAAAAGAATTATTAAATGGGGATGTTTTAAATCTTAATTTGATTAATGATAATGATGTAAAAGAATTTATAAATCCTGATTATTATGAAAAGTTTATAAAACAAAAAAAAATAAAGATGATTTCTTTACTGATAGAGAGAGTGCTATTATCTTTGGTATACCTAGTTGTTTTATAGAGGGAATACTTGTTGGAAGGAAATATGAAAAAGATGAAGTTGTTTTAAGGAAGATAAAAGAATTATTGCCTAATGCTTATATATGTAATTTAGATGGTGTCGTTATTAGAAGTTGGGAGGATGCTAATGGATCAAGAGAAAATTGGTAAATTTATAAAGAAACTTAGGAAAGATAATAACTTAACTCAGGATGAACTTGCTAAAAAGTTAGGTGTTACTTATCAAGCGGTTAGTAAATGGGAGAATGGTAAGAGTATTCCTGATATTGCTATCCTTAAAACTATTAGTGAGTTATTTAATGTTAATATAGATGAATTGTTAGAGGGAAGTGTTAAGGATAAGAAGAGATTAAATAAGAAAATATTTATTCCAATAACAGTTTTAGTTATTTGTGTGGTTGGTATTTTCGTGTTTTTTGTCGTTCATAAGGAAACTTATGAGTTTAAAGTATTAGAAACTGATTCTAATGATTTTGATGTCAGTGGTGTTTTAGCTTTTTCTCCTGATAAATCATCTATTTATATATCTAGTATTGATTATAATAATAGTGATGATGATACTGAATATAAAAGCTTAAGTTGTAATCTTTATGATGTTAATGGTGATGCTAAGACAAAGATTAGTAGTTGTGAAAGTGAAAATAGTGATGTAGATACTCTTTCTGGTTTACTTAATAGTATTGATTTTACAGTGGATGATTATGCTAGTAGTTGTAAAATATTTAAAAATAACCAGTTAGTATTAGAGATAAATGCTACTAGTCTTGATGATAAGACTATTACTTATGAAGTTCCTTTAAGTTTTGATGATGATTGTTTTGACTCAACTAATAGTTGAGTTTTTTCAACTAATGTTTTATTTACTTATAATAGTTTTATAAAGTAAAATTATGGTGAATGGAGGAGATACTATGAATAAAAAGAAAATTGTTATAATAGTTGTAGTTATTATTTTAATACTTATTGTTGGTTGCTTACTTGTTTTTAATAATTTAAGTACTAATAGCAAAGAAGTGAAAGTTGTTAGTAGTTTAATAGAGGAGGAAAGTAAGTTAGAGGAGGATTTTCCTACAGAGTTGAAAGATATTGATAATGCTGATGTAATTGTTAATCCTTATGATATTTCACCTTTAACAGCATTAATTATCTTTAAAACTGAGACGTCCGTTAGTCCCAAAGTTACTATAGAAGGTGATGATGAACTTAGTACTTATGAATATACTTTTGATGAAGGTACGGAACATTATTTACCTATTTATGGTCTTTATCCTGATAGAGATAATACTGTAGTTGTAGAATATGGTGATGTAAGTAAAGAATTTACAATTACTACTGAAGCTTTACCAGATGACTTTATTTTACCTACTTCTGTTGATGCAAATAAAGATGAATTAAGTAATGATTTATATTTCTTTACACCATCTAGTGGTGGTTATACATGTGCATATGATGTAAACGGTGATGTAAGATGGTATTTAACTATTAATTCTATTTGGGAGGTTAATAGACTTGATAATGGTCATTTGATGTTAAGTACAGAAAGATTAGTTAATAGTCCTTATTATATGACAGGTTTATATGAGATGGATATGTTAGGTAAGATATATAAAGAGTATAGTTTACTTGGTGGTTATCATCACGATTATTATGAGATGCCTAATGGTAATTTATTAGTCGCTAGTGATGATTTTACTAGTGGTGATGGTACTGTTGAAGACTATATTGTAGAACTTGATAGAGAAACTGGTGAAGTTATTAAAACTTTTGATTTAAAAGATGTTTTAAATATGGAAGATGGTAAGAGTGAAAACTGGATAGAGTATGATTGGTTTCATAATAATTCTGTTTGGTATGATGAAGAGACTAATTCTATAACTTTATCTGGTAGACATCAAGATGCTGTTATTAATATAGATTATGATAGTGGAGATTTAAACTGGATAATAGGAGATCCTACTAATTGGAGCGAAGAATATCAGGAGTATTTCTTTACACCAGTGGGAGATGATTTTGAGTGGCAATGGAGTCAACATGCTGCGATGATTACTCCTGAGGGTTATGTATTTATCTTTGATAATGGTAATAATAAATCTAAAAATGAAGATGAATATGTTCCTGCAGAAGACAGTTATTCTCGTGGGGTTATGTATAAGATAGATACAGATAAAATGACTATTGAACAGGTATTTGAATATGGCAAAGAACGTGGTAGTGAGTTTTATTCTCCATATATATCTGATGTTGATTATTTAGATAGTGACCATTATATAATTCATTCTGGTGGTATTGTTTATGTAGATGGAAAGAACTCTAATCAACCTGCGGGAATTAGTGGTGCAGATCGTTTAGAAAGTGATACTGTAGAATATAAAGATGGGGAAGTTATCTTTGAAATAGTTTTACCTACTAATAATTATAGGGTTGAAAAGATGAGTTTATATCCTGAAAATGAAAGTTTTAAGTTAAGTAAAGCAGAAAGAGTTGGTAGTTTAGGTGAGACTGAAGTTACTAGTAGTGAGTTAGGGTTTATTTTAAATAGTAAAGATTTTAAGGATATAGAAGAAGAACATAATATTAGTATTACTAAAGAAGTTGATAGATTAGTATTTACTGGTAAATTTAAAAGAGGTACTGATGTTAGTGTTATTCTTTATAAAAATGGTACTAAAAATAATTATAATGTTTCTATAAGTAAGAGACCTTATACTGCTTTATGTGTTGATATATTTACAGAAGAAGAAACTAAGGAAGGTATTAGTGTTACTAAATATATTAATGAAGATGGACTTAGTGGAAAATATTCTATTTATGTGGAAGTAGATGGTACTATTTATAATACTAATAGATATGTAGAGTTTTAAAAAAATGAGTTTGCATAAATGTAATAATTATGATATGATGTATATGTAAGAAAAAATTTCATACACTATAAAAGGAACACTTAATATTCACGTGTTGAGTGAAACCTACAAAATTGTTGGTACCACCTAATTCAACAGTTGTGAGTTAGGTGGCTTTTTCTATATTAATGCTAGTAGCAGTAATAGGTTTTGAAAAAGGATTATAACTACTAAAGCAACGATTAATGAATCTTTCTTGTTCATTATATCAAGCCTCCTTCCATAAAGAATTTGGCTCCACCCAACTATTAAATGTTCCTTATAAATATAGTATCAGATTAATTTCTGTATAGCAAGAGAAAATGTAATAAATTAGTTACGAATTTTCGTAAATGTATTTCTATTTTTCTATATTGACTCTCTAGTTAACTGTAATGTTAAAGTAGAGTTGAAAGGAGGAAAAAATTATAGATAGAGATACTAAAATTAAGATAGTACAACTTAAATTGCTTAAGATGTTATTATTGTTACTAAGAGATGAACTTGAAAGAGAAGATTATATTGTTAAGGAAACTGTAAAAGAAGAACAAAAGGTGTTAGTTTTGACAAAAAAGTTTAGAGGTAAATCTATTAAAGTTCTTTAAATTGTAGTATGATATTTATGAAAGGTACTGATGCTTATGCTGTATAGGATAGGTGAGTTTTCTAAACTTACGGGTATTCCAATTAGAACTCTTAGGTATTATGATAGTATAGACTTGTTTAAACCTAGTGAAGTTGATTTGTTTACTAGTTATAGATATTATAAAGAAGAACAAGTTAAAGATTTAGAACTTATTAATGAGTTAAAAGAAGTGGGTTTTACTTTAGAAGAGATTAGAGATAATTGGAATAATTTTAGTGAAGAGTTGTTTCTTAAAAGAAAAGAGAAATTATTGGAAGAGATTAAACTTAAAAATGAAGCGATTAAGAAAACAGATATTTTAAGAAGTAAACTTAAAGATGGTAAGATAACTGATAAGATAGTAGATAAAGAAATTATTAAGAAGAAATCAATATTTTAGGAAAGGTGATGTTTTATGAAAAATACAAATTTAATAATTGGAGAAGTTAATACATATAAGACTACTGGTGTTATGTTTAATGAAGTGATAAACTCTATTAATAATGGAGAAAATTTATTAATTTTAGATAATAAAAATGAATATTTTGGTACCTTTAAGAGTGAACTTGATAAGAATAATTATAATACATTGGTTTTTAATTTAGATGATGCTTATAAAAGTAATAGTTTTAATCCTTTAATGTTACCTTATAAATATTATAAAGAAGGTAATAAGGATAAAGCAGTGGAAATGATTAAAGAACTTGGGCTTGAAATATTTAAGACTGATAATCATTATAGTGATCCTTTTTGGGAAAATAGTGCAGCAGATTATTTTATGGCTTTAGTTTTGATACTATTTAAAGAAGGAAAAGAAGAAGAGATTAATTTAGGTAGTATTCAGGTTATGGTTAGTAAAAGTGATAATATTACTAAGTACTTTGATAGTTTAGATGTTCTTGATTCTATTTATATTGCAGGAAGTACTACTGTTTATGCACCTGTTGAGACTAGAGGTAGTATTATTTCTGTTATGAAACAAAAATTAAATGACTTTTGTGTAAGAGAGATGCTATTTAATAATTTGTTAGGTAATGATATTGATTTAGCTAACATAAAAGATAAAACGGCAATATTTATTGTTTGCAATGAAAAGATAAATAAATTAGGTAATATTTTAATTGATGAGTTAGTTAATGTATCAATAGACAAAAATATTAAATTTACATTTTTCTTGGATGGATTATGTGATGTACCAGTATTATTAGAGTTAAATAAAATATTAAATAAGAAAATGAATTTATTTGTAACAGTACGTTCTTTAGAAGAGTTAGAAGATAAGTATGGTAAGTACATAAAGAATAAATTTGAAAATTGTGTTAGTAGTAAAGATGTTGTTGATAAAGACAAATTAATAGAAGTTGGTAATTCTAAAGATTATCCAGAATCTAAAGTTAATAAAGGTGTATATTTTAATGTAGAAGAGATTATTAAAGATTAAACGGAGTAGAAATATCTACTTCTTTTCTTTTTCCTATTGACTCTCCAGTTAACTGTAATGTTATGCTTAAGATGTAAATCTTTTTGAAGGGGGAGTTTGATGAAAAAGATAAAAAAAGATTTTAAAGAATTAAAGACAAATTTAAAGATGAGTTGGTATTTTGTTAGGAAGGAGAAACTTTACTTTATTATACTTGTTATTTTATCAATGATGTTAGCAGGACTTAGTTTTATTATTCCTTTGTTATCTGCACAGTTACTTTTAAAGCTTACAGATGGTTTGTTAAAAGATTTAATGCTAGTTGCTATTATTATATTCTTTATAGAAATATTAAGAAATGTAATATTATATTTCTTTAGAAAAATTTTTGAATTATATTCTATAAAGGCTACTACTAATGCACAAATTAAGATATTTGAAGAGACATTGAAAATAAAAACAGCAGTAATAGAAGATAATACTACAGGAATGTTTATTGATAGGATTAATAATGATACAGAAGATATAATAGACTTCTTGCGAAACTAATTATTATATAATAAAAATATGATATCCTTA
>CAMMBO010000017.1 GCA_946494435.1 uncultured Mycoplasmatota bacterium
TTATTACTCGTGATGCACGTAAGAAAGAACGTAAAAAACCAGGTCTTAAGAAAGCAAGACGTGCTCCACAATTTAGTAAACGTTAATCTATTGTTTCTAAAGGGTATCGTTATAAGATGCTCTTTTTTTGAAAGGAGAAAGAAAATGAAATTATTTACTACAGAAAAAATGGATAAATTTGTTCAAAGAGAATTCATTTATAAATATAATTTAGTGCCTGGATTTGATATAAAAAGATTTTGGGTGGAAAAATTAGATTTTGAGCTTAGACCAGTTAAAACATTGAAAAAAACACAATTTAATAATGAATTTGGTTTTGCTTTTGATCTTGATGATGAAAGAAAAATTTTATATTATGTAGATAAAAAGTTAGGGGAAAATAATTTAGATGAAAGTGATATTATAACGGGAAACAGATATATTAGAGTTGGATTAGCTTCTGCTATTAATACTTTAATGTGTTATTATTCTAAAATAGAGCATGAGAAGAATTTGGATTATATTATTTATACTAGTGAAGATTTTAAATATATATACCCAGACAAAAAATTGTATACTACCAATTTGTGGCAATATGAAGAAGACTTATTATTTGCAGAGTCTTTGTTATTACCAAAAGATTATTTAGAAGAAGCAGTTTTCTATTATTCTGGGTGTTCTTTTGAAGAATTAGAAAATAAGTTTGATGTTCCTTTTAGTTTTGTTTATAATAGATGTAAAAAGTTAAAATTAATAAGATAATATATAATTGTAGGTATTTTAATGTTATGATATATTATATTTATGAAAAAGTGTTTGAGTAATTTTGATTTAAAACTTATTGCAATTATTACTATGACAATAGATCATATTGGTATTGTTTTTGGTACGCCTTTTTATAATTTCTTAAGGGCGGTAGGAAGGTTATCTTTTCCTATATTTGCTTTTTTATTAACAGAAGGATATATTCATACTAAGAGTTTTAGTAAGTACTTTTTAAGACTTTTGGTACTTGCGGTTATCTCAGAAGTTATTTATGATTATGTTTTTTTTGGTAGTTTTATTTATATGAATGCTAATAACATTTTCTTTACTCTTGCTTGGGGGCTTCTAACTTTGTTTTTGTTAGATAAAAGTAGGGGTTTAATTAAGAAGTATTTTAAAGATAAAATAGATTTAGTTATTATATTACCTTTTACCTATCTATTAATTATTGTTATTATGGGGTTAATAGCAGAATTTTTAAATTTTAGTTATGGAATGTTAGGAATTTTTGTAATTAGTTTTTTCTATTTATTTAAA
This sequence comes from uncultured Mycoplasmatota bacterium, assembly GCA_946494435.1. The sequence goes on from CAMMBO010000017.1 coordinate 1,282, forward strand.
GAAAACTTTCCTCTTGTTGTTATTTCAGTTAGTCTATCAACATTAATACTTGGAGAGCCTATGCAATATTTTTCATTATTGTCTTTAATACTTATTTATTTTTATAATAAGAAACTTGGTAAGAGTTGTAAGATGTTTTTCTATTTATACTATCCATTACATATATTAGTTTTAGGACTTATTAAGATGCTTTTGTAGGCTTTCAATGTTTCTTTTAGTCTTTTTTGTCATAGACTATTTTAGAGGTGAAGTGTATGTTAAATTTAACACTATTACAACAAATGTTAGTTGTGGCAATCGCTCTTAGTGTTATAACTTGTGCTTTTATCCAAAAGACAAAGAAGTTTTTTCCTTGCTCTAGCTGTTTAGTTATTTATAATTTAGTAGTTAACTTTGTAGTAGGGACACTATTTTGTATTACTTTTACAAGTGTAGGTTTTCCTAATAGTCTATGGGTATCTTTCTTTAGTTTTATAGGTGCTGATACACTTTATAAATCTTTAGAAGGCAAACTAAAAGATTATTCATCTTTAGTTAATACTGATTATATTACAGTAAAGAAAAGTAATATTATAAATGTGGAGAGTGATAAATAATGGAAAAGCCTCTTTATCCTAGTCCTTATATGCGAATAACACAAGGGTATATGATGGGAACTCATAGAGATAGTTATGCAATTGATGATGCAGGTAGTGATAGTGGAATTGATTTTATTGTCGCTCCTTTTACAGGTGTTATTAGAAAGATATATGTGGGGGATGCTAATGAAGTATGGCTTGAAAGTAGTGAACCGGTAATTTATCCTGATGGAACAGTTGATTATATGACGATGATGTTCGCTCATGATAATGATGTATCTAATCTTTTTGTTGGTAAAGTAATAAACCGTGGGGAAAGATTTTATGAAGAAGGTACCAAAGGCAATGCTAGTGGTAATCATGTACATATGGAATGTGGCAGGGGTAAATTTACTGGTAGTGGATGGCATCAAAACAGTGCTGGTTACTGGTCTATAAATAATGGAAAAAATCCTACTGAGTGCTTATGGATAGATGATAGTATTACGGTTTTAAATAGTTATGGCTATACTTTTAAAAGAATTGAACCAGAGGTGGTTGCCCCTGATACTCCGGTTGAAGATATACCAATAGAAGATGATACTCCTGTTGTAGAAGAACCAGTTAAAGAAGAGCCTACTGATATAGATGATGCAGATAATAGTGATACTACTAATACAGATACAAGTGCCATGGTAGTTAAACCTAAACTAATATTTACTTGTAAGAGTGATGATATTTATGCGATAGAGTTAAAGGCTGGGCAGAAGTTATATTTAGAGTAAATTAAAAAGAGTCAAATGACTCTTAACCTAGGGCGACATCTAGTATCATCATTACCATAAATCCTAGAATTGTGAATAAGGCCATAAGGTCTTTTTTCTTATTGGTTTGACTTTCTGGGATTAATTCTTCTACAACTACATAAATCATGGCTCCTGCTGCAAAAGCTAGTAAAAATGGTAGTATTAATTGAATCTTTAAGACTAGAAGTGCTCCTATAACGGCAGCGATTGGTTCGACTATTCCTGATAGCTGTCCATAGAAGAAGGCTTTACCTCTTGTATATCCTTCTCGTCTTAGGGGAAGAGATACGGCACTACCTTCTGGAAAGTTTTGTAATCCTATACCAAGAGCAAGAGTTAAGGCACTTGCTAGTGTTGAACCAGTTAGAGAGTAGGCAAGAGAACCAAATGCTACTCCTACTGCCATTCCTTCTGGTATATTATGGAGAGTAATTGATGATATTAACATAAAGCATCTTTTAGCTTTTGAACTGTTTTCATCCTTTCTCTTTTTATCTAAATAGTCATAGACTTTATCACCAATAAATAGTAAAACTCCTCCTGATAAGAAACCTAGTGATATAACTATCCAACTATTCATCTTTAGCTCTTCGGCCATTTCAAGAGCAGGGGATATTAAACTAAAGAAACTAGCTGCTATCATGACACCTGCTGCAAAACCTAGAAGGGCATCCATTAGAGTTTTATTTACTTTCTTAAAAAAGAAGACAATGCTTGCACCTAAAGCAGTTATACTCCAAGTAAAGAGACAGGCAAGAAATGCTTGTAAAACTGGTGATAAATCATTAAATGAATCTAACATTATAACACCTCTAGTTGTAAGTTATGCAAAATGTGTTAATAGTAGTGGGCTAAAAATATAAAAGTAAAATATTATTAACTGTATATAATATAATGAACACTAATTTAATATATAGGAGGTCGTTATGAAAAAAGATATCATTGAAACAGAAATAGTTGTTCAAGAGAATAAAATAAGGGTTATGCGTGTGGGGAATACTGATTATATTTCTTTGACAGATCTCTCTAGATATGCCAATCCTAATGAACCTAAGATTCCTATATATGCTTGGATGAGAAATAAAGATGTTTTAGCTTATTTAGGCTTGTGGGAAAAATTAAATAATAAAAATTTCAAAGGTCACGAATTCGAGACCTTTATGAATGAAGCAGGTAAAAATAGTTTTTATATGTCACCACAGAAATGGATTAAAGAAACTAATGCAGTTGGAATCATTTCAAAGTCTGGTAATAATGGAGGAACTTATGCTTGTAGTGATATTGCTTTAGAATTTGCTAGTTGGTTAAGTCCAGAATTTAAACTTTATGTTATTCAGGAATTTCAACATTTAAAAAGAGATGTTGCTTATCAGGAAAAAGTGGAATGGCATGTTAATAGAATACTTTCAAAAGTTAATTATTTAGTTCATACTAATGCTGTTAAGAACTATATTGTACCTAATTTAACTGATAAACAGAAAAGATTTGCTTATGCAAATGAAGCGTACGTTTTAAATGTAGCGTTGTTCGGAATGACTGCTAAAGAGTGGAGAGATAAAAATCCTTTACTTGCTTGTAAAGGTAATATTCGAGATTATACTGATTTGTTACATTTAGTTATTTTAAGTAATTTAGAAAGTATTAATGCAGAATTTATTGCTAGTAATATTCCTCAAAGTGAAAGATTAGTAAAACTAAATAATATTGCTAGAAAACAAATGGATATTTTAGTTAATAATAAAAGAATTAAAGATTTAGAGTTATTAGAAGAAAAATGATATGGATAATATTTTATACTAGAGGTTTCATAACACAATTCTAATGAAAAGTTAGTAGTTTAATTTTAATAATTTTTACTATGATGCAAAATAGTATCACAATTTAGACGACAAAATTTATATTTTTATATATTTTGTCGTTTTCAAACGACAAAATTGACAAAACAAATTTTTCTTGATACAATTAAAACAGAAAGGGATGAATGTTTATGATGGTAAAAAGAGAAAAATATTTACAGGATATAAGGCCTTTTTATGATGAAAATCTTATAAAAGTAATTACTGGTATTAGAAGATGTGGAAAGTCTGTTTTGTTAGAACAAATTATTGAGGAAATAAAAGATAAAACTGATGAGGAACATATAATTTATATAAATTTTGAAAATGTTGAGTATGAAGTTATTGGAAATTATAAAGATTTGAATAAGTATGTTAAAGATAGAATTAGTGATAATAAAAAATATTATTTGTTTTTTGATGAAATACAAAATGTAGATAAATGGGAGAAAGTAATTAATTCATTTAAAGCAACATTGAATGTGTCAATATTTATAACTGGATCAAATAGTGATTTATTATCAGGAGAATTAGCAACTTATTTATCAGGAAGATATGTAAGTTTTAAGATGCTTCCATTTACTTTTAAAGAAGTATGTCATTTAAAAAATGCTAAAGAAAGTGAATACGATTCTTTATTTAGAAATTATTTAATTTGGGGAGGTATGCCTCAAAGATTTAGATTTGATGATGAGAGGCAAATAAGAACATATTTATCAGATTTATATGATTCAATAGTTATGAAAGATATTATTAGAAGATTTAAAATAAATGATATTGATTTATTAAATAGAATAGCAGAATATATAATGACAACACCATCACAGACTATTTCAGTAGAAAACTTAGTAAAATACTTTAAAGAAAATGATAGGAATGTTGCAAAGGATACTATTTATAATTATTTGGAATATATGTGTAAAGCTTATTTAATAAATAAAGTTGATAGATATGATGTTAGAGGTAAAAGAATATTAAATGGAAAATATAAATATTATTTAACAGATTTAGGTATAGGACAAGTAAAAAATATAAGTAAAAAAGAACAGTTAGGTGCTTATTTAGAAAATATTGTATATAATGAATTAGTTTATAGAGGATATGATGTAAAAGTAGGAACATTTGATAAGGGTGAGATTGATTTTATTTGTTTGAAAGATGGAAAAAAGGTATATGTCCAAGTAGCTTATATATTAGCAGATGAGAATGTTGTAGCAAGAGAATTTAGTGTTTTTAATAATATTCAGGATAATTATCCTAAATATGTAATAACAATGGATAAATTTGATTTTTCACAGAATGGAATCATTCATAAAAATATTATTGATTTCTTATTAGAAGAGTGAAATGTAGATGTAATTTTGAGATGCTTATTATAAGTATCTTCTTTTTTTTTAAACATATACTTTAATAGGTGTTTATAATGATAAGAAAATATAAAGTTCTTTTTTTAATTATGTTTATAGTTTTACTTATGTCATTACAGTTTGTTGATGCTAGAGTTAAACCTAAGAAAACTTTGTCTCATAAAGTTATAACAATTGATGCTGGCCATGGAGGTAGAGACTCTGGTACTACTTATGGTAATCTTTATGAGAAAGATATTAATTTAGAAATATCTAAAGTGTTAAAAAAAGTGTTGAAGAGTAAAGGTGCTACTGTTTATATGATAAGAAGTGATGATAGTGATTTATCTAGTAAATGGGATAGTGCTAAAAAACGAGGTGATTTATATAGAAGAATATTAAAGATACAAGAGAATAAAAGTGATTTATATTTATCTATTCATATAAATTATCATTATCATAGTAGTGTTAGTGGGGCTGAGGTATTATATCATCCAATTAACCCTAATAATTTAGTACTTGCTGAATCTATTATGAATGAGTTTAAAAATGATTTAAATACTGATAGAAAAGTTATTAAGACTAATTTATATCTTTATTCTAATACAAGAGTACCTGGTGTTTTAATAGAGTGTGGCTTTATATCTAATCCTAATGAAAGGTATTTATTACAGAAAGAAAGTTATCAAGAAAAACTTGCTAATTCTATTACTAAAGGAGTAGAAAATTATTTTAAAGAGATAGAGATATAATTTTGTATTTTTTGGAGTTGTACTCCAAGTTTGTCAAAATAATTTACATCTTAAGATACGTATGATATACTTTTGATAGAGGTAGATTATGAAGAAGATAAGAATTGTATTATTAATTTGTTTATGTTTATTAGTAGTAGGATGTGCTAATCCTTTTGTAGAAAATGATGATAAGACTAGTATTTCTACTTTTAGTGGAGACACTTTAAGAGTTAATTATATTGATGTAGGACAGGGAGATTCTATATTTATACAACTTCCTAATAAGGAAACTATGTTAATTGATGCAGGAGAAGCATATGAAGTGGACAATGTTATTAACTATCTTAATAATCTAGGTATTACAAAGATAGATTATGCAGTTGGAACTCATCCTCATACTGACCATATTGGAGGATTAGAGGAAGTTATTAATACTTTTGATATAGGTTCTATTTATATGCCTAGAGCTAGTTCTACTAGTAAGACTTATGAAGATTTACTTACTACTATTAGTAATAAAGGACTTAAAATAAAGACTGCTAAGAGTGGAGTAGTTGTTCTTGATGATGATAATCTAAAATTAGAGTTTATCGCTCCTAATAGTGATAGTTATAGTGAATTAAATAATTATTCTGCTGTTTTAAAACTTACTTATTTAGATAATACTTTTCTATTTATGGGTGATGCTGAGACTTTAAGTGAAAACGAGATAACAAGTAATGTTGATGCAGACGTTATTAAAGTAGGTCATCATGGAAGTGATTCTTCATCAGGAATAGAATTTGTTAGGAAGGTAAGTCCAGAGTATGCTATTATTATGGTTGGAGAGGGTAACTCTTATAATCATCCTTATCAGTCTATTATAGATAGATATGAAAGTGTGGGTGCGAAAGTTCTTAGAACTGATTTAGATGGCAATATCGTTTGTGATAGTGATGGTGTGGATGTTACTTGTAGTGGAGATAAAGATTCTAGTAGTAATAGTAGTTCTAGTGCTGCTGCTAGTAATATAAATCTTGTTAGTTTAACATCTCCTATTAGTAGAGGAAGTGATGTTACTGTTAGTATTAAAGGGCTTCCTAATACTACTTATGATATAGATGTAATCTATTCTAGTGGAGAGAGTAAAGCAAGTGGTCTTGAAGATAAAACTAGTGATAGTGAAGGTAATGTTAGTTGGACTTTTAAAGTTAGTAGTAATGTTAAGCCTGGTACTTATGAAGTTAAAATTACTGATGGAGAAGATAGTGCTAGTTATAGTTTAGAGGTGACTGATTAATGGAAGTAATTGTTGATAGAATTGAAGGAGATTATGCAGTTGTGGAAATAGATAAAGGTAAGATGTGTAATTTACCAATAGAGGTAGTTCCTAATGTTAAAGAAGGGGACATTGTTACTATAATTATTAATAAAGATAAAACTAAAAAGAGAAAAAAGACTATAGAAGAGCTTATGAATAGTGTTTTTGAGTAAATAAAAAGATTACGAAAATTCGTAACTAATTTATTACATTTTTCTTGGTGTATAGAAATTAATATGATACTCTATATGTAGGAACATTTAATAGTTGGGTGGTTATCTCCTAGAAAGGAGATTGATATTATGAATAGAAAAGATTTATTAATAGTCTCTTTAATCATAATTATCCTTTTACTTATAAAGTTATTATTTTTAGCGATATAAATAAAAGCCACCTAACTCACAACTGTTGAATTAGGGGCTAATCCATAATATAAAAATTTGGAGGTCCACTCAACATGGGAATATTAAGTGTTCCTTTTCATATTGTATGAATTTTTTCTTACAAATATACTATATCATAATTATTACATTTATGCAAATTTATTTTTACTTACATGATATTATTTAAATAAATATAATGTTATGATAGACTTCTATTTGTAATATCTGCTCTTTCTCTTTGATTTAGACCATAACAACTAACTGGTGTTAAATTATTATTCTTATCTTTTACAAAAACATCAGTAAATCTATAAAAGTTATCACTTGTATTATCGTAGAATACAAAGTTAATGTCGCCTGTACTTGTAACTAGACATGCTGTAAGTTCTGCCTGTTTAGTCTTAAACACTTGATTATCTTGATTCATTTGAATATAGCTAGTGAAATCGCCTAGAGAAAAGTTTTCACTAAAACTTCCTCTTGGGTGGGAATGTCCGTGACAGACAACAAAACCATTATATCGGTTATTATTAAGTTTATTTACTAAATCATTTCTCATATTTTCATCATAATTTGCTTCTGCTCTTTGTCTATTATCTCTTGAGCTTGATGTAATAAAACTATCAAATTCTATTACATTGTTTTCAACTTCTTTTCCATATAGGAAAAATGGTACTTCTTTTTTCTCTATATTGGTAACATCTTGTACTCCTAACAAAGATCCATATACTTCTTCACTTAATATTATTTTTGAGTTTGGCATATTATTTATAATATCAGAATTAATTGGAGTCATTTCTCCATAAGCACTATATGTATTGAAGTTTTGTTGATGGTAAGCTCCGTAAGGATTTTTATAAATCATAATGTCTTTTACTTTTTGTGAGTATTGTTCTCTAGTCATAATTATTTTTCCTTTCAATGTTTTATTAATAGTTATATTGTCAATAATTCTATCTAATAATTATTTTAGCATAATTCTTTCATTTTCGGTATTGTATATTTAATAATAAAAAAATGATATATTTACGAAAATCCGTAACTAATTTATTACATTTTTCCTTGTTGTCTAGAAATTAATATGATACTCTATATGTAGGAACATTTAATAGTTGGGTGGGACCTCAGAAAGGAGGTCTAGCTAATGAACAAGAAAGATTATTTGATTTTTTCTTTAGTAGTTATGTTGTTTCTTCAAGATATCTTGTTGCTATTTGCCATACTTGCTTTAAAATGAAAGAAACCGCCTAACTTACAACTGTTGGATTAGGTGGCTCTCGAAAAATAATTAGGGGTCCACTCAACATGCGAATATTAAGTGTTCCTTTTAATATTGTATGAATTTTTCTTACAAATATACTATATCATAATTATTACATTTATGCAAATTTATTTTTGCACCACTAACGATACATCTTTAAAGTAATAATTTAATATTTGTTTATAGTTATAACCTAACTCTGATAGATTATCTGCTCCTATAATACTAAGACCTAAACCACTACCTATTCCTCTTGTTATAAAGGTAAGATAATCTTTCTTAATAATTATAGTAATGTCTGTTGAAGGTAAATCTAAATATACGGCTAAACTTCTAGCATCTATTTTTCTTTCTCCTAAGTCTAACTCTTTTATTCTATTAGAGTTACTGATACTAGTAATTTTTATATTAAAATTATCACTTTTTAGATTTAATTTTTCTTTAAAATCTTTAATACTGTAATCTTTTCTTTGTAAATAATTAGGGTATACTAAATCCCAGAGACTTTCTTTTTTTACAGTGTAAGGAATACTTTTATCTTCTTCGGTGTACCCATTACTAACTAAGTGGGTAAAACATTTAATGGGTTTATTATTATTAATTAAATACTCGCCATTAGTTTCATCAATTACTTTGTTAAATATCTCAAACTTTGATTTGTAGGTTTCAGGATAAGTAACCTTATAATAATTATAGTTATGATAAGATAAAGATAGTTTATTTATATCTAGATAGTTGTTATCTAAATTATAAATTATTTCTGCTCTATACAAAACTGTTAAAGCTTTTAGAGTTTCGTTTCTTAAAGAGATGTTTATATTACTAAATAATAAACTTAATAGAAGTTCTTTTATAGTTATTTTCTCTTTAGTATTAATAGTAATTAAATAATCATTTAAGTAAGTCTTATTATTTTCAATAGTAATCATTTTAGTACTAATACCATTTACAATAAAAACTATCTTATTCCCATTAAATTCAATATCATGAGTAACTAAATAACTTCTAGCTTTCTTTTCTAAGTCATCTTTCTCTAAATCTTCACCAAATTCATAATCAACATTTAAATATAAGTATAATACTTCTTCATTGTTACTTCTTGCAATTTTATAACTTTCTAACATATTATCACCTATTTATATAGTGATATATTAGATTTAATTTTATTCAAAAAATTGTAATTTATTTTTGTTATCACAGTTTTTTCCTGTTAGGTATGAGTAATTTTTAAAGACATTCTTTAAATTAATCTTTTTAGTGTCTTTTAAATAACTATTAACATCAGTGATAATCTTTTTAGATTCTTTTAGAGCGATAGAATATAATTCTATGAAAGATTCATTATGTTTTTCTCGTTTTAGACTAGGGTGAGTCCAAGTACTATGATTAGCATTTAAATAGTTAAATTCATCTTTTAATGGGGTATGATAAGATATTGCTTGTAACTTAAAAGTCTTATCACTTGTAAATTTATCTACTGTCTTATAACAAAACATTTTTATTCCATATTTATCATATCTTAAATACTTTAAGGCTTTGTACATATCTTTTAATGATTTGTAATAATATTTAGAAAAGTCATTAAAATTAAAAGTCTCTTTAAAAGCATAATCTATTACTTCTATTAATTCTTTTGAGAATGGTTTTAAGTCAAAAGTAAAATCATAGAATTTAAAACTATATGGTGTTATATTCTTTCTTTGCTTAATCATGTAATTATCTAGAAAGTTTTCCATATACTCATGTTTATTTCTATATTTGTAAGTGCTAGGATCACTTTCGTCTACTATACCTGTTTTATAAATTATATAGGGGTGAAGTTTGGAATCTAGAGAGTAGTGAGCGATAAAGCCATAGAGAAAAGCCATTACTTCACTATTTTGATAATAATTATTATACTTTATATAATTAACTAAATTAATAAAAAAATCTCTTGATTTATTTGTATGAAAATATCCTTGAAAGTCTCTTATATGTTTATCTTTCTTCTTAAGTAGATTATAAAAAATAAAAGAATCTGTACTTTGTGAGAACATTCTTAATCTCTTTTTTTCATCCATTAATAACTTTTTTAGACCAATAGGAAGTATGTCATAAAGGTCATTTGCAAAGTAAGCATGAGTAACAGTTGCAGGCATAGTTTAAAATCAATCCTTTCTACTTTTTAAAGTATAACATAATTTTTCATTAAATTATCATATTTTTTACATAATTTTTGTGATATAATCTATTCTAGGTGAGGAAGAAGATGATAGATAAGCAGTTTAAGAATCTTGAAGAACAAATAGAAATACTTAAATATAAGGGTATGACTATTACAGATGAAGAATATACTAAGAGAATATTATTAAAAGAAAATTACTTCTTTATATCTGGTTATAGATATCCTTTTATGAGAAGTATGACTGATAAACATTTCTTAGAAGGGGTTACTTTTGAAGAGATGTATAGTTTATTTCTTTTTGATAGAGCGATTAGAAATGTGTTCTTTAAGTATTTACTTGTTATTGAAAATAACTTGAAATCTATATTTTCATATCAGTTATCTAAGAAATATGGATATAAAGAGAAATATTATTTACGTAATAAGAACTTTACTAGTGATAAGAGTAAACAAAAACAAGTAAATGATTTGATTAAAAAGATGAAAAGACAAATTAGGATTAATGGAAGTCAACATACAGCGACTGCACATTATATGTCTAATTATGGTTATGTTCCACTTTGGATTTTAGTTAAAGTTTTATCTTTTGGAATAGTTGGAGAATTATTTTCAATAATGAAATATGATGATCAAGTAAATATTTGTAAGATTTATAATATACCAGTAGATGAGTTTAGTAATTATTTACCAATACTTTCTAATTATCGTAATTTGTGTGCTCATGAAGATATTTTATATGAAAATAGAACACAGAAGAAAATTAAAGGAACAAAGTTTCATGAATTACTTGGTTTAGAAAAAGATGATGAAGGGTACTATACTAAAGGAACTAATGATTTGTTTGCCCTTCTTATTATAATGAAGAGAATGTTAAGTTATGATGAATTTAAAGATATGTGTTTAGAGCTTGATAAAAGAATAGATAATCTTGAATATAATTTGCATAGTATTAAAATAGATAAAATATTAGAAAAAATGGGATTTCCTAAAAATTATATGGAACTTGCTAATATTGAGAGGAGAGATGTAGATGAGTTCAGAGAGAATTAAAGAAGTTGTTTTAATAGTTGTATCTTTTGTAATAGGAGGTGTTTTAACCTTTGTAATTATAGGGGGAGATGATTTAATTAGTAATAATAGTAGCTCTAGTACAAATAGTGGACTAACTTGTAGTTCAGCTGACTGTACTAAAGTAGTTGTAGATGAGTCTGGTATTAGTGAAGCGGTTCAAAAAGTTTATGATGGAGTTTTGATGGTTAGAAATTATCAAAATGATGAAGTAGCTTCTACAGGTACTGGTTTTGTTTATAAAATAGAAGGAGACTATGCTTATGTTATGACTAATCAACATGTTGTAGATAATGCTGATAAAGTTACTTTAATTACTTCAAAAGATGAAGAGATAGATGGTGAAGTATTAGGAGGAGACTCTTATGTTGATATTGCTATTATTAAGATAAAAAAATTTGATGGTATAAAAGCTTTACAACTTGGTAATAGTGAAAATGCTAAGTTAGGTGATTTAGTATTTACTATTGGTAGTCCTTTAGGTTATGAATATAGAGGTAGTGTTTCTACGGGTCATTTAGCAGGTAAAGATAGATTAGTTAGTGTTAGTACTGATAGTAATACTAGTGGAAGCGACTGGGTTATGAAAGTATTACAAACAGATGCTGCGATTAATCCAGGGAATAGTGGAGGACCTTTAATGAATACTAATGGCGAAGTTATAGGGGTTATTTCTATGAAGTTTGTACAAACAGAAGTAGAAGGTATGGGATTTGCTATTCCTATAGAGTATGTTAATAGTAAGATAGAGACTTTAGAAAAAGGAGAAAAGATTGAATGGCCATTACTTGGTGTTTCTATGATTAATGTTAGCGATGCTAAGAATAGTTATAGATATAATTATAATATACCTAATGATGTAAACAGTGGTGTTGTAGTTGCTGGTATTCAATCTGGAAGTGGTGCAGCGGACTCTGACTTAAAAGAAGGAGATATTATTACGAAACTTAATGGAGAAAAAGTACAGGATTCTGCTTATTTAAGATATGAGCTTTACAAATATTCTGTAGGTGATACAATAGAGATAACTTATATAAGAGATGGAAAAGAACATACAACTAAAGTTGCATTGACTAGTAGTAATAGTAGTAATCAATCATAGAAAGATGGGGATTTTATGGATAAGTTATTACCTAATATGGTTATTTTAGAAAAAGAAGAAAGAGCGGCTCTTCCTTCTTTTTGCAGTTTTGTTAATGAGAATAGAGATAGTTTAAGTGACTATCAAAAAAGTATTATTGCAGATTATATTATTAGAAAAGGATGCGGTGTTAGAAAAGATAAAACTAATGAGGGCATTTATAAATTTTTAAGTAGTTATTTAATAGCTAATATAGGAGATATTAGTTTTAGTCTTTATGGTAATTCTGTTAGAGAGATAAGTCTAGGTAATATTACAGTAGGTCCTTTATTTAGTAGTAATTTTACTAATGAGGAATTATCTGATAGATACTTTAGCAAGAAGAATAGTTGTGGTGTTTTACCAAGTGTTGATAATATGAAAAAATTATTTATAGGTTATGGTGATAAAACTATATTTAGTAATGATAAAAGACATTGTGATGAAGATATTAGAAATGTACATATAGGAGAATATTATTTTAATGTAGATAATATTTTAAAAGAAGAGGATAATCCTTGTATATTAAGATTTACTAATCCTTATAAAGATGAATTACAAATAAATGTATTATCTTTTGATAAAGAAGGTAATCTTTTATATGATGATATCTATATTAATTATTTAGAGAGTTCTGATGGTGTTAATTATCAAGTAGTTAGACAATTACATAATGAATTAGAAGATATTAATAATTTACATAGAAGAGGAAAATAGGTATTGATTATATTAGGTATTAAGTGATAATATATAGTTAACAAGGATAAGGGAAGGAAGTAATTGACATGGCTAATTTTAATTTTTGGGGTAAAATAATTCGTCATTTTTCTAAAATTCTGTGTTTACAATGTGTTATCTGGGGGGGGGGGGCTTTAGTAAATATAAGTAATAGAATTACTTTCTTTCATAGTGTAAAAAGAATAGAGTAGAAGAGTATTCTATTCTTTTTATAATGTCAAAAATATTGATATTTTTAACATTATATGATAATTTGAAAGAGTATAGAAGATAATGATTTGGGAAAGACTATTAAAAATAAGGAGGAGTAAAAGATGAAGAAAAAGGAAAATATTATAATAATAGTAATGTTAGTAGTGTTGGTATTAGCAGTAATAGGAGTAAGTTATGCTGCATTTAGTTATAGTAAAACAGGAGAAAAAGTAAATAGTATAACGACAGGTTCGATTGTTATGACCTATGAAGAGACAAGTAATACAATATCATTAAATGAAGCTTTACCAACAACAGATAAAACAGGAATGGTAAGAATGAATTCTGGGGAGTACTTTGATTTCAGTGTAAGTAGTGAAATAGTAGGAGATGTAAATATCAACTATGAGATAAGTGCAAAGGATGTAACAACATCAGATAGAAAGATAGATGGTTCTAATATAAAGTTATATTTAACTAGAGTAAACTCTGATGGTACAGAAGAAGGGTTAATGACACCTGAAACATATAATGAAGAGGAAAGTTCTAATAGTTATACAGGAAGACCAGCAGGAGAAATGAGTTTATATACAAGTAGTATGAACTCTAGTGAGAGTAATAACTATAGACTTAGAATGTATGTAACAGAAGAATATAATCCTCAAGGAGATGGAGGAGGATTACAGTTTTCAGTACAGATAAATGTATATGGATTAGATAGAGTAGCAGAACCAGTAAGTGATGTGTTGCTAGCAAATATTCCTGAAGAAAGCCAATATGATGATGGAGTAGATACATTTATAACAGGAGAAGACCCTAATAACTACATCTGGTATAGTGGAAAGTTATGGAGAGCGGTGAGTGTTAATAATGAAGCGAAGACTACTAAGTTAGTAACACAGTGGAATATAAGTGCAATTAACTATAATGCAAGTGGTAATTCAGCATTTGAAGGAAGTCACATGGAAATGTGGTTAAATGATACTTCTGTAGATGGATTCTTAGGTAATTTAAGAGATTATGAGAATTTTATTGTAACAGATGCTACATGGGATGCAACATTAGATGCCACTAGTTTAGGAAGTATAACAAGACCAAATGGAACTACCACAGTAATCGATGCAGTAGGATTACTTAATATGTATGAATATCGATCTAGTTATACAGGAACAACATATAGTAATGGTTATTTAAGTAATGGACTTTGGTGGTGGACCTTAACACCATATAGTGCGTCTCTCGTGCGTTGCGTGGACAGCGGTGGTAGCGCGAACATCAATGCTTCGACCTACGCGAGCGGTGTCCGGCCATCAATAAATCTAAAATCTAGCGTTAAAATTGTAGATGGTGAT
>CAMMBO010000018.1 GCA_946494435.1 uncultured Mycoplasmatota bacterium
ACTTACTTCTATCTAAATTATTTCCCGGGAAATAATTTTACTACTTCTCTATATAGCTTTATCTACTTCTTCATATGTTTCACGTGAAACATTAGTATATAAGCTTTAAATAAAGTATAACTTTAATACTTACTTCTACCTAAATTATTTCCCGGGAAATAATTTTACTACTTATCCATATAGTTTTATCCACCTCTCTATATGTTCCACGTGAAACATCAATATATAAAGCTTAAAAAAAAAAGAAGAAGTTACTCTTCATTAGTACTTTCTTCTTCATCTTTATCCACAACTGTCACTGTTGCAACTTTTTGATCATCTTTTAAATGAATTAACCTAACTCCTTGAGTTGCTCTCTTCAAAGTAGATATCTGTTCCATTGGCATTCTCATAATAACACCACTATCTGTAATAATCATTACATCTTTTTTATCACTTTCATCAGCATTAACACAATTTAGAGACACCATAGAACCATTTTTATCGGTCATATTTAAAGTTTTAACACCCTTACTACCTCTATGAGTTAATCTATATTCATTTATATCTGTTTTCTTACCATAACCATTCTCAGTAACAATTAAAACTTCTTGATTTCCAGTTACAACATTAGCACCAACAACGACACTTCCATCAAGGTCAATTCCTTTAACTCCAGATGTACCACGACCCATAGAACGTATTTCAGTTTCCACAAATCTTACCATTCTTCCATTGCTAGCACCGATTATTACTTCATCTTCACCAGTAGTTTTATCCACAGCTATTAACTCATCGTTATCTTTAAGAACAATTGCTATCTTTCCACTCTTACGGATATTATCAAATTCCTTTATTTCCGTACGTTTTACTAGACCATTTCTAGTAACAAAAAGTAAATATTTATAGTTTTCCACAGAAGGGTCTAAGCATACTATCGAACTTATGTTCTCACCGTTTTCTAGTGATAATAAGTTTACCACAGGTAGACCTTTAGATTGACGACTATACTCTGGAATCTCATATCCTTTAAGTCTGTATACTCTTCCTTTATTAGAGAAGAATAAGATATAATCATGTGTTTTCATTGAAATTAAATGTTTAACAAAGTCCTCTTCATTCGTAGCCATTCCTTTAATTCCAACACCACCACGATTTTGACTCTTATAAGTATCTGCTCTTAATCTCTTAATATAACCTTTATTAGTTAATGTTACAATAACATCTTCTACTGGAATTAAAGACTCATCTTCAATATATTCAATCGCTGTCATATCAATATTAGTACGTCTTTCATCCCCATACTTTTCTTTGATTTCAAGCAACTCAGTCTTAATAACATTTAAAACCTTTGCATCACTACTTAAAATGTCATTTAAATTTGCAATTAATTCAAGTAAATCATTAAGTTCATTTTCTATTTTTTCTCTCTCTAATCCAGTTAATCTTCTAAGTCTCATCTCTAAGATAGCATTCGCTTGAATTTCACTTAAGCCAAAATTATTCATTAAGCCACTTCTAGCCTCTCCATCTGTTTTAGAGCCTCTAATCAACTTGATTACTGCATCAATATGATCCAATGCTGTTTTTAATCCTTCTAAAATATGAACTCTTTTTTCCGCATTATCTAAATCAAACTTCGTTCTTCTAATAATAACTTCTCTTTGAAAGTCAATATATTTAGCAATTATGTCCTTTAAACCTAACGTTTTAGGAACACCTTGGTCTAACATCAAGAAAATTATTCCATAACTAGTTTGAAACTGCGTATGTTTATATAATTTATTCAATACAACTTGAGCATTGGCATCTTTCTTTAAAGTAATAGTAATCTTAATACCATCATTTAAATCAGAATGATAATCAGAAATACCTTCAATTGTCTTATTATGAACAAGCTCCGCTACTTTATTTTTTAACTCTAAAGTATTAACTCCATAAGGCACTTCATTAATTATTATATATTGTCTTCCATTCTTTTCTTCTATCTGGGCTTTACTTCTAATAGTAATAGTTCCTCTACCAGTTTCATAAGCCTTTCTAATACCACTATTACCAAGAATTGAAGCTCCTGTTGGAAAATCAGGGCCCTTAATATATTGCATTAAGCCATCTACATCAATATCAGGATTGTCGATGTAAGCAACACAACCATCAATAACCTCTTTCAAATTATGAGGTGGTATATTTGTTGCCATACCAACAGCAATACCAGTAGTACCATTAACTAAAATATTAGGAAACCTTGAAGGTAAAACACTTGGCTCTTTTGTTGATTCATCAAAATTTGGTTCAAAATCAACAGTATTCTTATTGATATTTCTTAAAAGTTCAAGTGATATTTTTGAAAGTCTTGCTTCTGTATAACGCATCGCTGCTGCCCCATCACCATCAATATTACCAAAGTTACCATGACCATCTACTAAAGGATAACGATAAGAGAAGTCCTGTGCCATTCTAACCATAGCCTCGTAAATAGAACTATCACCATGAGGATGATAATTACCCATAACCTCACCGACAGTTTTAGCACTCTTTTTATGAGGCTTATCAGGTGTATATCCTGACTCATACATAGAATATAGAATTCTACGATGAACAGGCTTTAAACCATCTCTTAAATCAGGAATTGCCCTTGCTGTAATAACACTCATCGAATAATCAAGAAAAGAGTCTCTTACTTCTTTTACAATATTATTTTGTTCTAATCTATCCATAACTTACCTCCTAAACATCAATTCTTGCATAAGTTGCATTTTCTTCAATAAATTCACGTCTAGGGGCAACTTCTTCACCCATGAGCTCAGAAAATACTTCATCCGCTGCAACTGCATCATCTATTGTAATTTGTCTTAAAACACGAGTATTAATATCCATTGTCGTTTCATTTAACTCATCAGCATCCATTTCTCCTAAACCTTTCATTCTTGCTATTTCATATTTAGTATTATTAGCAGCAAGTTTTGCTAAATACTCATCACGTTCCTCATCATTTAATACATATTTTCTTGTTTTACCATGCGTAATTCTATATAAAGGAGGTTGAGCAGCATATACATGTCCAGCTTCAACAATTGGTCTAAAGAAACGATAAAATAGTGTTAAAAGTAAAACTCTAATATGAGAACCATCAACATCAGCATCAGTCATTATAATAATTTTATTATAACGAAGTTTCGATAAATCAAATTCTTCACCAATTCCTGTTCCAAATGCTGTAATAATTGTTCTAATCTCTTCATTAGATAAAGCTCTATCAAGTCTTGCTTTTTCTACGTTTAAAATTTTACCACGCAAAGGAAGTATCGCTTGTGTCATGCTATTACGTCCTACT
The DNA here is from genome assembly GCA_946494435.1 of uncultured Mycoplasmatota bacterium. The sequence goes on from CAMMBO010000018.1 coordinate 3,314, forward strand.
TTAGCAGAACCACCAGCAGAATCTCCCTCGACTAAGAATATCTCGCTAATAGAAGCATCTTTACTTTTACAATCAGCCAATTTTCCATAAAAATTAGTAACATCTAAGTCTCCCTTACGTCTAGTAATTTCTCTTGCTTTCTTAGCAGCTACACGAGCTCTTGATGCTGTTATACATTTTTCTACAATAATTTTCGCTTCATCAGGATGTTCCAATAAAAATCTCTCAAATTGTTCTGAAAATATTTTATCAGCAACACTTCTAACCTCACTATTACCAAGTTTTGTCTTAGTTTGACCTTCAAACTGTGGATTAGGATGTTTTACAGAAATAATCATTGTAATACCCTCTTTAACATCATCACCACTTAAAGAATCATCTTTATCTTTTAGAAGGTTATGACTAACAGCATATTTATTCAAAACTCTAGTTAAAGCACGTCTTACACCATCTTCATGAGTACCACCTTCTGGTGTTGTAATATTATTAACAAATGAATAAATCGCTGCATTATATGACTCATTGTATTGTAAAGCCACTTCAACTGAAATATCATTCATAACTCCAGTTACATCAATAATTGTAGGATGAATTGGATTTTTATTCTTATTAAGCATCTCTACATACTCTCTAATTCCACCTTCATAATGAAAACTATCTTTTCTAGGCGTTTCTCTATCATCATATAAAGTAATACGTAGACCTCTATTTAAGAAAGCTAACTCACGAAGTCTTGTTTTTAAAGTATCATAATCATATACAGTAGTTTCCGTAAATATTTGGTCATCTGGTTTAAATGTAACAGTTGTACCAGTTCTATCTTTATCACATTCTCCTATTACTTTTAAAGGCTCAACTGGTTTACCTCCTGTTTGATATCTTTGGTAATATATCTTACCATCACGATATACTTTAACCTCTAACCAGTCAGATAAAGCATTAACAACTGAAGCTCCAACACCATGAAGTCCTCCAGATACTTTATATCCGCCTCCCCCAAATTTACCTCCAGCATGAAGTACTGTATAAACAGTTTCTACTGTACTTTTATGAGTTTTAGGATGAATATCAACAGGTATACCTCTTCCATCATCTTTAACTGTAATACTATTATCTTTATTAATAGTAACTTCAATATGTGTACAATATCCTGCTAAAGCTTCATCTATTGCATTATCAACAATTTCCCATACTAAATGATGAAGTCCTCTCGAACTAGTAGAACCAATATACATACCAGGTCTTTTTCTAACAGCTTCTAATCCTTCTAGCACTTGTATAGCCGAAGAATCATAATTACCTTCTACTTTTTCTTCCATATTCTAACTCCTCTCTACTTTTCCTTCATTAACTTTAAATATAACTGCACTATCTAAAGTTTTCTTAGAAATATTTTTTAAATCAGTAGTTGTTATAATACTCTGAATATCTCGACTTACATATTTTAAAAGCTTATTTCTCTTTGTTAAATCAAGTTCACTAAATATATCATCTAAAAGAAGTACCGGATTAGTTCCATTATTTTCTTTAAATATTGGAATAGAAGCAAGTTTATAAGCAAGTACAGCGCATTTCTGCTGCCCCTCTGACGCATAAATCTTCATATCTATATTATTATCCATAATAAAGGAAAAATCGTCTCTATGAGGCCCAAATAGCGTCATACCAGCACTTAATTCTCTTCTATAATTCTTCTTATAAGTATTAATAAGAACCTTCCTTAACTCTTCCTCTTCATAAGAACTAATAGATATATTAGGACTATATTCTATTTTTAATAATCTCTTATCTTCTGTAATATTATTATAAATATCACTAATATAACTATTAATTAAAGATAAATACTTAAATCTCTCCCTATAAATCAAAACAGCTTTCTCTACTAACTTATCTGTTAAAACATCTAAATAAGCTTTATCAGCAATTCCATTAGTAAATAATATTTTAAGATATTCATTACGTGTCTTTAAAATTTTATTATATTCATTATAAGTAACTAAATAAGAATAAGAAATTTGTGACAATGCCATATTAAGTAAATTTCTTCTGATACTAGGTGATCCCTTTATAATATCTAAATCATTAGGTGTAAAAATAATAATGTTTAAATTAGAAATATAAGAAGCATATTTTTTTACCTTTTTATTATTTACAAAGATATTTTTATCTTTCTCTAAAAACTCTATCTTCAAGTCTTTAATCTGTTTATTATTTAAAACCCTACCCTCAATAACAGCTCTTTTCCTACCAAACTTAATAACATCAGCATCTAAGCCATTTCTAAAGGATTTAGTAAGTCCAAGTATTGCAATAGATTCAAGTATATTAGTCTTACCACTAGCATTATTTCCAATAAAAATATTCATTTTACTACCTAAAGTTATATTAAATTTATCATAATTACGAAAATTCGTAACTTTTAAGGACCTAATTATCATATTTGCTCAAAAAAACGACCATACAATCACCTACACCCTATTTTAGTACTCCTATACACGCAAGAATATTATACCATATTTAGCCCTAAATAAACAGAAAAAAAGCAATTATTTTGCTTTTTCTTTTCTGCTTCTTATTATAGATTCTAATCTACTTGCTCTCATTACCTGATTATTAAAGGAATTATAAGATATATCAACAGTAAGTACCTTACCATTTTTAAATTCTACTTCTGTTTTTGTACTAGTAAGTTTAGTATAATTTTTAATATTCTTTAAAGATATCCAACTGCAATCATCATCTACTGGACTAGTAGTAGGAAAAAAAATTAAATTTTTAGTATCTTCAACCATAACCGGCAATTTATAACCACTATTTAATATTTCGCTAGCTCCTATCTTTCTTCCTTCATAAGAACTTCCAAAGTACCTACAACTATAATCAACTATTTCTAAAGGCTTCATCTTAACCTCATAATTACAGTCATCTTCAACTACAACTGAATCCCATAAATCTCCCCCAGGCATAATCGCAAGTGTCTCATCATTAATTTCATAATCTTTCACAAAAATTTCCCCCTTCAAAAGCAATTCCTTGCTTTGCTATCAGTCTACTATATTATATTGTCGAAAAAAGTATTTTTTTGTCAAAAAAGTAAAAAAAAAGTAAAATTTCTTTACTTTTTCCTCAAATTTTCAAAATTTAGTAAGTTCTAATAGGTAAAACTAACTGAGTTAGGGTCTCATCTTCAGAACTTTTTAATAAAATTGGTTTAATTTCCCCTACAAAATGTAATTCTACTGTCTCTGTATTAAATGATTTTAAAGCATCCATCATATATTTAGAACTAAATGATACTTTAACATCAATATCCTGGTCTTTAGTAATAGTCATCTTCTCTTCTACTCTACCAATCTCTGCACTTGATGATTTCATTATTAAATTATTGCCATCAGTTTCAAGTGTTACTGTATTTTTATCTTTATCACTAGTTAAAATACTAACTCTATCAACAACATCATAGAATTGATTAATATTAAAATGTAATTTAACTAAATAGTCTTTAGGTAAAAGATTAGATGTATTAGGATATGTTCCATTTATTAATCTAGATTGAAACAAAAGGTTTTGATATTTAAATAAAATTTTATTATTAAAGATATGAATTTCTATCATTTCATCACTATCATCAATAATTCTTGTAAATTCTACTAAATTTCTACTAGGAATTACAATATTTTGATTCTCTTTACTAACTTTATCTAATTTTATAACTTTTCTAGCTAATCTATAAGAATCTGTTGCATTACACTCTAGCATATCTCCTGTTATATTAAAGTTAATACCATTTAATATCGCTTTATTCTCATCTATAGAAGTTGCAAATGCTGTTTGATTAACTATTTCTTTTAAAACACTAGGTAAAAGTTCTATATGACTCTTACTCTCCCCTAAATCTATATTAGGATATTCACTTTCACTAATTCCATTTAAGTTAAATTCACTATTTTCTGTATAAATAAGAATCTTAAGTTCATCAACTACTTCTATATTTATATAAGGATCTGGTAATTTTCTAACAATATCAGAAATATACTTACCTTGAATGATTATACTCCCTTCTTCTTTTACTTTAATAATCTCTTCATTATCACAATCAATATGAGTTTGAATAGTAATATCGTTATCACTAGCAGTTAAAACTAATTTTTTACTAGTAAGTTCAAATTTAATACCAGCTAAAACTGGAATAACATTCCTACTTGATATAGCCTTACTTACTTTATTAATCGCTTCCATTAATACTTCTTTTTTTATTGTAAATTTCATTATTATTCCTTCTTTCTTATATATTATTTTTATTTATAGAGTGGAAAATGTGGAAAACCCTAATTTTCCTTTATATTATATCATATTTTTTATTAACAATGCTTGTGGATAAAAAGTTTAAAACTAAAACTTTTCAACAACTATGGTTTCAAATCATTTTCAAGTTTCTTAATTATCCCTGCTAAATCACTATTATTTTTAATCTCTTGTTCAATTTTCTCAACGGAATGCATTACCGTTGAATGGTCTTTTCCTCCAAACTCTGTCCCAATTTTAGGAAAAGATTCACTAGTAAGTTTTCTACATAAATACATAGCAATTTGTCTAGGAAAAGCAATGTTACTACTTCTTTTCTTACTTCTTATATCTTCAACTGATATCTGAAAATACTCTGCCACTATCTTTTGAATTCTTGTTATATCATTCTTTTCACTAAGTCCTTTACTAATAAAGTCTTTCAAAGCTTCAATTGCAAGGTTTATATCTATCTTCGCTCCTCCCATAATAGTTGAATAAGCAACAAGTCTTGTAATAGAGCCCTCTAGTTGTCTTACATCACTTCCCATATTAGAAGCAATATATTCAATAACATCTTCTGGTATTTCAGCTTCAAAGTTACCTGCTATTATTTTTTTATGGAGTATTTCTTTTCTAAGTTCAAAATCAGGTGGATAAATATTAACAGTAAGTCCCCAACAGAATCTTGTTCTAAGTCTTTCCTCTAATAATTTCAAATCATTAGGAGACCTATCTGAAGATATAATTATCTGTTTAGAATCATTATAAAGATTAGTAAAGGTGTGGAAAAACTCTTGTTGTGTTTGGGTCGCTCCTCCAAGAAACTGAATATCATCAATTATTAAGACATCAATATTTCTATATTTATTTTTAAAGAAGTCTATATAACTAAAGTTAGTCCCCTTCTCGTCTTTTTTATTAATACCAACAAAATCATCTCTAAACTGATCACTAGTAACATAAAGAACTCTTCTATTAGAATTTTCCACAATATAATTCCCTATCGCATGCATTAAATGTGTCTTTCCTAGTCCACTATTACCATATATAAATAAAGGATTATACATTTTACCAGGATTTTCTGCAACTGATAAGGCTGCCGCTTGGGCAAATTTATTACTATTACCTACTATAAAGTTCTCAAAATTATATTTAGGATTAAGATTAGATTGATTTTTAAAAGACTTAGGAACACCCTCCTCTATCTTTTGTTCTTCTTCTTTCTCTTTTTCCACTTTTCTGTTATTAATTTCATCTGGCAACAAAAACTCTAATTCAAAATTTGTTCCTGTTACCTTATTTAAAGCCATTCTAATAAGTTCAAAGTAATTATCAGATAAATGTTTTTTATGAATAGACATAGGTACTTCAATAATCGCTACCCCATTATCTAAACTAATAAGTTTAACATCACTAAACCAAGTGTCGAAAGCTAGGGATGAAAGTTCATCTTTTATCTCTTTTAGAACATTTTGCCATAGAATTTCGACATTCACCCTATCACCTCCCACCTGAATTCCTAAATTACCATTATAATACTCTAAATTTGTGGAAAAAGGAATAGGTATTTTTAATTTTTTAGTTTTCCACAATTTATCGACAAATTTCTCCACAACTAAAATCGACATATATCAACAAAAAACAGAGTTTTCCACATTTTCCACAAATTTATAATTCACAAGTTAATATCTGTTTTCCACATGATGTGGAAATAGTGGAAAAGATATGTTAATATAGAAATGTAAGTACTTATTTTAAATATCAAGGGAGGTTCAAAATGAAAGATTTAATTAAATTATTAGATTTAGTAAAAATATCTCGGGTACTGGACAAAGAAAAAAGCCCATTATTATCAAAAGAAGAACTAAAACTATTATTAGAAAGGCATAAAGAAATATTATCAAAAGAGATAATTGAATATTTAGACTCTTTAATAGAGCTAGAATATTCAGTTATAAAAGATAATCCTTCTATAAAGAATAAAGAAGTATTAACTGAACTTTCTATTTATCGTTATGCTTCAATTTATAATATCTATAATAGGAGTATCAAGCTTATAAAAGATAAAAATATACCTTTAGAAACAAATAGTTTTGACAAACCTATTGATGGTAGAGATAATACTTTAATTTTTACTTTTATGACTAAAAGTAAAAAAAGGATAAAAGTATTTGAATATGATTACAATCATGATTCACCAAATAAAAATAAAATTCCAGAATATTATTATAATAGAAATTTGGGAGCAATAAGCTTATTTCAAACGTTAGAAAGTAAAGAACAAAGAGAAAAAGAAATTAATCATATTCTTGAAATATTAGAATATTTATATGACAAAAAATATCCTAATGTAAGCTTTGAAAAAGCAGACATATTAATTGAACATAACACCAGAATAGAAGACATTTTAAAAATAAATGATCTAGAGAAAAGATTTACTGAACTAGATTCCAAAAGAAATTTAACAGAAGAAGAATATGAAGAAATAGCAATAACAAATGATGTAGCCAGAATTCTATTAGAAGATATGGCTTTAACAGAAAAAGATTTTGAAGATGAAGATAATTTGGATGGCAAAAAAAATACCTATTTAGAGAAAACAAAAATAAGAAAATCCCCTAATTTAATAATAACTAAAAAAATAAAATATATTTAAATACGTAAAAAATTATAATTAATGGTAATTTCTTAATATTAGGATGCTAAATAATTAAGACTTTTCTAATTAATCTTCATAAAATATAAAATTAAATTTTGGTAGTAAAATAATATTAATACCATTAGTACTAATCACAGTAAATATTAATAATTAATTTTTAATTTGATTTGATTCCTTATTAATTATTAACAAATACTAAATTTTTATTTGCTATAAAACACAGGAACTTTTTTTCCAACTTTTTCTTTTTCTTTAATATAGAGTTCATCTATACTATTTTTATTTTCTTCATCAAAATCTCCCCAATGTCCATATACATATGTCTCATATATTTTGTTTGAGTTGCTATCTTTAAATTCAATTTTTATAAATAGACATACATCGTCAGAATCATCTAATTTAACATCTGTAATTTTTCCATAACAAAATTGTGCATTTTTAAAAAAATTATTTCTTACTAATATATGTATTAAAGGTAAGATAGGTAAACATATAAAAAAGATAAATACTTTATTAAAAATACAAAAAGTAACTTCAATACATGTTAATATTAAACCCAAAAGTAATGATAGTTTTATAGTAGCTCTCATACTCTGTTTTCTTAAAATCTCATTCTCTTTATTTTCCACAAAAACTCCTCGTATAATACATGCTCTAACAACCATATATTCACTTTTATTAAAAAAGAAAAAAGTAGATTATAACCTACTACTTAATTATTTAGTATAGTAACTTAATATATTTTCCTCATCTTCCTTAAAAAAAATTTACTATTTTTTAGTTATTTCTTTTATTTTATTATATAAGTCATCAGAAATTTTATAGATATTAACACCGATAGGATTACAGTTTATAAGTACATTATTTTGCCAAGTTTTAAATAATCTTATTTCATTAATATCAGAATAATTAATACTTCTAACTAACTTGCCCTTTTTAAACATCTCTAGCCTATCTTCATAAAATACAAACTCAAATTTTGGAGGTAAAAGAATATTAACCCCATTAGTACCAGTTGCCGTAAATCTTAATAATTCATTATTCATTATTCATATTTCTCCTTTCATTAACAATATTAATTATAATATAACATATTTAATATTAATTGTTACTAATATTCATACGATGAGCTATCATATGTAACTTTACTATATCACATAAAATAAATGTTTATCAACATAAAAATTCGTTTTTAATAAATTTTGCTTATATATAAAAAGGTTAAAAGAATTCCTTGACAAAGCATAGCTTAACCTATTATAATAATGTAGATTTCAAGTCTGGAGGTGTTATAATGAAAAGAACATATCAACCAAACCAAAGAAGAAGAGCAAAGAAACATGGATTCTTCGCTCGTAAAGCAAGTGCTGGTAATATTTTAAATGCTCGTCGTAAGAAGGGACGTAAAGAATTAGTAAAATAAAATTCACTGTTTTTGCAGTGTTTTTTTAACTTTAGGGACGTGATTAGATGAACAAGAAGTATATAGTAAAAGAAAGTAGAGTCTTTGATGAAGTAATAGAAAGTGGTAAAAAGATAAAGAACTATAACTTTGTCATCTTTTATAAAGAAAAGAAAGATTCTCCTACTAAGTATGGAATAACCGTTCCAAAGAAAGTAGGGAAGGCTCATATTAGAAATAACCTAAAAAGAAAGGTTAGAGCAATTATCAGAAACTACAACAAAAACTATGAAAAAAACTATAATTGTATTATAATTATAAGAAATAGCTGTCTAAATCTATCTTATCAAGAACTATCTAGCAGCTTACAATATTTATTAGATAAAATTAAGTAAGGAGCATTGTATGAAAAAAAGAAAAATAAAATCAAAGATAATTATTATAATAATGTTACTATTTCTAGTAACAGGATGTACTACAACTTTAGTAAATAAAGATAATGAACCGGTAAAAAATCCTGAAACAGGGCAGTCTTTAACAGAAAATATTCTTTGCCAACCAGAAAATGAACAAACTAGAAAGTTATATAAAAAAAATGGTGTTAAACTAAAAGATTTACCAAAGTGTTCAGAATTTACACCAGGTTCAACAGAATATGATGGACTATGGACTGGAATATTTGTTAAACCACTAGCATTTTTAATCTTAACATTAGGTAAATATATTGGTAGTTTTGCTTTAAGTATTATCATTATTACTATTATAATAAGATTAATATTATTCCCATTCACAAGAAAAATGGCAGTACAAAGTGAAATGATGAAAAAAGCTTCTCCTGAACTTGCTAGAATTCAAAAGAAGTATGAAGGTAAAACAGACCAAGACTCTATGTTAAAACAAAATCAAGAAATGATGATGGTTTATAAAAAGTATAACTTTAATCCTCTAACGAGTTGTTTAATCTCATTTATACAACTTCCTCTATTATTAGCATTCTTAGAAGCGATAAATAGGGTACCTGCAATATTTGAAGAAAACTTCCTAGGAATACAGTTAGGAACAACGCCACTAGTAGGTTTTGGTAGTAGTACCTTCTATATGTATATAATTCTTATTCTTATAATAGGTGCCTCAACAATTTTAATGTTTAAAACAACCAATAATAGTGCAAGTGACCCATCAATGAAAATGATGCCTATCATGATGAGTGTAATTATTATCATAACTGCATTTTTCATGCCAGCTGCTCTAGGAATATATTGGTCAGTAGGTAATATATTCGCTATTGTTCAAAATATTGTTGTAATGAGGGGGATGGAAAAACATGGTAAATAAACACGAGTATACAGGAAAAACATATGAAGAAGCTGTTAACAAAGCTAAGATAGATTTACAAGAGTTAGAAGAAAACTTAATAATAAATACTAAAGAAGAAAAGAAAACTTTACTATCTAAAAAAGTAGAGATAGAAGTAATAGAAAAAAGAGAAGTAAAAGACTATCTAAAAAAATTAATTAAAACTCTATTAAAAGATATGGGCTTTGATGTTGAAATAGAAATAACTGTTAATAATAATACCCCAACATATCGTTTATATTCTACTAATGATGCCTTATTAATAGGAAAAGATGGTAAAAATTTAAAAGCGTTAACAACTGTTGTAAATGCTATACTAACAAAAGAGATAAATAGTAATTATAAATTCTTAATAGATGTAAGTGACTACAAAGAAAAAAATGATAGAAGAATTGAACGCCTTGCCAAAAAGTTAGCAAGAGAAGTAAGAGAAACAAAAGTAGAAGTAAAGATGGATTCCATGAACTCATATCAAAGAAGACTAGTACACAATATTTTAAATAATAATAAATATGTCTATACTAAAAGTGTAGGAGAAGAACCTAATCGTTGTGTTGTTATAAAACCTCGTGACTAGGTTCTTTTTTTGTAAAGTTTTGACTAATTTATAAAACTTTCCTTATTTGACCTTTACAGTATCACAAAATATCTATATAATAATAAGACTGAAAAAAGGAAAGGAAGGTGTTATATGCAAGAAATAGTTGCAGATACAATTAATGATTTAGAATTTTTAAAGTTACAATTAACTACTGAAATAGATGTTATAAAGAATGGTGTAAACAGTTTAGAAGCATTAGAAGCAGTACAAGAATATATTGCCCTAAAACAAGAAATAGATAAAACTTCTAATATAATAAAATCCATTGAATTAATAAAAAGAATAGAAGAATTAAAAAATACTTATGCTGAAGTAAAACAATATGAGGAAACTCCAATAACTATAGAATATTATCAAGAAAAATTAAAATACCTTGAAAATTTAATTTCCGTAAATGGTATAATATATAATAAAGAAAGAGAAGACAAGATTTTATACTCTCCTGTAACAGCGCTAAAACACTTAATTAATTTAAAGGAACAAGAAGGATTCCCAGCAAGCTTTACTATAGAAGAGTTAAATAATTATATAGATGCTGTAAGAAATGCTTTGCAAGCTTATAAAGTATACGAAGATGATAAGGTAGTAAATGATATATTATGTTATAAGGTATATGAAAATCCTCATAATTATGATATAAAGAATGTAAAAGAACTACCATCTATAAAATTAGAATATTTAAATGAAAAAGATAGTTTAACAGAAAGAGAAAAAGAAGCATTCTTTGGAACAGAAGTTTATAAAGCTTTAGGTATATCTAAAGAACAAGATAAAGAAAAAAGAATAGGAGTAATGAAAAATGTCTGATACCATAGTTGCTATATCAACTAAACTAGGAGTAGGGGCTATCTCTATTATAAGAGTAAGTGGAGATAATGCTATTTCCTTAGTAAATAAAGTCTTTAGAGGAAAAGATTTAACAAAAGTAGAGTCTCATACTATAAATTATGGGTTTATTCATGATGGAAAAGAAGATATAGATGAAGTTTTAGTATCAGTAATGAGGGCTCCTAAGACATTTACAAGAGAAGATATTGTGGAAATAAATTGTCATGGTGGTATCGCTACAACCCTTAGAATTCTTGATTTATTAATAGAAAACGGAGGAAGAAGGGCAGAAGCTGGAGAATTTACGAAAAGAGCTTTTCTTAATGGTAGAATAGATTTAACTGAAGCAGAGGCAGTAATGGACTTAATAGATAGTAAGACTGATAATAGTAGAAAACTAGCATTATCATCCCTAGAAGGATCCTTAAAAAAATATATTAATAGTTTTAGAGATAAATTAAAACATATTATTGCAAACATTGAAGTAAATATAGATTATCCTGAGTACTATGATATAGAAGAAGTTACTAAGAAAGAATTAAAAGAAGTAATAACTGATCTTGAAAAAGATTTACAAAACTTAGTAAAAAAATCAGAAGAAAGACAAATTATTAAAAATGGTATTAAGACAATTATTATCGGTAGACCTAATGTAGGAAAGAGTAGCATATTAAATAGATTTCTAAAAGAAGATAAAGCTATAGTCACAGATATTGAAGGAACAACAAGAGATATCGTTGAAGGTAGTATTATCTTTGATGGTATAGAATTATCTTTAATAGATACAGCAGGAATAAGAGACACAGATAACTTAGCCGAAAAAATAGGAGTAGAGAAGAGTTTATCTTTAATTGATAATGCTAACCTTATTATAGTAGTGCTAAATTCTAGTGAAGAGTTAAATGATAATGATAAGTTTATCTTAGATAAAGTAAAAAATAAAAATCCAATTATAGTTTTAAATAAGAATGATTTACCTAAGAAAATTGATACAGATAAGTTAGACTTTAAACATATTGTAAGTACTAATACTAATACCCTAGATGGAATAGAACCATTAAAAGAAGAAATAAAGAGTATGTTTAAACTATCAGAAATAAAAGAAGATGATTACACTTATCTTGCTAATGAAAG
>CAMMBO010000019.1 GCA_946494435.1 uncultured Mycoplasmatota bacterium
ATTTATTATTAGGGAAATTACAAAACAAAAAGCCCTTAAATAAAGGCTTTTAGAATTTTTTCCCTAATAATATTAATTCCCTGATAATTCAAATTATTAGGGATCCCTAATAATTTACGTTATCCGTTTAAACAAATAATTTACTATTTTTTATCAAACTAATTTTTATAGTTTCTTGCTTATTCTTAAGTTTTAAAGTATTCTATTTTTAGGTGGTGTTAATATCTATGAGTGATAAAACTGATGCTGTATATATTCATATACCGTTTTGTAATTATATTTGTGCTTATTGTGATTTTTGTAAGGTGTTTTATAATAAGAAATTAGTTAATAGTTATTTAGATGCTTTAGAAAAAGAAATTAAAAATAGTTATAGAGGAGAGATTATTACTTCTCTATATATAGGAGGTGGTACTCCTAGCAGTTTATGTGCAGAAGAACTAACTAAATTATTCAATATTTTAAAAATATTTAACCTAAGTCCCTCAGCAGAAATTACTATGGAAGCTAATAGTGATAGTCTTAATATTGATAAAATAAAAATGTTTAAAGATTTTGGTATTAATAGAGTTAGTATTGGTGTAGAAACAATTAATGATAAATTACAAAAAGTACTTGAGAGAAATACAAATAAAGATAAGACTATTAAGTGTGTCAACAATTTAAAAAAAGTAGGTATTAACAATATAAACGTTGATTTAATATATGCAATAGAAGGAGAGACAATAGAAGATTTAAAAAATGATTTAAAATTTATTCTATCATTAGATGTTCCTCATATATCTACCTATTCTTTAATCATAGAAGATAATACTAAATTAAAAATAAATGGTGTTAAAAATATAGATAAAGTTTTAGATAGAAATATGTATGATATTATTTCTAAAACATTAAAAGATAAAGGATATGTCCATTATGAAATATCAAACTTTTCTAAACCATTATATGAATCAATTCACAATTTAAAGTATTGGCATAATAACCATTATTATGGTTTTGGAGTAGGCTCAAGTGGTTATTTATATGATGTTAGATATACAAATACTAGAAGTATTACTAAATATATTGAGGGAAAAACAGTTTTAGATAAAGAAGTACTTAGTATTAAAGATAAAATGTTTTATGAGATTATGTTAAATCTTAGAACTAATGAAGGTATAGACAAAAGATTATTTAAAATTAAATATAATACTAATATAGAGGAACTAATTGATTATAAAAATCTAGTTAAAAAAGGTATTATTGAAGATGCTGATAATCATTTACGAGTTAAAGAACAATATTTTTATGTTTTAGACGAGGTGTTATTACAGTTGATAGATTTATAATTGAAAAAAAGGACACTACGTGTTAAATTAAATATAGATAAATAAGGTATAAGATTAATAAATGTATACAATATAAGTAGTAAGGGGAAATGCTAAGTGGAAAAGAAAGATAGATTAGCAATAATAGGCTTAATAGTTATAATGATAGTAGCCTTAATAGGAGTAAGCTATGCAGCTTTTAACTATAGTGCGATAGGGACAAAATTAAATAGTATAACAACAGGTGCGATAACAATGAGATATGAAGAAAGTGATAATATTATAAATATAGATAATGCCTTACCAACAAAAGATAGTGCAGGAACAACAAGATTAAAAGAAGGAGAATATTTTGATTTTACGATAAGTAGTGAAATATCAGGAGATGTAAATATAAATTATGAGATAAGTGCAAAAGATGTAACAGTAGTAGAAGGAAATGAAAAGAAGATAGATGGATCTAATATAAAGTTATATTTAACAAGATTAACAGATGATGGAGAAGAAGAGTTAATGTCACCAAGAGTTTATAATGAAGAGAGTACTACTAACTCTTATACAGGAAGACCTGCTAATGAAATGAGTTTATATACAAGTAGTATGAGTAGTAGCGAAACAAATAGATATAGACTAAGAATGTATGTTGATGAAGGATATAATCCTCAAGGAGATGGAGGAAATTTAAAGTTTGCTGTAAAGATAAACGTATATGGAAAAGATGGAATAAGTATAGAACCAAATGTTCCAGAGTTAGATAGTAATATGATAGCGGTAAGATATAATGGAGAAAGTTGGGTAAAAGCAGATAGTAGTACTAATAACTGGTATAATTATGATAAACAGGAATGGGCAAATGCTGTTACTGTTAGTTCTTCTAGTAGAGATAAATATTTATCATCATCAGTAGGAACAGAAATAAGTATGAATGATATAGAGACAATGTGGGTATGGATACCAAGGTATTCATACACAATAGGAAGTGAAGGTGGAACAAATTATTATGGAAAGCAAGGAGACTATTTAAATAGTACTCCGACCAAAGCCTTACCAGGAGAGATAGATATAAAGTTTGTAGATACAAATACTAAAGATAGAGGAACAGCAAAGTATATAGTAGATGATGGAATACAAGATAATAGTTGGTATACCCCAGATGCCTTTACCTTTGGTGATGAAGAGCTTAGCGGAATCTGGGTAGGAAAGTTTGAGACTTCAAGCAGTAATCCAAGTGCAAGTGGTGGAGGTGGAAATACTACAAGCCTTGATGCCATGATAAAACCGAATGTAACGAGTTGGAGGGGGATAAATGTAAGTAATGCTTTTAATGTGAGTTTAAAAATGAATGATGAAGGGAACAGGTATGGATTTAGTAGTGATGCAGATACTCATATGATGAAGAATAGTGAATGGGCAGTAGTGGCCTATCTTTCTCAAAGTAAGTATGGAAAGTTAGGAAATAGGAATTATACTGGTGCAAACAAAGAAATATATCAAAATAAATCTAACCAATATATAACAGGCTGTAGTTATGGTGCCCCATCAAACGCTAATACAGATTATGGCTGTCAATATACATATGATGTAGAAATAAATGGAACAGGTGCATCTACAACAGGAACAATATATGGTGTATATGATATGAGTGGTAATTCCTTTGAAACAGTAATGGCAAATTACAATGATATAGTAGCTGATAGTGGATTTGTAACAATGCCAGACTTAAATTATTATGATAAATATACAAGTGATAATGCAATGAATGCTTGTAATGGTAATGAATGTTTATCTCATGGATTATCTGAAACAGCGGGGTGGTATTCAGACACAAATACTATGGTAAGTGAAGAAACTCCTTTTTTAAGACGTGATGTTTATTATGAAACAAATTTTGTATCAGGAGTATATGGATTCGGTGGTAGTAATGGTAATTATATGCATACTAGCTCATTCCGCCTAGTACTTGCACAAAACACATGATAAAGTATAGTCATATTATATGGTTTTTTTCTTTCCAATTATTTACAAACAAACGTTTATACGCTATAATCCGGTTTTAAACACTTTGAGCATATAAAAACTCTCTAACCCTTTATATTTAAAGGTATTAGAGAGAAAAAATCAATTTTAAAACCTGCGTACAATTTTGACTTTCTATGTTTATTACAATATAAAGATACCATATTTTTTGTTGATAATAAAGGGTTTCGTAAAAAAATATAAAAAATTTATATTAGAAAAATCAAAGTATAATATATAGAGATTACTATAAAATTTAGTAGAGAAAAATATATAAAAAGCACGAATATTGTACGCATAAAAAATAATTAATATTTGACAAAGAAAATGTTGTTTTATAATGGTTTACAGAGCTTCTTTTAAAATAAAGTGTTTAAAACCCGTGAAGAAACTCCTTTTTTAAGACGTGATGTTTATTATGAAACAAATTTTGTATCAGGAGTATATGGATTCGGTGGTAGTAATGGTAATTATATGCATACTAGCTCATTCCGCCTAGTACTTGCACAAAACACATGATAAAGTATAGTCATATTATATGGTTTTTTTCTTTCCAATTATTTACAAACAAACGTTTATACGCTATAATGGATTAGAAAGAGGTAGTTTATGAATAAGAAAGAGATATTTTATGATGAAATTAATTATATAAAAGATGAATCTTTAAGAAAAAGTCTTGCTGAGTTGATAGAGTTATTACCAGATTATTTCTTTAAAGAACCTGCTGCATCAACTGGTAAATATCATCCTAGTTATGCTCAAGGAGAAGGAGGTCTTCTTCGCCATACAAAAGCGGCTGTTAGAATAGGTTATGAATTATTACAAGATTTATCTATTGGTAAAAAATATACTAATCATGAGAAAGATTTAATGCTTATGGCACTTTTATTACATGATGGGTTTAAAAAAGGTCTTGTAGAGGAAAGATATACTCGTTTTGATCATCCCCTAATCGCTGCTAAAGTAGTTCTTGATAATGCTAGTAAAGTGGGATTAAGTAGTGAAGATGCTAAGTTTATAAGTGACGCTATTAAGACACACATGGGAGACTATACTGTTGATTATAGTGGCAATGAAGTTTTAGAAAAACCTCATACAAGATATCAGAATTTTGTGCATATGTGTGATTATTTGGCAAGCCGTAAATGTTTATTGTTACCATTTGATGAACATAATAATATAGAAATATAGGAGGTAGGCTATGGGTAAAATTATTGTTATTGAAGGGATAGAAGGTAGTGGAAAAGAGACACAAAGTAAATTATTGGTTGAGTCTTTAAATGAAATCGGTATTAAAGCGATAGAATTTTCTTTTCCAATGTATGATACTCCTACAGGGAGAATCTTTAAAGATTGTCTTTTAAATAACAATAATTATTTTAATGAAGGAATTGATTCTTTAGACCCTGAACTTGTATGCTTATATACCGCTGCAGATAGAAAATATAATATAAATAAGATTAATCAATATCTTGACAACGACTATATTGTCATTATTAATCGTTACACTAGTTCTAATATGGCTAATCAAGGTAGTAAATATAGTAATAGTGAAGAAAGATTTTATATGTATCAGTGGATTGATAAATTAGAGTATTGGCTTTTAAAATTACCTAAACCAGATTATACAATATTACTTAATATGCCTTATAAATATAGTAATCAATTATCTTTTGATTTAACAGAAGAAAATTCTAAACAAGAAAGAGTTTTAGAAGCATATATAGAGCTAGCAGGTCTTTATAATTGGGATATAATAGATTGTATTGATGAAGATAAAGAGAAAACTATAGAAGAAATACATGAAGAAATAATAAAACTTTTAAAAAATAAAGGAATAATTTAAAGAGTTTTGGGGAAATTATTAGTAGGTGATAATTATGGATTATTTACTAATACTTTTAAAAACTCTTTTCTTTTATTTTGCTATTGTTATATTTTACCGTTTTATGGGTAAAAGGGAAGTTGGTGAATTAGGAATTATAGACTTAATAGTTTCAGTTCTAATTGCAGAACTTGCCGCAATTAGCATTGAAAGATATGATAGTAGTGTATTTTTGATGCTCTTACCAATAGGAGTCTTAGTAATACTGCAAATAGTACTTGCTAAAATATCTTTAAAAAGTGATAAAGTTAGAAGTATGCTGGATGGAGATGCTTCTGTTATTATAGATAATGGTAAAGTTAATTTTAAAGAGATGATTAAACAACGCTATAACTTAGAAGATTTACTTACTCAGTTGCGTGCTAGAAATGTTAAAAGTATAGAAGAAGTAGAATATGCCATTTTAGAAACTAGTGGTAAGCTATCTGTCTTTACTAAAGATGCTAATAACAGCGGACCATATCCTCTTCCTTTAATCCTTGATGGTAAAATACAGAAGATGACACTTAAGAAAATAGGAAGAAAAGAGAAATGGCTTAATGAGTTACTTGCTAGTAAAAAAGTTAAACTTGATGATGTGTTTTATGCTTTTTATAAAGACAATCAACTATTTATTATAAAAAATAGTGATTGTATCTCTTAATTAGACAATATATTTATGTTTTTAATAATATGATAAGTGTATGAAAAGAGAATATTATTTAATACTTATCATTTTTTTATTAGTTATAATTTATATCTTCGTACCTAAAGATACTTTAAAAGGAGAAGATGAACCTAAGATAGAGAAAGAAAAAAGAGCAGTGTTTATTTCTTATATTGAACTTGGTAATAATTTAAGGGGTAAGAGTAGTGAGGAGATGAAACATACTATAAATGATATGCTTGATAATGCTAAGGATTTTGGCTTTAATATGATAATACTTCAAGTAAGAAGTTTTAGTGATGCTATATATAAATCATCTATTTATCCTAGTAGTAGGAGTGTTGTTAATACTGAAGGAGATGATTTACCTTTTGATATTTTAGATTACTTTATAAAGAAAGCTCATAAAAAAAGATTAGAAATACATGCTTGGATTAATCCTTATAGAATTAGTAATGATATGGATATTAGTATAATTAGTAAAGATAATCCTGCTTATAAACTATTAAATACTGATGCTGTTAAAGTAATAGATAATGTAGGAATTTTCTATAATCCTGCTAATAGTAAAGTAGAATCATTAATTCTTGAAGGTATAGAAGAGATAATTAAAAATTATGATGTTGATGGAATACATTTTGATGATTATTTTTATCCTAAGAGTGATAATATAGACAATGTGGAATACGAGAAAGCCTGTGAAGATAATAGCAGTTTAACGTTACAAGAATTTAGATTAAATACTATTAGTTCTTTAATAAAAAAAACTTATAAACTTATAAAATCTTATGATAAGTCAATACTTTTTGGTATTTCTCCAGATGGTAATATAGATAATAATTATAATAGTAATTATGTAGATACAAGAAAGTTCTGTACAGAAGAAGGCTATCTAGATTATATAATGCCTCAAGTCTATTATGGCTTTTTAAATAGTACTAAACCCTTTGAAGAGACCGTTAAGTCTTGGAACAATTTAATAACTAATAATATAGAACTAATTCCTGCTCTTGCTTTCTATAAGACTGGTAACATAGATAAATATGCTAAAGATGGGGTTAATGAATGGGTAGAATATAATAATATTATTGCAAGAGAAGTAATGTTAAGTAGGAAACTGTCTAATTATAGTGGCTTTGCTATATTTCGCTATGACTCACTTTTTGGCAGTAACTTGACATCTACTTCATTTTTAGAAAAAGAAAACTTAAAAGAGGTTTTATCTTAAAATAAAAGATGTTATAATAAAATTGTAAAGGCTGTGATTAAAATGAATAAAAAAGGATTTACACTTATTGAATTATTGGCGACGATAGCGATACTCGCTCTATTAATGTTGGTAGCTGTTCCTAATGTTATGAGTACAATTGATAAAAACAAACAGGATACTTATATAGAAGATGCTAAAAGAATGATTACTTTAGCAGAGTATGAGGTTAGAAGTGATACTAGTATACCTCTTCCTACTAACGGTAATTGCATTGTTATATTGTTAAGTGCATTAGATTTAACAGATTTTAATGAAGGACCAGAAGGAGGAACGTATGATTTAGATAAGTCATATGTAGTTGTCGTGAGAAATGGCAGTAGTTATGATTATTATGCTACTATTGTTGAAAATTTTGATGGTACTGTGAGAGGTATACCTTTGACATCAAGAAATGATTTGAATGCTGAAAATGCAGGGAAAAAAGTTGTTAAAGGAAATGATTTAAAGGTAATTATACCTACTGTTGGTTCTTTATTAAATGGCTATACTGTTACAAATATTATTGACAGTTAGAAAAAACTTTGTTATGATTTAGGAGTAAGATATGGAGGTCTGTTAGTAATGAGAAGATTTAATAAAAAGGGTTTTACTTTAATTGAGTTACTTGCTGTAATTATTATTTTAGCTATATTAATGACTTTAGCTATTACAGCAATGTCTGGTTATATTAGAAATGCAAGAAAAGATACATTTATAACAACAGCACAGCAATATGCTAATGCGGCAAGACTTAGTTTTGTAAACGGTGAATATGATGAAACACCTGGTAGAGGACAATGTCTAGTTGTTCAAACTGATTCCATTACTCTAGAAAGTGGAAGTACTGATAGTTCATTTGGTTATCCTTTTATAGCCAACGCTAGTTATATTGTTATACGTAATGCTGCAGAACCAGGTCAAGAGGATAGGTATGAGTATTATATGCAAATGGTTGATACAAAAGGTAATGGTTTTAGTTTAATTGGCGAAAATGCTGTTGAAAGAGATGATGTTATTGAAAAAGATGCTAATTATAAAGTTCCATCTAAAGGTGAAACATTAACTCTTGTCGGCGAGGAGAAATGCTCAGTTGTTGATATTGTGACAAAAAGTTAATTTTATAAAAAATGAATGCTTCTAATAAATTAGATTAGGAGCTTTTTTCAGCAATTTTTAGAATGTACTATTAGTATTTGATATCAATGGTGAATTAGTTTGCTCTTGCTATCAAGTAGAGATTATTGAAGATAGTGCAACTGCAAAAAAATTATATAATAAATAAAGGTGATAGTAATGAATGATAGAAAGACTCCTTCAAGGTATGAAAGAAATATAAAATATAATCGTAGTAGAAAGAAAAAATTAAGATTTAGAAAATGGGTGATAGTAGTTTTTTTTATGTTTTTTCTTTCTGTTTTTGCTGTTTCTATTAATCAAGTCTATCATTGGTTTAAAGATAATAAAGAAATAGAAAATATATCTGATAATGTTGTTAAAGATACTAGGGTAAAAGAAAAAAAAGATACAGAAAATACTGAAAATATTAATCCTCCTGATAATAAAGATAATGATTATTGGAACTACATTAAAATGAGTCTTTTAGAAGTGGATTTTAATGAGTTACTTAAGAAAAACTCAGATACTGTAGGGTGGATTCAGGTAAAGGGTACTAATATCAATTATCCTATTGTACAGACTACTGATAATAAATATTATTTATCACATGCATTTGATAAAACATCTAATGATGCAGGTTGGGTATTTATGGATTATCGAAATGATGCTGTTAACTTTAACCAAAATACTATTCTTTATGCTCATAGTAGATATAATGGTACTATGTTTGGAAGTTTAAAAAATATTCTTAATAGTTCTTGGTATCTGGATAAAGATAATCATATTATAAGACTTTCAACTCCTACAGAGAACACAATGTGGCAAGTATTTAGTGTTTATACTACCCCTAAAGAAAGTTATTATATAACACCAAGTTTTAATACTTTAGAAGCTTATTCAGAATTTTTAAATACAATTAAAGGAAGAAGTGAAGTAGAGTTTTCTGGAACAGTTAATACAAATGATAAAGTGTTAACACTGTCAACTTGTCAGGATAATTTTGGTAATAGAATCGTTATGCATGCTAAGTTAATTAAGAAAGAGTTGAGATAAGTCGAAAAATATTTCTTTTTGTAGATTGACTTAAACTAAAAAATTTAGTATGCTTATTATGAAGATAAGGTGAGACTACTTATCTATATAAAGGAGGATGTATAATGAAAAAAATTAGTCTATTTGCTACTATATTCGTTTCATTCTTTGCTTTTGGAATGATGAATGTAGAAGCGATTTCACCAGCTGATATAGAATATCCTGGTAGTAATGTAACATCAGAAAATAGGGATGGTATTTACTATTTAACATTAACAGGAGATGCTGATGAAGATTTAATAGTTAGTGCTGGAGAAACTGTTGTACTTGATCTTAATGGTCACACTATGATTAACTTTACTGATGCTGTTGAAACTATTAAAGTATTAGAAGGTGGTTCTTTAACTATTGTTGATAATAGTGTAGAAGGTACAGGTACTATAAGTCAAAAGGAAACATCAACATATGGTCCTATTACTAATTATGGTACTTTAATAATTGAAAGCGGTAATTTTACAACACCATTAGATTTCTATGTAGTTAGAAATGAAGGAGTTAACCTTACAATAAATGGTGGTAATTTTACTAGTAGTTCAACAACAACATCATTAATCGGTAATATTAAGTATAATGAAGAAAGTGCAGATTTACCAACAATAACAATTACTGGTGGAACATTTGAAGCCCCAAGTAACACTGTTAAAAACTATGAAAATACATCTGTAACAATTGAAGGTGGAACATTTACTAGTCAATCTGCTTTTGCTTTAGATAATTCTGGTACTGCTGTTGTAACAGGAGGAACTCTTACGTCAATAGAAAATTCTGCTATTAGACAACAAATTAATGGTACTGAGGATAGTAGTTTAAAAATTACAAATGCTACTTTAAATTCAGCAGAGGATAAAACTGATTATACTATTTATGATATCGCCAAAGGTGAAGATGTAACTGCAGATTATAATGTAGAAACTGATAGTGAAGGAAACTTAATTGTTGAAGAATTAACTCCAGTAACAGATATAACTGATACTAATACTCCTACTGAAGAAGTTAGTAATGAAGAAAACCCAGAAACAAGTGATGGAATAGTATTATTCTTAGGTTTAACAGTTGTTGGTTTTGCAGGTGTGGCATTAACTTACAGAAGACTTCATAATTAAATGTAAAAGTACTAGTTAAATTTATTAATTAGTACTTTTTTGATGTTTACTTTTTTTCGATTATTTGTTATCCTTATAATAGGAAGGAGGAAAAAAAGTGAAGAACTTAAAGAAAGGATTATCTATCCTAACATTTGCATTTGTTATGGTAATTTCACTAAGCGTTGTTAATGTTAATGCTGCTGAAATTAAATTAGACGATAAGTTTGATGAACTTCTTGGTGGTACTGCTTTAACAATTACAAAAGATGATACTCTAACATATGATGGTGAAACTTGGATTGGTGAAAATGGCCGTATTAGTTTAATTAGTGGTGATGTAACATTAAAATATGAAAATAATGTTGTTAATATTACAACTAATGATAGTGTATCTATTGTTAATGGTGGCAAACAATTCATTATGCAAATTGATAAGGGTGGTGCTATTTTACCAGTAAAACTAACTAATAGTAAAGGTTCAACTCTAAATGTTGAAGGAACTCTTGCTATTCCAGCAGGTTCTAAAGGTGTTTTAATTAATGAAGGTACTGTTAATGTTTGTGGTAATTTAGAAATTAGAAGTAGTGGAACATATACATCTACTGGTACTACGAATGTTTATGGTAATGTTGCTGTTTTAGCAGGTGCTAACACTAGTGGCAATATTGGAAATTCTATCTTTACATTATATGAAAAAGGAAATATCTATTCTGAAAAAGAAGATATATCTCTTAATGTTGCAAATGGTTTAGGAGATGCTTATGAAATCGTAAGTAATAATAAGCATTATGTTGGTAATACAACTACACCTAATGAAGCTGACTGTGAATATGGTTACACATTACAAGCTAAAGAAGTAGAAGAAGTTCCTGTTGTACCTGGTGAAGATGAAACAACCCAAAATAATCCTACAGAAGAAGTTAAAAACGAAGAAGTTAATCCAGAAACTAGTGATGGAATCTTACTATTCTTAGGTTTAACAGTTGTAGGTTTTGCAGGCACAGCTTTAGCTTACAGAAGACTTCATAATTAATAAGAAATTAAGGCATTGCTTAGGCAGTGCCCTTTTTTCTTTTCTATCAAAATTGTAAGGAAATAAACTTATATTTTATGATATTATTTAATTGGTGATAGATTATGAGACAAAAAGTTAGAAATATAATATTTTTAATACTTGGGCTTAGTTTGACAATTATTTTCTATGCAATAGTTATTCCTTTTCTTGCTATTATTGGTTTAATTAAAGTAATTTCCATGATTAGGCACTTTATAAATAGTCATAAATATGCTAAAATTAATTCGTAAGGTTGTGATAATATGGAATATTTAGATTATTATGATGAAGATGGTAATTATTTAGGATATAAAAGTAGGGATGAAGTTCATAAAGAAGGTCTATGGCATAATACTGTTCATTGTTGGTTATATGAGATGGATGGTAGTGTTTATTTTCAAATAAGAAGTAGTAGTCATAAGTTTTATACCACAGCATCAGGTCATGTTTTAAAAGATGAAAGTATTAAAGATGCTTTTAGAAGGGAAATAAATGAAGAAATAGGACTTGATATAGATAGTAGTGATGCAACTTTAGTAAATATTGTTCCTTTGCGTATGGATAAAATGAAAAATGGTACTCTTTTTAAAGATAGAGCGAAAGCACATGTTTATATAGATTTGTTTGAAGGAGATATTAATTGTTTTAAATTTGATCCAAATGAAGTACTAGGTGTTGTTAAAGTAAAAGCTAAAGAGGCATTGGATTTGTTTAAAAATGGAAATGGTGAGATTCCTGCTGTAATTATTACTACTAAAGATAATAAAAACGTTTGTGAAAATAAATTAATTAGTATTGATGACTTTTTAGTTCAAGATCATGAAAATGCTTATGATAAGTATAAAGATGTGTTAAGTAAGATAATAGAAGTTACTAAATAGGTAGTAATTTCTTTTTATTTTTGATACAATCTTTATAAGAATAGGAGATAGATGAAATTGAAAGATGCTTATACTAAAAGTAGTGATAATGTAATAAAAGAATTATATAGTAGTGTTGAAGGTTTAAATGAAGAAGAAGCCTCTATTAGATTAGAAAAATATGGAATAAACGAAATAGAAAGTAAAAAACAAAAGACTATCTTAGAAATGATTGTAGAACAACTTAAGGATAGAATGATTTTAATACTGTTACTTGCTTCTATACTTTCCTTTATTTTAGGAGAATATGCTGAAGGAGTAGTTATCTTAATAATTATTTTTATTAATGCTTTAATTAGTATAATACAGGAAAAGAAAGCCCTTGATGCCATTGAAGCCTTAAGAAATATGAATGCTCATTATACTACAGTTATAAGAAGTGGTAAGAAGAAAAATATTCTAACTAAAGAAGTAGTTCTTGGAGATATTGTTTATTTAGAAGATGGTAATATTGTACCTGCAGATATGAGATTAATAGAAGAGAATGGTTTAAAAGTAGATGAATCATCTCTTACAGGAGAAAGTGTTCCTGTAGAGAAAGATGCTAATAATGTTTTAGATAAAAGTACAACACTTGCAGATAGAACTAATATGGTTTACTCATCAACGATTATTGCTTATGGAACAGCTTTAGGAGTAGTAACTGCTACTGCTAAAAAAACAGAAGTAGGTTCTATTGCTACAATGTTAGAAGATACTGATAGTATAGATACACCATTAAAAAGAAAGCTTAATAAGGTAGGAGAAATATTAAGTATTATTGGTATTGTAGTTGCTATATTAATATTTATTATCGGTATTCTTTATGGTAGAGACTTTATCTCTGTTTTAATGGTTGCAATATCTCTTGCTATTTCTGTAATACCAGAAGGACTTCCTGCAACTGCAACTATTGTCATGGCTTTAGGAGTATCTCGTATGGCTAAGAAGAACGCCTTAGTTAAGAAACTTCCTGCTGTTGAAGCTTTAGGTAGTGCTACTGTAATTTGTTCTGATAAGACAGGAACTCTTACTTTAAATAAGATGACTGTTACTAGAAGTGTTTTATACAGTGATATTATTAATAAAAGTCCTGATAATAATTATAGTGATGAAATGATTTACTGTGCATGTTTATGTAATAATGCATATCTTGATAAAGATAAAGTAATAGGAGACCCTACAGAAGGATGTTTGTTAAGCTATGCTATAGATAAAGGTTATGATATTAAAAAGATAAAAGAAAATAAAGTCTTATTTCAAGAACCATTTGATTCTATTAGAAAAAGAATGAGTGTAGTAGTTAAAGATAAAAAAGATTATCTTCTTTATAGTAAAGGCGCTCCTGAAGAGTTAATTGATGTATGTAGTTATGCTATAGTTGATAATAAAAAAATTAAACTTACTGAAAAAGATAAAGAATTAGTAAAAGAATATTGTGTCACTTTATCCAGTGAAGGATTAAGACTATTAGGTTTTGCTAGTAAGAAAATTACCTCTCTTCCACATGAAGGAGAAAAGATAGAAGAAGATTTAACTTTCATTGGTATTATGGGAATAATTGATCCACCACGTGAAGAAGTAAAACATGCTATTAGTACGTGTCATGAAGCAGGTATTAAAGTAATTATGATTACAGGAGATCATAAATTAACGGCAACTTCTATTGCTAAGGATCTTGGTATTTATAAAAAGGGAGATTTAGTTCTTGATGGAGAAGAACTTAGTAAAATGAGTGATTTAAAGCTTAGAAATACTATTAAAAATATCTCTGTTTTTGCAAGAGTTACTCCTAAAGATAAATTAAGAATTGTTAATGCCCTAAAGAAAAATAAAGAGATAGTAGCGATGACAGGAGATGGTGTAAATGATGCTCCTGCTCTAAAAACTGCTGATATTGGTGTTGCCATGGGAATTACTGGTACAGATGTTGCAAAAGATGCAGCAGCGATGATTTTATTAGATGATAACTTTACAACTATTGAAGCAGCAGTTAAAGAGGGAAGAAGAGTATATCGTAATATTCAAAAAGTTATTCAATACTTATTAGCAGGTAATATTGCTGAAGTTTTAACTATTTTTGTTACTATGTTATTTAACTTAGATAGTCCATTACTTGCTGTTCATATTTTATTTATTAATTTGGTAACTGATACTCTTCCTTCTCTTGCACTTGGAATAGATCCAGCAAGTCCTAATATTATGAAACACAAACCAGTAAAACAAGGAAGTTTATTTGAAAAAGGTTTAGTCTTTAGAATAGTCTTTTATGGTATTTATCTTGCTATAATCACCATAATTGCATATTTTATAGGTATAAATGATAGTTTTAATGTAGGTATGACTATGGCTTTTACAGTTTTATGTCTATCACAAATATTCCATGCCCTAAATCAAAGTTCTAGTGAAACATCGATATTCAGTAAAGATTATCCAAGAAATAAAATGTTATATCTTGCTATGCTAGGTTCAATTTTATTCCTTATGATTGTTTTATTTGTAACACCTATAAGAGAATTCTTCTCACTTAGTG
>CAMMBO010000020.1 GCA_946494435.1 uncultured Mycoplasmatota bacterium
TTCATTTAATACCAAGATATAATAGTGATAGTTTTAAATGTACTTATGATAGTAGCGAAGTTAGTGATATTAAAGATGTATATGATAAATTAAAAACTGAGTAGAGATTTTTCTTTACTCATAGTTAAAAGTTTTACGGTTAGAGTCGCAAAACTTTTTATTTTTTACATTTTTGCGGTTATATTCTATTTTAAGAAGAAACTAAAGATAAAATCTATTATTATTAATATTAAAAGAATGATAGATATAAATTTAGGGATTTTTTCGATAAATTTATCTGTTAGAGGTTTTACTACATATAAGAATATGAGGCAAGCTACTCCCCAACCTAAACTTACTTCTAAAGCAATATATTTACCAAAGTTAAATTTTAAATCAGTATAATCCCAAAAACTTTTATGGAAAATAAATTCTGTTAAGTATCCTCCTGCTAGTTCTAATATTGTTAAGATTATTGTAACTGCTAAGAAAAGAATAATAATTTTTAAAGGTCTATTTAACTTTACTCTATTAAATACTAACCTAGTAAAAAAAATCATGATAATTACTCCAAAGCCATATATGGGCATCCAAGGTCCATAAAAAGGATTGTTAGTTAAGGACCCTGTAGTTATTAAATGCATGATATTTTCAAAGAGAAAACCAAAAAAAGAGAACAAAATAAAGTTATTTAAATAATAATATAAATTCTTTTTTGAAGTCATTAAAGTTCACCTCTTTGTTATTATGTACAAATATCTTTATATCATACAAAAAGAAACTCTAATAAAGAGCTTCTTAATTAATATGTCATACAAGAACCCAAGATAATAGCTAGTAAGATGTATAATACAATTATGATTACAAAACTATTTCTTGGTCTAGATGTACAGCAGCTTGTAGTTACTGTTTGATTATTTGAACAAGACATTTTTACACCTCCTTATTATATCTTAGATATAGGCACCTATAATTATAACTAGTAAGATAAATAATACTAAAATAATAGCACTGTTTGAATTACAATTACCCATAACTTAATCCTCCTTTTTTTCTAGTGTTCACATTATTTTATGGTAATTAATAAAAAAGTGTGATAAATTTACCTTATTTATTTGCAAGTTAGTTAAGTTAATGCTATGATATTTAATGAACTGATAAGGAGGAAATTAAATGAAAAAAATAGTTAAAGCGACTGCTTCTCTTCTTGCAATTTGTCTTTTAGTTACTGGTTGTGGAAATAAGGCTGAACTTAAAGATAACAATACAGTAGTTAAAACTGATGAAGGAAAGATTACAGCAGATGCTCTATATGAAGAATTAAGGGATAAATATGGTATTAGCGTTTTAGTTGATATGATAGATCATCAATTATTTGATGAAAAGTATAAAACTGATGATACTGAAAAAGAAACAATTAATTCTCAGATTGAACAGATGAAGAGTCAATACAATAATGATGATGAGGCTTTTCAAGCTGCTATAAAGCAATATTTAGGTGTTGAAGATGAAGATGAGTTAAGAGATATGTTATCACTTGAATATAAGAGGAATTTAGCGATTGAAGACTATGTAAAGAATAGTGTTACTGATGATGAGATCCAAAAATACTATGATGATGAAGTTATCGGTGATATTAAAGTTAGACATATCTTAATTAAACCTGATGCTAATGATGATATGTCTACTGAAGAAAAACAAAAAGCTGAAGATAAAGCTAAGAAGAAAGCAGAAGACTTAATTAAACAATTAGATGATGGAGCAGACTTTGAAGAGCTTGCTAAAAAGTATTCTGATGATACTGGTAGTGCTAGTGATGGTGGCTTAATTGATTACTTCAATAGAGATGATAATATGGATGAAGCTTTCTTAAATGCTTCAATTGACCTTGAAAAAGGTAAATATACAGAAGAGCCTGTTAAGTCTAGTTTTGGTTACCATATAATTCTTAAAGTTGATCAGAAAAGTAAACCTAAATTAAAGAAAGTTAAAGATGATATTATAAAAACACTTGCTGATGATAAGCTTAATGAAGATGCATCTTTAAGATATAATGCTTTGATTGCTATTAGAGAAGAAGCAGGTATTAAGTTTAATGATGATAGTCTAAAGAAAGATTATGATGATTTAATGCAACAACTATTAGACAGTGTTAATAATAGTTCAACTGCTAGTTAGAAATAGAAAATTTAATATTTAAGAGAAGTACTGTTTATGTTACTTCTCTTTTTTGACAAAATAAAGTTTTTGTAGTATAATATGCGACACAAGAAAAGAAAGGGATGATATTATGAGAAAAGATATAACTGAAGAAACTAAGCAAAGACTAATTCCTATTTATGAGCAAGTAGAAAAAGATTTTAAAGAATTTCCATATATTAAAACAACAGAGGATTTCTTTATTTGGAGAGATATTATAAAAAATGGAATAGAGGGACAAGCCATTAAGCTTCAAAAACCATGTGATGATAAAACAAAAAAGAAATTACGTAATAAAATAGTTGAAGAGGAAATTGAAGGTAATGATTCTTTAGAACTTCTTTATGCATGGACTAAATGTACAAGAATGATAACAGGGGCAAAAGCTTTTGTTAGAATGGTAAATCATGAATATGGTATTGAAGGTAATGACCATATAATTAAAGCGACTACTATATTGCATGATTACCTTAAAGAAAATGGAAAAGCTAATACTAATGATTTATTTGATATTTTACAAATAAGAGAACTTAGTCTATTAGTAAAGTATCCTTCTATGCAAAGAACTATAAATACACCTTATGAATTTGAAAGAGCAATTGTTAAAGAGGATGAAAGTGAAGCTTGGTCTGCTCCTTTATTCGTAACTATGCTTAAAGCTTATGGAATTGAAAAAGATGATTTGCTAGTAATAGGTAGAAAAGTTATAGAAGATAGTAAAAACTATATAATAGATACAAGAAATAAATATAAAGGGCATCAAAAATCTAAGAAGATAGCCTAATTAATAAAAGAGATAGCAATTAAAGTTATCTCTATTCTTTTGGCATCTTAAAACCTAAGCTATACATCTTTTGTTTTAATTTATACTCTAGTTCCTTACCAGAGTATTTTTTACTTAATTTATTATAATACTTTTGATATTCTTTTTTTGCAATATCATTATTTTCTTCTATAACAGTAGAGTTTAATACTTCTTTTATTATATCTTGGTGAAAACCATTATTGATTAAATCTAGCCCTAGTTTTTGTTTTAAGACTTTAGCACTTTTATTATGATTAGATTTTATTTTCTTAGAGATTAACTTCTCTATTTTTTCTTTTTCTAAGACGTTTGTAAACTCATCTAGGGCTTCATTATAATCAAGAGAAGTTACTCCTTTTTTTCTTAATTCCTGTTCTATTTTTTTAGGGCCTTTATTAGAAGTTATAATAGCATTATGAACATAACTCTTAGCATAGTTCTTATCATTAATATAGCCTTGTTTTTCTAAAGTGTTGATAGCAAAGGATATACTTTCTTTACTATATTTTTTTTCAGTTAAGAGCTTTCTTATCTCTTCTTTAGTTTTAATAGTTCTTTTTAAAGTCTTTAGGGCATCATAGTAACTTTCATAGTTTTTATTATCTTTAATTATCTTATTAAGTTCATCTTCTTCTATAGTCTTAGTTATTAGTAACTCATACTTTAATATTATCTCTTCATAGAAGTCATAACTATTAAAATTATCTAAATAAATTGTATATAATCCATTAGGTCTTTTCTTAAACTTTTCTATTTTCATATTTTTCTCCTTATTTAATTACTTTATTAAAATGATATAACTGTTTACATAAAGGCTTCTTTCTAGTACCACTATGTATTTCTACTTCTTCTAAATTAGTATAGATATTAGGTGTTTTTATTCCCATACTATTAAGTGTTTTTAAATCATATTCTTTAAAGGCTGCACATGGTAAAACTGTACCATCATATTTAATAACTAGTTTAGATAAACCTGCTGTGCACTTATGAGTATCTTCTTCTTGTAAATGGATACCTACTCTTAAATTTCCTTTAAATTCATTTTTACATTTTTCATAGATTTCAAGAAACTCTCTAAATTCTTCTTCTGTTAAAGATAGTAAATCTTCATTTGTTTTACCTCTTCCTTGGGGAACAAAATTAAGAATGCTTAACTCATCAAATTCTGCAACATTAAGCATTTCAATAATATCAGCGAGTTCTTTGTAATTAATTTTTGTAGGAATGAAATGAGCATCGGTATTAAGTCCAGCACTTTTTGATTTTATCATTGATAATGTTACTAAATCAAATAAATCTTTAGTTCCCATAATTTTATCATATACATCTTTGTTCCAAGCTTCAAAGTCAAAAACAATTTTATCAAGTCCACTTTCTTTTAATAGTTTACAGTCAGATGATGATAGAGAATCAAAAGTTTTTTCATTATACCATAAGTAAATCTTCATTTGCTTTGCAATCAATATATCAAACTCTTCTTTAGACATGCCTTCAGATAAATATGACTTATACTGTTTTCTTAGATTGAACTCTAATATTTCTTTATCTTCTTCTGTCATTTTAGTTCTTAGTTTTATACCACTAGTGAATAAGACTGTTTTAATATTATTTAGTTTACAATATCTAATCATTCTTAATAGTTCAGGATGTAATAGAGGTTCTCCTCCAGATATAGATATTTCTTTTATTCCGCCTATACTAATAAAATAATCTATTACTTCTTTAAACTTTTTATAATCTATCATTCTTTTTTTATTGATAGATGAACAAGAAGAACAAAATAAACAATTATTAGGACAGGCTTCTATTATTTCAAAGCATAAATCATTTAGCATTGTTAATTCCCCCTCTACAGTCATTCTATCACATTAAATAGTTAATTTAAATAATAAAACACATACCAAACTGTGATATGTGTTTCTTATTAGTTTTCTTTTTCAACTACTTTTAATTTCCCCTCTAATATCTCTTCTAAGGCTCTACCAATATTTTTTTCACATTTATATTGGTTTAAGGCTAGTTGATAGTGTTCATCTTTAGTCATTTCTTTACTACGTCTTGCAGCGATATGAACTAATTCATACTTAGAACTTACAATATTAAGTAATTTATCAATAGATGGATAATTCACTTGTATCACACTCCTTATTATTATCTTATAATTATAAAGAATATTTTACAAGTGATATGACATAATTAGACATTTTTTAACATGTAAATAAGAATATATTATTAATATTTAAACTTCATAAACTTTATTAAAGTATTCTTTTATTATATCTGTTTTAATTTCTTTATTTATTTCTGTATTTTTCCATGGTTCTTCCTCATGGGTAAAATCAATTAACTTGTTTGCCTCCATACTCCCGTAACTATCGATAACTTCATTAATTACTTTCTCTAAACCATTTGATATCTTTTTAACTTTTCCGTCAATTTTAATTTCATTGCTATGATTTTCTTTGTATTTTTGATATACTTCATTCACAACCGGCCCATATGACCATGCCATTATTTTTTCTTTAAAAGCAATTTTTTTAAAGACTTGTAAACTAATAGCTTGAACATAATATAATAATTTTTGTAATTTTAAATTGGTTATATATTCAGGAACAATATTATATTCTTTTACTAATTTATCAACTTTTTCGTTATATATTTTTATAATATTTTCTGCTACATCAATTGCATTCTCTTCTTTAAAAGATAATAGTTTTTTATCAAATGCATTTATATCTATAAGTTCATGTCTCTTTAATGTCATTAATTCTTGTACTTTATTTAAAGTTGATTTATATAATGAGTCAGTTATGTTATTTTTGTTTTTCAAAAGTAGAAAATACATATTATTAGGATTATTTGATAATCTCATTATAGAATCAACTGCTTCTGTTTGAATCGCTCCTTTTTCAAAACGATGAATAGTTATTTCGCCTACTCCTATAATAAAAGCATATTCTTTTTGTGTTAATCCGTATTTTTTTCTTATTTCTTTTATTTCTGTGCTTGTTAATAAGTTTTTTTGTTTTTTATAAGTATTATATAATCTATTATCATTTTCTATTTCTATCTCTCTATTAAATATTTCTTCACCAAATTCATCTACTAAATAATACTCATCATAAGAAATAATTTTGTCTTTAACTTGCACTTTGACTTTTCTAACTCTTAAGTTATTATTTTTCATGGTAATCCCTCCTAATTAATACTCAGCTTCATGACAAGATAATATTTTTATCCTATCATAAGTAACTTTACTATCTTTTTTTATTTTAACATAGAAAGTTACTCCTGTAATTATTTCTTTCATAAAAATATATACTTTTTCACTAGGCATATCTCTATCTATCTCTGGTCCACTTACTAAATCTTCCTCAGTAATAGATTTTAAAAAATCTTCAATATCATACAAAGTTAGTCCATATTTTCTTCTAGAGTTTCTATTTTTAGCAGTAGGAACAAAATCATAATCTTTGTTAGAGACTGACTTATGTAATAAATTTATTATTGCTGTAACATCCAATATTCATCACCTGTAATTATAATAACATAAGATATTAAAATTATCAATTGATAATTTTAAATTTAGTCATGTAAAAACCAAGATGGTTATCTTGGCTTTTAACGAAAGTTACAACATGAACCTTGGTCAATATTGCAACAAACATTTTCTTCACAGCAAGTATATCTAGGACAATAAGTATGTTTGAAAATGTGATGATTAACTATTCTTGTATGGATTGGACATACGTGAGGTACTTGATGAACGAAAGTTCTATTTATTTGACGCTCTTGTACTGGTTCAATGATTGGAGATTGGCTATCCATCATTTCCATATTATTTTGGCCCATTCCCATACTATTATTGTTCATATTGATATCAATATTCATATCTTGGTCAACGACATTATTATTACCATCGATAGTAGAATTCATATCGATAGCTTGATTATTAAATAACATACACTTTCCTCCTCTAGTATTAAGATATTCACTTAGGAAATTTGTGTATAAATTATTTGCCTAAAATGGCATTTTAAAGTTACCATTTTTCATTTGTTTCATCATTTTTTTCATATTTTCAAACTGGGTTAAGAGTTTATTTACTTCTGATACTGATAATCCACAACCTTTAGCAATTCTGGTTTTACGTGATGCTTTAATAATAGATGGATTTCTTCTTTCTTCTTTAGTCATAGAAAGGATTATCGCTTCGATATGGGCCATTTGTTTAGGGGGAATATTTACATTAGTTAGTCCCATCTTTTTAGCACCTGGTATTAATTTTAAGATGTTTTCAAGTGGCCCTAGTTTCTTTATTTGTTTTAGTGTTGATAAAAAGTCTTCTAAGTCAAACTTACCTTGCTGCATCCTTTTAGCAGTTTTTTCAGCTTCTTTTTCATCAATAGCAGCTTCTGCTTGTTCAACTAAAGAGACGATATCTCCCATTCCAAGAATACGTCCTGCCATTCGTTCTGGGTCAAATGAGTCTAGTCCATCTAGTTTTTCACTTACACCAATGAATTTAATAGGTACATTAGTTAAATGTCTTACGGATAGAGCAACTCCACCTTTAGTATCACCATCTAATTTAGTTAATATTACTCCTGTTAGTTTTAATTTATCATTAAATCCTGTTATAACATTAATAGCATCTTGACCCATCATTGCATCTATTACAAGTAATGTTTCTTGTGGAGACACCGCTGCAGTAATATTTTCTAACTCATCCATTAAAGCTTCATCTATTTGAAGACGTCCTGCAGTATCGATTAAGACATAGTCATAACCATTTTCTTTAGCATAGTTAATAGCATTCTTACTTATTTCTACAGGATTACCTTTACCTTCACTATAAACTTCGATACTAAGTTCTTTTCCTAGTTGTTTTAACTGGTCAATGGCAGCAGGGCGATAAACATCACAAGCGACCATTAGAGGCTTTTTACCTTTTTTCTTACGTAAGTAATTGGCAAGTTTTCCAATAGTTGTAGTTTTACCACTTCCTTGAAGTCCTACTAACATAAGTATGGCAGGATTACCATTAAGGTTTAAAGGCGCAGAGTCTCCTCCTAGTAATTCAGTTAATTCATCTTTAACTATCTTAACAAATAAATCTCCTGGTTTAATACTAGTTCTAACTTCTTCTCCTAAAGCTTTTTCTTTAACATTATTGACAAACTCTTTAACTACTTTATAATTAACATCAGCTTCAAGTAATGCTAGCCTTATTTCTTTCATCATATCGCCGATATTATCTTCAGTTATCTTACCATAACCTTTTATCTTATGTAGAGCATTTTGTAATCTATCTCCTAAGCTTTCAAACATTTTATCACTCTCTTTTCTTTAAATATTATAACTGATATGTATGAAAAAGTAAAAAGAAAATATCAAATGCATATATCATTTGATATTTAATAGCATAATTATTATTAATGATGAGTAAAACCACTTTCTTTTGAAGTAGTAGATTTGATATTCTCTTCTCCTACAAAACTCATACCATACTTAGCTTGATATAACTCTTCTAGATGTTTAGCAATCTTCTTTTCTACTTCTAAATATTTGGTATACCAATATTCAATTGCATCTATCTTTTTTTCATTACCATAAAATCTTTCTTTAATTACTTCTTCCATAAGTTTTTTTACATCATAATTTTGAATATGGTGATAGAATGCTTCTATATTTTATTTAGAACTTAAGCCGTTTTCTAATGTTAAAACTAAAGCATTGTCTATACTAGGTCCAGTATTAATATTAAAAACAGGATAATGACAGTCTCCATAACCTCTGGTAAGACTATCGTAGCCTTGTTTTGCGTCAAACCCTTTTGAAACATTATAATTTGCTCGAGCTATTTGTTTAGTATTTATTGTGTTTTTAGATTGAGGTTCAACATTAATTCCTATCATAAAATTTATATTACTTTCTTCTAAAATATTACTTAAATATATTGCATCTTTGACATCTAAAGTTGGTATATCATTACTTTTTATTACATTAATCATTAAATTTGACTCAACATCACTAAAACCTATTTCATCAAGTGAATTAAATAACTTGGCATACCATTCATCAACAACTTGAGCATCATCGTAAAAATATTCTTTTAATATTTTAGAAAAAGCTAAATCATATTCTGATGGTTTCTTTATTTCTCTATTAGAATAAGGTAGCATAATTTGTTTCATTTCATTATCTATGCCGCGATGACTTTCATTTGCAGCATAAAGAGCATCATATAAATCACTACCATCTGATAAATGCAGTTTACTATCTATACTAAGTAATAAATTACTATTTATCATAGACTTAGGTAGTCTAAAACGTAAGTAATTATTTTCAAATCCGTTGCGGTTCATACTATTATCAGTACAAATTCCTTTTTGAATTTGTTTTAAGGGTATTTCTAATATGTAAGGTGTTTCTTTATTATTCACATCATAATAAATCTTAACATTATTTTTAGCATTAACAAGATTTTTAACATGGCACAAACGTTTTTTATATCCCGTACTACTAAATTCAGAAAAGAATCCCTCATCACCATAAATAGAGCCTTGCCAATCCACAGGAATATAATCTACTTGATTATTAACATTATTAGCAGTAACTTCATTTTTTTCTTTAATTTCATCTGCACTACTAGCTACTGCTTCACTTTTGCTTTCTTTTTCTTCTTTTGTACTTTCTTTCTCTAAAGCTTCTTTCTTTTCTTTATAATAATCATTATAATATTTATACCACTCTTCAAATAGGTCCATTTTTATAGAATGTTTATCCTCAACTACGTCTTCCAGCAATACATAAAATCTTCCAATCAGACAACTTAGGTCGATATCATCATCAAAAAGTGTAAGAGCTGTTGATTTTGTTTTTTCCATTAACTGCTCTAATAATTCCTTATTTTTATCTTTCATCTGTCATATCCTCCCTTACATATACTATATCATATTAATTCTTTTATTTATACTTTTTTATTCTACTAGTTTTTTAATAACATAATATAATACTTTACTTTGTTTTGGTATATAAATTTTGTTAATACTTTTCATCATTTTTGCTAAATCACTATTAGTAAAATTAATGTTCTCTTTACCCAAAAGCATTATATTTTATAAAATTTCTATTTAGTTTATCTTTACTTTCCATAATGACCCCTTGTAATTGGCTATATTATAGCAAATAAAGAAAAAAAATTAAGTTACCTACCTACTTATGTAAAAAGAAAATGATTAAATATCACTTTCTCTATTATCCATATTATTAGCAAGATCTGTTAACTCATTAAGTAAATTATTATACTCATTTAAGATATTATCATCACTAATATAAATATCTGTATCAGTATACTCTATATAATTAGCATTTGTTTCTAATAATGTTAGTATTTCATCTACTTTATCTAAGAATTCATTTAAATTATTAGATAGAGTCTCCATTTGTTCTTTAGTACTCTTAAGTGTTTCTAAATCTTTTTTAGTATACATGAGGTCTAGATAAAAATCATAATAATATTCACTATCACTAAGTTTATCTTTATCTATTAAGTTTTTAATAGTATCTTCTTCACAGAGACTACTAATATTTTTTAACTCTTTTGTTACTTTACTTTTAGTATTGCTTATAAGAGCATGACTCTTCGTGTAATTTGGACTATCATTTCTTAGACTATTAATAGTTAATATATTAGTTAATTCTTCATCATTTAAATAACTATTTATCGCTTTAACACTATCTGATAGACTCTTATAATACTTTTTAACTGCTTCTTCTACATAGGCTCTATCTCCTGTTGTTTTAACCTTGATAGAATAATCATCTGTCGCTAAGTCTTTATTACTGTAATTAATTATTTCTTGTTTTAAAATATCTTCTTCTTGTAATTCTTTATATGCCATAAAGAATATCAATCCTAAAAATATGACAACTGCTATTACAATACCAATGATAATCTTTTTAATACTTTTTTTCTTTTTCATAAATTTTCTCCTTTATTAAAATCAAATTTTTCTTATTCTTATAAATATTATTTTAGTATAAGCTATCTCAACTTTCTGGTATTTCTATATCTTCTATTTCCCCAAAATTAGAATAATTAACTGTGATTGTTGTTGTAGTAGGCATATTGTTAAGATAAGTAGAATAATTAGTTAAATCATAAGTAATTTTAACTACTTCATCTTCTTCATTAGTCTCTAAGGTTATTTTATTAGGAATATCGGCAATATCAAGGTTAGTATTATTAATAATAGAGTCTATAGTGTTTGTAGTTATCTCATAATTATAAGAAGTATTACCTGTTTCATACTCTGTTTTAGATACTAGATAAGCTTTTTCTAAGAATTTAGATATATTGTTATCATCAGTAATATTATTAAAGTGATATAATTCACTAGTTACTTCATATTTATCAGTAGTCTTTATTAAATTGATATTACCATAGATAAAGTAATTATAAAAGGTATTATTACTAGTCATTACTCCTTCTATTTTGTCATCACTTTTATCTCCTGTAAAGCTAGTTACTACACCATTAATATTTTCTTCTCTTGTAAAGTGATAATTACCACTTTCGATACCGTCTAATTTATATTCAGTATTAACTTTATTATCATTAGGTGTATCAACAGTTCTATTACTATTATAATTTGTTCTTATTAGA
Organism: uncultured Mycoplasmatota bacterium; assembly: GCA_946494435.1. Next base: position 11,655 of record CAMMBO010000020.1, read on the forward strand.
GATATCAAAACGAAGAAAAAGATAAAATAAAAGATAAAGAAAAGTACGGCTCTTCCTCTTTTACTTTGATATAAATCTTTAATAAGCTTGATATATTTATTTTCTTCTTTTTTCTTTTCTTCTTTCACTTTAATACTACTCCTAACAATTCTTTTTTATCTATACCGTTTAAGTAATCTTTTACTAAGCATCTTTTTTTACCTTCTATAGCGATATCTGTTAGTATTATTTCTTTATCACCGGTAACGACTCTAATACCATCTTTTTCAAAACCAACTATTGTTCCAGGCTCTGTTTTGGCATAATATCTATCACTAAGTCTTACATCATATACTTTCATTCTTTTACCATTTAAAGTTGTATAAGCACCTGGAGTTGGATTTAAGGCTCTAACTTTGTTATCTACTTGGATATTTGTCTTAGTAAAGTCAATTTTTTCATCTTCTTTAGTAATGTTATAGCCATAAGTAACTTCAGATTCATCTTGTTTAATGGGATTAATATTACCACTAATTATATTAGGTAGAGTTTCTAATAATAAATCTTTACCCATTTCACTTAATCTATCATGAAGAGAACCTAGGGTATCATCTTTAGTGATAGGAGTTTCAGCCTGACTAATAATATCTCCTGCATCCATTTTTACATCCATATACATAATAGTTATACCCGTCTTATCATAACCATCCATAATAGCATGATGAATAGGGGCCCCTCCTCTTAATTTAGGTAGTAGTGAAGCATGAACATTAATACATTTATATTTAGGATAATCAAGTAATTCTTTAGGTAATATTTGTCCATAAGCACAAGTTACTATCATATCAGGTTCATACTTTAATACTTCCTCATATTCATTTCTTATCTTAACTGGTTGTAATACTGGTATATTATATAGGGCACTAGCTTCCTTAATTGGAGTTGGTGTTAAAATTTGTTTTCTGCCAACTTTTTTATCTGGTTGGGTAACGACTGCAACAACGTTGTAGTTATCGGCAAGGGCTTTAAATATTGGAACAGCAAAGTCAGGTGTTCCCATAAATACTATTTTAATATCTTTCATGTTAACCTCCTAATACATTTATAATTATAGTTAAAGTCATACCTAATGTTATCAAGAGAAGCCCTGTTAGGGCAACAACATTGGCATTTCCATAACTAAAAACATATTTATAATTAAAGTTGAATTTTTCTTTTTTGACTTTCTCTTCTTGATAATCTTCTCTAGTCTTAATAGCTGGTACTACTTTAGGTAAAGCTTCTTTAGATAAAAATTTATTATTTTTTATTTCTCTATAACTAGGCATAGTAATAACAGTTAAATCTAAAGCTTTGATATCACTATATCTTTTTATAATAGGATATTTACTATCAGTAATTCTAGATACTAAGATATTTAAATCTACTTTATCGACACTATTAATAATATCATCAATATCAGATAAAGAGTTCTTGGCTAAATCGCTTCTTTTAATAAAGGCAATACAAGGAAGTGACTCTGATAAATTTAAAGCTTTCCATCTTCTATCAAAGGTTTTAAGAACAGTCGTTTCTTCTTTAGTAGTCATATTAACATGTTGACAAAGGGATGCTAAATTACTTTTACATTTATGATAGTCTTTAAGATAAAAAGCATCTTTATTATAGTCTTTAAGATAATTATAATATTTACTAAGAGAAGTAATCTCAGCCATATATTCTGGACTTCTAAAAGCATAGTAATAAGCCATAGCAGGGGAATCTGTTATATATATCGCTCTACTCTTTTCCTTTAAATCTCTTGATATAATACTTTTATAGTTGTGGTTAGAAAAGATATAGTCTACTTTCTTTAAATCATTTAACTCTTTAATATCTATATCCTGGGTTAATCCTATTTCTTCTGTTTTTTCTTTAAAGACAGAAGGAAAACTATGGAAGCAGTAACCATTAACGATGTACTTATCATAGATATATTTAAGCATCTCTTTTTTATCTTCAGTTATACTCTTATTTAAATCTAGTTTTCTTGCAATTAAATCTATTAATAAACTGTTACCTTTAATAACTAAATCTTGATGATTTTCATAGCTATTAGTAATATTACTTAATTCATTTAAAAAGTAGGAATGATAAGTCTTATCACCAATTATTATTTGATATTTAATTACTATATCTATAGCAATTAAAAGAGAATATTGATTATATGTATAATCTTCTCCATTTATAGAAACATTAGATACTTTATTTTTAGTAGATTCATTTGTTAAAACATAATGAAGGATTGATAAGAGATTATCGTTTTTTAATAATGATTTAAAATTCATAACTATCAACCCTTCTTTCTAGAATAGATTATAGCAAAGAAAAAGTACTTTTACAATAAAGTACCTTTATTTTTGTACATAGGTAAAGTCCGTCACTCCACTATTAGAAATAGCAGAGCTAGGTATTGTCCATTTATCTCTTGTTACTAGTATTTCTGCTAAATTGCCAGTATAATCAAACATTAACATATAATTTGTTATATTTGATGTATCAAAATTTGTTAAATCTAATTTTTTCAATCCACTACATAACCAAAACATTGCTTGCATATTGGTAACATTTGATGTGTTAAAATAATTGCCAAATAATATTGTTTCCAAATTTATATTTTCAGATAAACCTCCAAACATCATCGACATGTCAGTAGTCGAAGTAGTATCTAAATAGGCTAAATCAATTGAGGTACAATTAGTAAATCCAGAAAAATATCTACTCATATCATAATTGGCAATTATCTTACCTTCTCCACCTATTGTTAGTTTATATGTTCCAGAACCTGTTCCATCATCTTCAGCATATGCTATTACACTCCCATTCTGTTTTTCTGATATATCCCAACTTTCTATTACTCCTTCTGGTACAACTGTATCTCCTTTTGTTACTATACTTGTTATTTTACTCTGATATTCTGATGAATGGAAATCTGCACTTCCTGCTGTTCTCATCATCCTATCTTCAATTGATAATCCATCTTTACCATAAACATTTATCTTTACAGCAAACTTTAAATTTCCTCCATCTC
>CAMMBO010000021.1 GCA_946494435.1 uncultured Mycoplasmatota bacterium
TCAGTATATGATAATAGGACCTAATAAGTTTTTTATTAAATATATATCTTCTGTTTTGCCAGATTTAGATGTTACTGATGTACCACAGCTTACTTATGAAGAATTTACTAAAGAATATTTAGGAGAAGACTTTTCTCTTGTTAAAGAAAAGATTAGTGATACAGAATTTAATGCTAATAAATTTAAAATGTCATTAGATTACAAAACAGTAATTGATAATTATATCGCTTATCTAGAAAAAGAGAAAGTATTACCTCTTAAAGATTTTTGTATAAAAGATTTTAATATCTTACCAAAAGAAGTAATTAGAGATATCTATGATAATATTGATGATAAGTATATTTCAAATATAGAAGCAAAAATTGAAAGAACTATTTTAATGGCTAGTACTTATTTAAAAAATAATCAAGATAAAGTTATTACAGCTTTAATGGCAGAGTATAATAAATTACTGGATAATGCTAAAGATAATAAATCTAAAACCACTATAAATAATACTTACGATAAGATTAAAAAAGAGTTAGAGAGTAGTGGACTTTCATCTAGTTTAAGAAAATATTTTGCTTTTAGAAGTAAAAAAACAATAGCTTTATATAGTGATATGATTAAAGATATAGAAAAGTATTATGATAATAAAGATGTAAAAGAGATTAAAGACAATGAGCCAAAAGAAAAGAATACTTTTACTTTTGAAGATTTACCGGGTTTAATTTATTTACATTATCGCTTACATGGTAGTGGTATTTATAAAGATTATAGACAAACGGTAATTGATGAAGCCCAGGACTATGGAACATTTAATTTCTATGCTTTAAAACAAGTACTATCATCTAGTAGTTTTAGTATCTTTGGAGACTTAGCTCAATCTATTTATGATTATCGTAGTATTGATAATTGGAGTGATGTAATAACTAAGAGTTTTGATAATGATTGTAAGTTAGAATACTTATTAAAGAGTTATAGAACAACAATGGAGATTATGAACTCTGCAAATCTTGTTCTTGACTATATTGGACTTAAGACTGCAACTCCTGTTATTAGACATGGAGAAGATGTAAGATATTTAAAAATTAAAGAGAATGACTATAATACAATATTAGAAAGAGTTAACTTATTAAAAGAAAAAGACTATCAATCTATCGCCTTAATAAGTAGAGACACTGATGAAGCAAGGAAAATAGCTGATAACTTAGCGAAACTAGGTTTAGATATAAAGAACATTGGTGAAGATAATGTTGATTATGATAGTGGTATATGTTCTTTATCTAGTGAATTATCAAAAGGGCTAGAATTTGATGCTGTTATTTTAACAGATGCTTCAGAAGATAAATACTCATCTAAAAATAATACTGATATGAAGAATTTATATGTCAGTATGACAAGACCTTTACATGAATTAGAAATATTATATGATGGAGAAATAACTCTTCCATTAAAGAAAGAAGTTAGTAAAACTTATGTTAAAGAAAGATAGAAGCAAGTTATGTTTCTATCTTTTATACATCTAAATAAACTATATTATTACTATGTTCTTCTATTGATTTACCTAACTCATTAAAAAATATACACAATTTAAATAATTGTTTAGATAGTTATAAAATATGATATTATAATTTATAAGGAGAGTATAATAAAATGAATATAATTTTTATGAGACATGGTGAAGCGACTGATAATGTTAATGAATTGATATCTGATAAAGAGATATATTGGTCTGTTTTGACAGAAAAAGGGAAAAATGCTGTTTTAGAAACTATAAATAACATAACACAAAAGATTGATAAAATTTATGTTTCGCCTTTTCCAAGAACTGTTGAAACTGCTCATTTTCTTTATTTAAAATATCCAAAAACTGAGGTAATAATTGAAAAAAGATTACATGAAATATATTATGGAAAATATTCTTTTAAAAAAATAATAACGATCTTGATAATACTAGATTAAAACAGATTGATGGAGATTATTTTGTAAGATTTGGGGAATATGGTGAAAATAAATACGATATAGAGAAAAGATTATGTGATTTCTTAAATGATGTTTACAAGAATAATTTTGATAATAATACAATAGTAATTATTTCACATGGTTCTATTATTTCATATATAAAAAGAATACTGAATATTAAAACTTTCCATATTAAAACTGGAAAAATGGAGGAATTTATTGATGTTGATTTTGATCCTCTTTTTAAGTATATGAAAAAACTAGAAAGTATTAAATCTAAAAAAATCAACGAAAGAGTTAAACAAATTGAATTTTTAGATATAAGTGATAATTTGAAAAAGAAATTAATTACTATTGCTAAAGACGAATTTAATAATATAGAATTCTCGGATACATATTATTCTAATTTGATAAGTGGACTTAGTACTAAAAATTTAATACAAAAAACAACTACAAAATTTGATGATAGTATTATTTTAATATGTTTTTATAATGATTTTGAAAGTTTTGCAGAGAAATGGATAAATCACTATATTAATATTGGTATTAAAAATTTTGTATTAGTTGATAATAATTCTAAAGATAACTCAACAAAAATATTAAAAAAATATGAAAAAATAGTTAACATTTCATTTTGGGAGATCAAAGAAAAATATAATTGCTATAAAATGTGTGGCTGGAAACAACAAATTTTAGAATTCTATGGTACAGGGAATAAGTTTTTAATAGTTGATTCTGATGAATTGTTTATTTATCAAGATTATGAAACTATCAAATTAGAAGAGTTTATAAATAGAAAAAATATATCATATATTAAGGCATTAATGCTTGATGTTTATACTAATAAAAAAATATATGAAGGAAATCTTGAAGATTTTAATTATGTTGATAGAGGAACTTATAGAATTACAACTTCTGTTCCTTATAAACAAAGGTTTTATGGTGGGCCAAGATCTAGAGTTTTTGGTATTAATCCAAGTTTGCAAAAAATACCATTTATTTTATATACTGGTAATGAAGTATATGCAAACGATCATTATTATTATCCATGGGATATAAATGAAAAAGCAATATTTTGTTCATATTTATTGCATTATAAATTTTTACCTAGTGATGAAAATAAATATAATAAGTTTGTAAAAGATGGGCGACACTGGAATAACTCACATGAATATAAAGTTTATCAATCTATTTTATCGAATTTTAATAATGCATCTTTTTATGATAAAAATATTTCAATACCTATAACTGATATTGAGTTTAATTTTAAATATTAATGATAGAAGTGATAATAATGAAGAAGATTAATGCTAAAGATTTTATTGAAAAAGAAGTAGATGTTGTTATAGATAGACCTTTAGGTACATAATCATAATTAACATTATAGATAAAGCCATGTTTAGGATGCATATTTATTAGGTGTATTTGACCCTAATGATGATCAAATAAAAGCTTTAACAGAGTTTCAATAAAGATTTTTTGAGTTTATAATTATAAGATAGAATATTGTATAGAAGTGAAGTGATAAGTAGTGAATAAAGATAGAATGGAATTAGGTAAGAAATTAGATAGGGCTTTACATTATACAGCCTATAGTTTATATAAAACAGGACATAATGAAAAGCCAGTATTGTTTCATAGCTTTAAAGTAGCATATAAGCTTTATCAATATAATTATAACGAGAATATAGTAATAGCAGGAGCTCTTCATGATTTAATTGAAGATACAAGTATTACAAAAGAAGATATAAAAAATGTCTTTGGAGAAGCTGTTGCTAATATAGTTAATGCAGTTAGTTTTGATTCTAATATTAAAGATGAACTGGAACAAGCTAGAGTAATGTTTCAAAACTGCCTAGATTACGGAATAGATGCTGTTACCATTAAGTGTGCAGATTTAATTGATAATATTGATTATGTAATATTTGTTCAAGATAAGAAAAAACGTAATATGTTAATCATAAAATATAAATTATTTCTTTCAATGAGTGAAAGTGTAATAGGTGATACAGAAATATATAAAGAATTAGAAACTAAAGTTAAGAATTTTGAGAGTTAATACTATAATAACTTAAAAATTATATATAATATAAATTAACTAAATTTTATTATTTATAAATCTAATTTAAATAGTATAATTATGAAGAGGAGAGAATAATATGAGACAGCCACATCAAATTTTAGCGTTTCCTTATAAAAAAGATGAAAATGGAAACTATTTATATGGTATTTTTTGTAGAACAGGAAAGACTGAAAGATGGCAAGGAATTGCCGGGGGAGTAGAAGAAGGTGAAACATTTTTAGAAGCTTGTAAAAGAGAAACGAATGAAGAAGCCGGAATAAGTTATGATGCTAATGTTATAGAATTAGAATCTATTAGTACTATACCTGTAGTTAATGTTACAAAAGAATTTATATGGGGTGATGATGTTTATTTGATTTATGAGCATTGTTTTGGAATAGATGCTACAGATGAAACTATAAGATTATCGCATGAGCATACTAAAATGGAGTGGTTACCATATGGTGATGCTAAAGCAAGATTAAAATGGGATAGTAATAAAAATGCTTTATGGGAATTAAATTGGAAATTATTAAATAATAAAACAAAGTCTAGCAAGAGAACTGAAAGAAGAAATAGGACTTATTGATGATTTTAATCCAATAATTACACATTGTGAAGAACATAGTGATTATAAATGGGGAAAAAAAGGCTCTCTCTTATTAGATAGTTATATAAGAGAAAAAATATCTAAAATAAAGTAATAGAAAGTTAAATATAGCTATAAAATGATTTGCTCTACATAAAATGTAATTATATTAGGAAGCGATCCAAAAAAAAACTATATGATAGTATGTATAGTTCTATATTATATATTGGAGAAAAAATATTTCCACAAAAAAGATAGAATACAAGCCGTATTCTATCTTTTTATATATCTAAATAAACTATTTTATTGCCATGTTCTTCTATTAACTTAATTAAATCATTAAATCTTATAAATAGAGTATAATCATTTCTATTAGGATGAACTCCTATAGTCTTATTGATTAACTCTTTATCAAAGGCAAAGATAACAACAGATGCTTCATCATAAATAAAGCCTAGAGGTGAGACAGAGCCTTTCTCTACGTTTAGATATTTCTTTAATCTCTCTGGGCTTCCAAAAGAAAGACGAGTACTACCTAAGTCTTTAGCAAGCTTTTTAATATCTACCTTCTTATCAGGGTGACAAGTAACTAAATAATGGACTTTACCATTAGCATTTCTTAAAAAGATATTTTTAGGAATAAGACCAATTTTTTCTAAATTAATATCTTTAATCTCCTCTATAGTATAGACTCTTTTATGTTTAATCATTTTATACTCAATTCTTTTATTATCTAATTGTTCTAATATTTCTTCCATAATCCACCTCAATTTACTTAAATATTAGCATAAACTTAATGAAATATATAGTAATAATTGACAAATTAAATATATTTTTTCTATAATAAGAGTGGAAAGGAAAAATGTAGAAATATGGGTTTGATAGTAAAGAATACAAGCTTTGATGAAGTTGATGACGATATAGAGATTGGTAGCGAGGTAGTTATTAAAGATACTGGAATAACAGGGGTTGTCGTTATGAAAATAGGAGCTATTTATCAAGTGAAAATAGGTAATGCAGTATCTTCCTATACTTATGATGAAATAGAAATTAAAAAGTAAAGGAGAATTTGTATGAAAATAGTAAATATTAATAAACTAAAAGATATATTATTATCTAAATTTAAATTAAATAGAGAAAAAAGTAATAAAATAGTTAAAACTCATAAAAAAGTAGAAAAAGCTTTAAAAGAGATAGAAGAAAATCGCAATTATGCATGGGATCTAGATATAGAAAATCGTAATAGGGATAACTTAGATCATGAAGCTTTATTCTATAGAGGCAATGTAATTACTTTTAAAGAACTTTTTGAAAAAAGAGATCAGGTAGCTAAATCATTAAAACAAGCAGGAGTTGAAAAAAATGACAAAATAGCTATCTGTATGTCTAACACTCCTGAATTTATTTATTGTTTAATGGCTATTAGCAAAGTAGGGGCAGAAGCAACTATATTTGGAGAAAGCTTTGATAAAAAATATATAGAAAAAATTTTAGAAGGATGTACAGACAAAGTTTTCTTTGCCACTGATAATAAGTATGAAAAAATAAAGAGCTTTTTACAAAATAAAAATATAAAACATAAAGTAATAGCTTCACTTGCAGATTCTTTACCTAATGGAATTGATCCATACTATGAATTAGATAGAGACTTTTATGACTTTTCAAATAAAGTTCCAAAGCTTAAGAAAGAAGATAGAGGCATTGATTCTTTCCAAGACTTTATTGATTTTGGTAAAAATTATGTAGGAGAAACTAGAGAAGCTGTTTCTTTAGATGATGATTTCTTAAGAAGTTTTACTAGTGGCTCTACTAGAAAGGGTTTACCAAAACAAATAGTTCATCCTCATCGTAGTTTAATTACTATGGCAAGATTTCATGATACAGACTTGTCGGGTTTACCTGCTATGAATGATGTTAGAATGTTAGCCCATATTCCAACATACTCAAATACAGATGTTATTACTAGTATTTCTGATCCACTATCACAAGGTTGTAGTGCAGCATTAGAACCTATTTATGATATAAACTTTCATAATAGATCATTGGTAATTAATAAACCTAATGCTATACCATCTACTACTAGTTTTTTGATTCATTCTGCTAAAACATTTGAAAAAGAATTTCCAAATGAAAAAATGGAACAAGCTTATATAGTAATAGCAGTAGGAGAACCTACAAGTAAAGGTGAAGAAAGATTAATAAATAAATGGTTAAAAGAGGTTAAAGCCGGAACAAAAAGAGTACCATTTCCTTTATCACCTGTAACCTTATCTTTAGGTGGTGGTGATTGTGAACATGGTGGTATTTATTTCACATTATTTCATGCTTTAAGACAGAAAGTCTCTCTATCAAAAGATACATATGGCCTTACACCTTTTAAATGCGTAGAAGAAGCAATACTTGATGAAGATGGTAATCATATAACTGATGGCAGCGTTGGTAGACTTGTTGCTATAGGACCTACTACTATGAAAAGATATGATGGCAATGAAGAAGCTACTAATAAGTTCTTTATTGAAGATGCAAACGGTAAAGTTTATGGTGATACTAAAGCTTGGGCTTCAAAAAATAAAAAAGGCAACACCATTATGCATGGTAGAATGGGCTCTGAATTTCATTTAAGTACTGGAGAAGAAATAGCACCTTATGTTATATCAGAAGCTATTCAAGAAGATTATCTAAACATTTTGTCTTGTGAAGTAATTAATGTTCAAACACCAGATGGGGAAGAAATTCCTATCGCCCACATAGAATTACAGCCAGATGCTAAAGATTATATGCCGGAAGTACTAATGAATGCTAAACAAAAATTGAATTCTTTACTTCCTCAAGAATTATCTGAAAAAGTTACATTTAGACTTCATAATCTAGAAGATGAGTTTAAAGTTACTGGTTCTGGTAAAAGAAGCTTAAATGCTTTAGAGGAAGAAGGACTTACAGAAAAATGTTTTATTCCATCAAGAATTGATGGAGAAATATATTTTGTAAATTACAAACCAAACTCTATAGATAATAAAAAGAAATTAGTTTTAAGTTAATTTCTTTTTTTCTTTTCTATTGACTAATTAAGTGTTATACTTAAATAGAAGGATGTGGTCATATGACACCAGGATTATTTTTTCCAACTTGTGCTATATTTTTCTCAATACTTTTAAATGTTATTTATTTTTCTAAACAAAGAGTAAAAAATACTGAAAATAAACTATATCGCTTTTTAGTTGTAAGTAATCTTTTTGCTTTAATTTTTGAATATGCTTGTACTTTTTTTTCTAATAATTATATTCCTTTCATAAGTGATATGGTTTTAAAAATATATTTAATATTACTTTTAGTATGGATTAGTATATTTGTTATATATATGACTTACATTACCAAAAAGAATCATCAGATATTAAAGCCTTTTTGGATTGGAGCGATCAGTGTCTTTACAATTGCAGTTTTAATATTTCCTATTTCTTTTGAACAAACTGCTTATGGTCCCACTATTATAGGTATACCAGTAAATGTTGTTTATCTAGCCAGTTTCAGCTTCATTATTATTTGGATGGGAGTATGTTTTATAAATAGAGGTTTTTACTTTAATAAAAAAGTCCTTCCTATTATGGTCTACATAGTTCTTGGTATGATAACTTCTATCATTCAAAAATTAATACCAGGTCTATTATTGATCACTCCAACAGAGACTTTGGTAACTTTCCTTATGTATTTTACAATAGAAAATCCTGATATTAAAATGATAGAAGAATTAAACCTTGCTAAAGTCCAAGCTGAAAAAGCAAACAACGCTAAAACAGACTTTTTATCTAATATGTCGCATGAAATTAGAACTCCTTTAAATGCCATAACTGGGTTTGCAGAAGCTTTAAAAGACGAGAAAGACTTACCAGAAAGAGCAAGAGATGATGTTAATGATATTTTAATGGCAAGTGAGAGTTTACTTGAAATAGTTAATGGCGTTTTAGATATATCTAAAATAGAAGCAAACAAGTTAGAAATAATTAATAATAATTATAATCCATATAAAATTTTTAATGATTTAACTACTTTAACTAAAGTAAGAATAGGGGAGAAACCAATTGAGTTAATTGTTAAAATAGATGAGACTATTCCTAAAGTATTATATGGAGATCATACAAGAGTAAAACAAGTAATTCTTAATATTTTAACTAATGCTGCAAAGTATACCAAAGAAGGGCATATTATATTTAAAGTTGATTCTTTAATTAAAGGCGATATTTGTAGACTTATAGTATCTGTAGAAGATACTGGTATTGGAATAAAACGTGATAAGATTGATAAACTATTTGATAAGTTTGAACGTCTTGATGAAGACCATAATACAACTATTGAAGGAACTGGACTTGGGCTTGCAATTACTAAGAAGTTAGTACAACTTATGCACGGACAATTAGTAGTTCAAAGTGTCTATGGCAAAGGAAGTAAATTTACTGTATCAATTGACCAAAAAATCGCTCCATCTGATGTAAAACTTGAAGATACAATGGAAGTAAGTAGAGAAGAACTTACTAAAGATGAGGATGTTATTGGTAAAAGTGTTCTTGTAGTTGACGATAATAAATTAAATATTAAAGTTGCTACTAGACTTTTAGAAGAGTATGGAATAACAGTAGATAGTTGTATGAGTGGTGCTGAATGTTTAGAAAAAGTTAAATCTATAAAATATGATTTAATCTTTATGGATGATATGATGCCTAGAATGAGTGGAACAGAAACATTCCATAAACTAAAAGAAGACCCTAATTTTAATACACCTGTAGTAGTGCTTACTGCTAATGCTATTGCTGGTATGGAAGAGAAATATTTAAGTGAAGGATTTAATAGTTACTTATCTAAACCTATTGAACGTAAAGCACTAGATAATGTTATAAATAAGTATTTGAATAATGAGTAATTTATGCTATACTCTTAGTATGGAGGGTATTATTATGAGAGATGTAAATTTACTTATTAATAATGGTGTAAATGTTAAAAAAAGTTTAGAATTATTTGGAGATATGTCGACTTATGATGATACATTGGGCGACTTCCTTCAAGACATTAATGAGAAAGAAATGAAAATTAAACAAACTAAAGAAACTGGAGATATGGCTAATTATGCCATCTTAGTTCATGGTCTAAAAAGTGATGCTAAGTACTTTGGTTTTGACACTTTAGCAGAACTTGCTTATAACCATGAAATGGCTAGTAAAGAAAATAATATGTATTATGTAACTGAACATTTTGATGAATTAATAACTGAGCTCGATCGAATTGTCCACTTAGTTAAGCAGTATTTAGGAATGGAAGAAATTGGTACTGCTACTGCTTTTGTGGCCCCTAAAAAAGATCGAGCTCTTATTGTAGTTGATGATTCTGCTGTAATAAAAAATTTTATTAGCAAGATTTTTAATAATCAGTTTGAAGTATTAGTGGCTAATGATGGTAATGAAGCTTTACAAATGATTGCTAATAATAATGGTATTAAGATAGTAGGAATGCTCCTTGATCTTAATATGCCTAACTTCAATGGCTTCCAAGTATTAGAATATTTTAAAAATAATAACTTGTTTGATTTGATTCCTGTTTCTATTATTACAGGTGTTGGTAATGATGAGTTAGTCGCTAAAGCTTTTAATTATCCGATAGTTGATGTATTAAGAAAACCATTTAATGAGAGAGATATAAAAGAAGTAGTAGAGAAAACAGTACAGTATGCTCATTAATTTGAGTATACTTTATTTTTGGAGGGTTTATGAATAGGATAGATAATAATACCTATGAAATAGAAATTAGTGATGTAAAAGATTTGGTAAAAGAAAGAGACATTGATGCTAATAAAGGAGATTTTGGTAAAGCGGGTATTTATGGAGGTAGTATAGAGTATTCTGGAGCTTTAAAACTTGCCTATTTATCATTAGCATCTCTTAGAAGTGGTTGTGGTATTGGTAGAGTTTTAGTTAAAAAAGAAGTATTACCTTTACTTGGTCCTAATATTTTAGAACAGACATTGTATATATTACCTAATTATGATGATAGTTTTTATGATAAATTAAAAGCTTCTATTAAAGATTTAGATTCTCTTGCTTTTGGTATGGGACTAGGTAGGGATGAGCACTTAGAAGAAATATTAGAATTTTTAATAAAAAATTATACTGGTAACTTAATAATAGATGCAGATGGCCTAAATACTTTATCTAGTATGGATTTAGAAATATTAAAAGAAAGAAGATGTAATATCTTGTTGACTCCTCATCTAAAAGAATTTTCTAGACTTTGTAAAAAAGATATAGAAGAGATAAAAAAAGATTCTTTAAACATAGTTAAAGAATTTGCTAGTACTTATAAAATAACTGTTCTTTTAAAAGGTCATACTACTATTATATCTGATGGTAATGATACTTATTTAGTTACTACAGGATGTGCTGGTATGGCTACAGCAGGTAGTGGGGATGTTTTATCAGGAATACTTGCAGGGCTTTTATCTTACCTTGACTTTAACCTTTTATCAATATCTTTAGGAGTTTTAATAAATGGAATAGCAGGAATATTTGCTGAAGAAGATAATACAGATATATCTATGATAGCAAGTGACACTATTAATAATATTGGTAATGCCGTTAAAGTAATTAGAGAGGGTAAAAATTATGGATGAGATATTTATAGCAATTGAAGGATTATTTGATTTACTAAGTGAATTTATATATGCTAGAGCTTTTAACAAAGAAAAATCTTTAAAGAGTCGTTTACCATATATAAGCACTTATGTTCTAACATTAATTATAATTATTGTATGTTTAACTATTGGCGGTATCTATTTAATTAAAGATGCTAATTTAATAGGCATCATTTTACTATTTTTTGCTTTCCTTTTTATTATGTTGATATATCCGTTTTTAAAAGCTTTTAAAAATTAAATAAAGAATATATAAATTATGTAGGTTAAAGCCCTTTCCTGGGTTACTATCTAGAATAGAATAAAGGGAAGGGAGAAAAATATGAATAGAGATTTTAATTATAACTATAACTGCTATCCTAATAATATGGATAGAGATATGAATAACCCTAAGTTCTTTACAGAAAGAGAAGGTTATTTAAGAGGGAATATGTTTAGAAACTTATATAGTCAGTATAAGAATTATGAACCTGCTATATTAAGACCAACTAATGAACAAGAGGAGATGTTTTTAAGAATGTCTGAAGCAGAGTTTGCTGCTCATGACCTTAATTTATATTTAGATTTATATCCTAATGATGGTAATGCTTTAGATTTATTTAATAAATATAGAAAAGAAGCGAATAGATTAATGATGGAATATGAAGAAAAATATGGTCCTATTCTAATCAGTAGTGATAGTCTAAATACTAGTCCATTCTTATGGCAAACATTAATCTTTCCTTGGAATATGGAGGGATTAAGTAATGTTTAAATATGCTAAGAGATTACAATATCCTGTCAATATTAAGAAAAAAGATATAGGTATGGCTAAACAGTTAATTACACAGTATGGAGGTACTAATGGAGAACTTGCTGCAGCACTTAGATATCTTAATCAAAGATATACTATGCCTGATCAAAAAGGACAAGCATTGTTAACAGATATTGGAACTGAAGAGCTAGCACATGTTGAAATGATATCTACAATGGTATATCAATTATTAAAAGATGCCACTGTAGAAGAAATGAAAGCAGCAGGACTTGCTCCTCATTATGCAGAACATAAAAATGCTCTATATCCTACGGATGCTAATGGAGTGCCATTTACTGTTGCCTATTTTGCAACTACAGGAGACCCACTAGCAGACATTATGGAAGATATGGCAGCAGAACAAAAAGCAAGAGCAGTATATGAAAACCTAATAGATCTTACAGATGATCCTGATGTTATTGGACCACTTTTATGGTTAAGACAAAGAGAAATAGTTCATTATAATGCTTTTGAAGATTTATTTAATTACTATGATAAAATGTTAAATAAGAAAAGATAGATGATGATGTCTATCTTTTTTTACCATTATTTTTTTCATCATTGTTTACTTTTTTAATTAAATCGCCAGTATAGTCATCAACCATTTTTTCTATTTGTTCTTCATCAATTATTTTTGTTAATGGTTGTAATAAAACATGAGAGAATTCATGCCATTTTGTTTCTTTTAGTTCTCTTTTATTAGGATTATTATAAATAATAGTATTAATATTTTCTAAGTTAAGTAGTTTGTCTTCGCTATATTGTTTAAATTTAAATAAAGTTATTCCTAAAGCAATAGTAATTGATTCTGTATTTCTTTTTGTAAGAAGATTAGCTGAATATTCGATACTAGCATTTTTCATTTTTATTAAAAATTCTATAACATCATTTAATCCTTTTGTAGAAAAAACAATTTCTAAATACTCAATTATATCTTTATATTCAATATCATTTAATTTGGTAAAATAATTATTATTAATTAAACTAGATAGTTTATTAGTAAAGGTGTTATTATTATCTTCATCATAAGAGAAAAAGTCTAGTAAATGTGCTCTTTGTAATTCAATATCAGCTTGTTCATTTATAAATTTACTTTGTTTATAAAGTTTAATACTTTTATCTAAAAGAATATCTGCTAGGTTGTTATTATTTTTCTCTTTTTCGGCCCGTTGATATAGTTCTATGGCTATATTTAATATTTGTTTTCCTTTTCTTTCTAATTCTAAATGTTTTATAAGACTTCTAACTGCTTCATTATTTCTATGAGCCAATATAGTATTAATTATATCTTCTTTCTTGAATTTATTAATATCTGGCATTGTATTTTTATCTTGCATATTTTTTATAGATAGCCTTGATATCTTATCAAAAAATTCTTCTTTAGTTACTTTTTCTTCATTAATTTTATATGTATCTTTATTTCTATCATCACTGTATTCTGCAATTTCACAAACGTAGGTAGTTCCATCAGAAAGGGTTAAACGCTCATATGAATAGCCAAGTGGTTTTCCATCATAGTTTCTTTTTTGACTTGGTATATATTTATATGTATCACCATTTTGTTTATCACGATACATTATTATTCCATGAGCGTTGATAGGTACTATACGTTCAGGTAGTAAGTTTATACCTTTTTTTAAATTTTCAATTATATTTTCTGATGCAAAAACTGAGTATCTTTCATTACTTTTTTGCATTATTATTCTCCCCTTTATAAAAGTATAGTTAGTATATTATAAGATAGTATTTTTGTCAAGATTAAATTTATATGTAGATTTTGAAAAAAATTTGACTTTATGTCCAAATTGTATATAATATATTGCAAAGAAAGGAAGAAGTATATGGAAGAAGATAAATATAAAACATTAGAATCATTAAGAGAAACAAAAAAATTTCTGAATGGCATAAAATGTTACTTAAAAGAGGATGAAGAATCTGTAGAACTTGATACTCTTGCCACTATCGCTCTTTTAAGAAGACCAGAACTTGCTAAAAGAGGAGAAGAGGCTTTAGGCTGGGAAAATGGTACTTTTGTTGAAGTATTATATAATTATATTAATTTTACTTTTGACAGTGAAGCAATAGTATTTAGAACTATGAAAATTGAAGCTTTAATACGCTGTGTTGAAGCTCGTAATAAAGGTATGTCTAGTGAAGAAGTATATAAAAAATATATTGGCATAGAAGAAAGTGAAGATAGTATTTATAATCTATATTTTGGTAAAAGATTAAATATTTCTCAAAAACAACTTGTCGCTGTTGATTATGATACTGAATTTAAAGAAACCACTTTTACATCTATGGCAGGAGATGATTTTATAAAATATATTCATCAAGACGAAAAAAGTAAAGTTAAGTAGTAATTAAAGGTTACTACTTTTTAAATGTCTAAAAATTCTAGTTCTTGTCACACTAAAAATTCTAGTTCTTGTCTAAACACTCATTCTTTGATAAAATGATAAGAGTAAAGAGTGGTGTTTTAAATGTACTTGA
>CAMMBO010000022.1 GCA_946494435.1 uncultured Mycoplasmatota bacterium
TACAGGAGAACTTTTTAGTGGGCTAGTTGATATAGATAATGCTACTTATTATTTTGATCCTATTACAAAGGTGCGTGCTAAAGGAGTAACTTTAATAGATGATAAGTATTACTTCTTTGGAATTAAATATGGTAAGAAGATGTATGGTTGGATAAATGATGATGGTATATATTATTATGCAAATCCTGAAACTGGTGAACTTGCAACTGATTGGACTGTTATTGATGGCAAACGCTATTTCTTTGGTTTAAATACTAAAAAGATGATGACTGGTTGGTTAACTTATCCTAGTACAGGAATAATATATTATTTGGATCCTGAAACTGGTGTTGGTGTAACTGGATGGAAAGAAATAAATGGTTATATGTATTATTTTAATGATGATAGTACTTATGTAACTGGTAATCAAACAATAGATGGTAGAGAGTACTTTTTCTATAATAATGGTCATATGAAAAGTAATTTTGTCGTTATAGATGGTGTAACATATTATTATTTTGAAGATGGTACAAAAGCTACTGATTGGACTTATATTGCAGGTATTAAATATTTCTTTAATTCTTTAGGTGATATGATTGGTAAGAATGTAAAAAAGGTTATTGATGTTTCAGAATGGCAAGGGGATATAGATTGGAATACTGTTAAAGAATATGGTGATATAGATGGTGTAATACTTAGGATATCTTCAAGTGGTTTGGATAGGGAAGATGCTAAACTTGCTTATAATATATCTGAATTAAAAAGACTTGGGATTCCTTATGGTATTTATATTTATAGTTATGCTGAAACAGCAGAAGAAGGAACAGAATATGCTAATTTTACATTAGATAAAATTAGAAAATATAATATGAATCCTACATTGGGTATCTATTTTGACATTGAAAGTAATAGTTTTACTCAAGATATGAGTACCTATGAGCATGAACAAGTTGTGAGGGCTTTTATGGCAGTTATGAATAATAATGGTTATGGTTCCCTTGCTAGAATATATACTTATACAAATTATGCAGAAACTGTTTTAAATTCTGATTATTTAAGAAGTTTAATTACTTGGATTGCACAATATAATAATTATTGTTATTACACAGGTAGTTATAATGCTTGGCAATATTCTTCAAGTGAAACTATTCCTGGCATTAATGGCGATGTAGATGTTAATGTTTGGTTTTAAAACTAGAGTTGTAAAATTATTAGAGTTAACTCTAGTTTTTTTATATTTTGTAGAATTTGCTAATAGAATATGATATACTAAATTTGAAATTATTTGGCAATAATTTTGATAAGGATTAAAACGGAGGAGAAAAAATGAAAAAGATTTTATTTGCAATAATACCTTTATTGCTATTTTTCGCTGTTGATGAGGTACAAGCATCGACAACAATTGATGGGTTCAGTTATGAAGTAAATGAGGATAATACGGTAGAAATTACTGGTTATACTTTAAAAAATGAAAATGTTTCTATACCGAGTATTATAGATGGTAAAACAGTAACTGCTATTGATTATAGTGCTTTTTATGGTAACAAAAACATTAAATCTGTAACAATTCCTGATACTGTTAAAGAAATTAAATATAGAGCATTTTATAATTGTACTAATCTTAATGAAGTTAATTTAGGAAAAGGAGTAGTTGAAATCGGTGATTCAGCTTTTGGTTATACTAGTTTTACATCTATTGTATTACCTGATTCTTTAACTGTTCTAGGAGATAGTGTTTTTGCTGGTAATCATAATTTGACAACTTTGAATATACCTAAAAATTTAAAGACAATTGTAGGTCTTATGTTTGACAATCCATCTTTAAAAAATATAAAAATAGATGCTGAAAATGATTATTATTCATTTTCAAATGGTGTTCTTTTTAATAAGGATAAAACAGAATTAGTTGCTTATTTACCTACTAATGGGGAAACAAGTTATACTATTCCTTCTTCAGTAAAAGAAATAGGAGATGGTGCATTTAGTCATAATGAACATTTAATTACTATTGTTATACCAGATTCTGTTGAAACTATTGGTTATAGAGTGTTTTATAATTGTACTAAATTAGCAAATATAAATATTCCAAGTAGTGTTACGGCAATCAATGCTAGTGTTTTCGTTAATTGTAATTCCTTAGTTGATGTTACAATAGATGGTAATTTTGGTGTTCTTATGTTTAGTTTTTTTGAAAATTGTGAAAACTTAGAAAGTGTTACTTTTACGGGAGAGATATATAGAACATATTTTGGTGCTTTTAAAAACTGTCCTAAGTTAAAAACAATTATTTTTGATGGTTTATATGAACTTAGAGAGGATACAATAAAAGATTGTCCTTCTCTAGAGAAAATTCAACTTTCTGATGTAACACAAGTAATAGAAAAAGGTTTTGCAGATGATGATTCATCCAGTAATCTTAAAATTGATATACCAGATGGAATGATAGAAAATGATATTGGATATTATAGACTTTATACTGTAACTTTAGAGGGTACATATAATTATGATCAAGCTAATGAAGTTCTTGAACTGGTTAATCAGGAACGTGTAAATGCAGGGCTTAGTAAACTTACAATGGATGAAGAACTAATGAGTGCAGCTAATGATAGAGCAAGAGAGTTGGCTTTACGTTTTTCACATGATAGACCTGATAATACTGATGGTTTAGATATTCTTAGTAAAGTAATAGGAGAAAATATTGCAGCGGGACAATCTACTAGTACATATGTAATGGAGTCTTGGATGAATTCTCCTGCGCACAGAAGTAATATTTTAGGTGCTAATTATAAATCTATAGGTATAGGTAGTTATACTAATAGTGGTAGAACTTATTGGGTTCAATTATTTTCAAATGATGATGCTGATAAAGTTAGTACCTTAGATGGAAAAGAAAGCAAAACAGAAAAAGATAGTTTACTAGCAGCTTTATTTAATTTTGAAATAGGTGGTTTAAGTGAGACTTCTGTAAATAATATTAAAGTAGGTGAGTCTTTAACTCCATATAGAATTCAAATATATAATATGGGGGCTGAAGGTTGGGCTACTACAGTTTCTTTTGATGATTTTACGTATGAAAGTTCAAATGAACAAGTAGCAACTGTAAATAATGGGGTTATTACAGGTATTTCTCCTGGTACTACTACTATTAAAGTTAGCATGGGCAGTTTTAGCAAAGAATATGATATTAAAGTATATAATCCAGTTACAGATTTTACTTTGCCAGAAAGAGTATACTTAGAAGTAGGAGATACTACTAACATTGATGTTAATTATACTCCAAATAATGGTGAAGTAATCTCAGATAGTTGGTATTGTTATGATAAAAGTATAATAGATATTGATTATAATACGGGAGTTATAACTGGTAAAAAAGTTGGTAATGTATATGTTACTTATAGTACTGAAGGAATTACTAAAGGTGTTACTGTAACAGTTGTGCCTAAAATTACCAATATTAGTTTAAATAAAACAGAAATTACTCTAAAAGAAGGAGAAAACTTTAAATTAATTGCAACAATTACACCAAGTTCATATTATGCTACAGTTGATGATTTAGTAACTTGGGAAAGTAGTGATAGTAGTATAGTTAGTGTTAATAATGGAGAAGTTAAAGCTAATAATAGGGGAGAGGCAACAATTACAGTTACTACAATTGGTGGATTAAAAATTACTTGTAAAGTAAATGTTTTACCTGCAAATGCTAATAGTTTTGTTACTAAAGATGATAATAATACTTATTATTATGATGAAAATGGTAATATGGTAACCGGTTGGCAAACTATAGATGGCTTGAGATATTACTTTGATGAAGATGGCGTAATGCTAAAAGGAATACATAATGTAGAAGGCAAGAATTATTTCTTTGGAGTAACAAAAGGAAAAGTAATGTATGGTTTTATTAATTATAATGGAGATACTTATTATACAGATCCAAAGACAGGTGAACTAGCAAGTGGAGTTACAATGATAAATGGAAAACCATATTTCTTTGGAATTAGTAAGTTTAAACTTCAAAAAGGTTTAATCGGTTATAATGGTGATTATTACTATAGCAATAGTGAAGGTATCTTACAAACAGGGATGCTAGAAGTGAATGGAAATTACTATTACTTTGATAAAGATAATGATTATAAAGCATTAAGTGGATGGCAAACTATAGATGGTTTAAGGTATTACTTTGATCCTGTAACGAAAATAAGATATCAAGGAATACATAATGTTGGAGGTAAGAGCTATTTCTTTGGAGTAACTAAAGGAAAAGTAATGTATGGTTTTATTAATTATAATGGAGATACCTATTATACAGATCCTGAAACAGGTGAACTAAAAACAGGCATTACTATAATAAATGGAAAACCATATTTCTTTGGAATTAGTAAATTTAAATTACAAAAAGGTTTAATTGGATATAATGGAGATTATTATTATAGTAATAGTGAAGGTATCTTACAAACAGGGATGCTAGAAGTGAATGGAAATTACTATTACTTTGATAAAGATAATGATTATAAAGCATTAAGTGGATGGCAAACTATAGATGGTTTAAGGTATTACTTTGATCCTGTAACGAAAATAAGATATCAAGGAATACATCAAGTAGAAGGCAAGAATTATTTCTTTGGAGTAACAAAAGGAAAAGTAATGTATGGCTTTATTAATTACAACGGAGATACTTATTATACAGATCCAAGTACTGGAGAACTAGCGACTGGTGTTACTGTTATAAATAATATTCCTTATTTCTTTGGAATTAGTAAATTTAAATTACAAAAAGGTTTAATCGGATATAATGGAGATTATTATTACAGTAATAGTGAAGGCATTTTACAAATAGGGATGATAGAAGTGAATGGAAATTACTATTACTTTGACAAAAATAGTAATTATAAAGCATTAAGTGGATGGCAAACTATAGATGAGTTAAAATACTATTTTGATCCTGTAACGAAAATAAGATATCAAGGAATACATCAAGTAGAAGGCAAGAATTATTTCTTTGGAGTAACAAAAGGAAAAGTAATGTATGGCTTTATTAATTACAACGGAGATACTTATTATACAGATCCAAGTACTGGAGAACTAGCGACTGGGGTTACTATAATAAATGGAAAACCATATTTCTTTGGAATTACAAAGTTTAAACTCCAAAAAGGTTTGATTGGATATAATGGTGATTATTATTATAGTAATAGTGAAGGTATCTTACAAACTGGTCAGATTACTATAAATGGTATTGACTATTATTTTGATGAAGCTACCTATAAAAATATTTTGTAATAATTTCTAATCAAAAGATAGCAGGAGGAATAATAATGATAAAAAAGATTATATTTTGTTCAATTGTTTCTTTATTGCTTTTTATAGATTTAGATGTTTTCGCTCAGGAAAAAGAAGGTTATCCTTCTTTTTCTAAAGAAACAATAAAATATGAAAATAATATCTCTTCAGGTTGGCAAGAAATAGAAGGAAAATATTATTATTATGATAGTACTATAGGTGATTATGTTTCAGGCTGGCAAGAAATAGATGGTTTAAGATATTACTTTGATCCTATTACTAAGGAAAGATATCAAGGTATTCATAATATTGATGGTAAAGACTATTTCTTTGGAATAACCAAAGGTTATTTAATGTATGGGTTTATCGGTTATAATGGTGATTATTACTATAGCAATAGTGAAGGTATCTTACAAACAGGGATGCTAGAAGTGAATGGAAATTACTATTACTTTGATAAAGATAATGATTATAAAGCATTAAGTGGATGGCAAACTATAGATGGTTTAAGGTATTACTTTGATCCTGTAACGAAAATAAGATATCAAGGAATACATCAAGTAGAAGGCAAGAATTATTTCTTTGGAGTAACAAAAGGAAAAGTAATGTATGGATTTATAGGATATGAAGGTGATACTTATTATACAGATCCAGAGACAGGTGAACTTGCAAGCGGTGTTACTGTTATAGATAATATTCCTTATTTTTTTGGAATTAGTAAATTTAAATTACAAAAAGGTTTTATCAGATATAATGGAGATTACTATTATAGTAATAGTGAGGGTATCTTACAAACAGGGATGCTAGAAGTAAATGGAAATTACTATTACTTTGATAAAGATAATGATTATAAAGCATTAAGTGGATGGCAAACTATAGATGGTTTAAGGTATTACTTTGATCCTGTAACGAAAATAAGATATCAAGGAATACATCAAGTAGAAGGCAAGAATTATTTCTTTGGAGTAACAAAAGGAAAAGTAATGTATGGATTTATAGGATATGAAGGTGATACTTATTATACAGATCCAGAGACAGGTGAACTTGCAAGCGGTGTTACTGTTATAGATAATATTCCTTATTTTTTTGGAATTAGTAAATTTAAATTACAAAAAGGATTTATTGGATATAATGGAGATTATTATTACAGTAATAGTGAAGGTATCTTACAAACAGGGATGCTAGAAGTAAATGGTAATTATTATTACTTTGATAAAGATAATGATTATAAAGCTTTAAGTGGATGGCAAACTATAGATGAGTTAAAATACTATTTTGATCCTGTAACGAAAATAAGATATCAAGGAATACATAATGTTGAAGGTAAGAACTATTTCTTTGGAGTAACAAAAGGGAAAGTAATGTATGGATTTATAGGATATGAAGGTGATACTTATTATACAGATCCAAGTACTGGAGAACTAGCAAGTGGTGTAACTATAATAGATGGAGTTCCTTACTTTTTTGGAATTAGTAAATTTAAATTACAAAAAGGTTTTATCGGATATAATGGTGATTATTATTACAGTAATAGTGAAGGTATCTTACAAACAGGGATGATAGAAGTAAATGGTAATTATTATTACTTTGATAAAAATAGTAATTATAAAGCTTTGAGTGGTTTACAAGAAATAGATGATGCTACTTATTATTTTGATCCTATTACTAAAATACGTGCTAAAGGAGTAACTTTAATAGATGATAAGTATTACTTCTTTGGAATTAAATATGGTAAGAAGATGTATGGTTGGATAAATGATGATGGTGTATATTACTATGCAGATCCTACTACAGGAGAACTTTTTAGTGGGCTAGTTGATATAGATAATGCTACTTATTATTTTTCTGAAACTACTAAAAAAATGAAAACTGGTAAAGTTACTTTAGAAGAAGATGGTAAAACTTACTATTTTAATCCTAATAATGGTATCTTAGTGAAAGGTCATCAAATAATAAATGGAAATGAATACTTTTGTGATGTTAATGGAGTTTTAGAAAAAGTTCAATATAATCCAGTCTATTATAGTCAAAAAGATGATCGCTGGGGTTTTATTCTTTATGGGCTTGGTCTTTTTAGAGCTACAGGTTGTGCTCCTACTAGTATGGCTATGGCTTTTTCAAGTATTCTTAATAGACAAATTTTACCTACAGAAGTAGCTAATTATCTTTATTATAATACTAATGAATTTAATAAAAAAGTCAAAGGATCAAGTGGTATGGCTATTATTTATGCAAGTAAGCATTTTAATATAAAAACTACAGCATTAAAAAGTAAATTAGAATTAATTAATGCTCTTAAGGATGGAAAACTTGTCTTTGCAGCTATGGGTAATGGTAAATTTGCTACTCCATTTTATAATCATGCTATTATTTTAACTAAATATAATGCTGGTCTTACATATGCTTTTGATCCATTAAAATCGGAAAATAATGGTTGGGTTTCGGTTGATCAAGTTTTTAACGAACAAAGTAAGGATCCTGATGATTCTACTGGTGGTTCTAATTTCTATTCGCTAGAAGAATTTTAAAACTTCTAGCGTTTTTAATCGTTATATGGTATAGTTATTTTATAGAAAGAAGTGATAAGATGCTTACTGTTGCTTTCCAAAGCTTTCCTGATTTTTCTAGTAATGCTAGAGCATTATTTCAATATATGTATAAAAAATATAAAAATAAAATGAAATTTATTTGGGTAGTAAATGATGATAAAATAGTAGAAAAAATACCATCTAAAAACGTAGAAACAATAATTACTACTAGAGATAATTTAGATGAGAAGTTAAGTAATGTAGATGTTTTCTTTACAACACATGCTAATTTAACTGATTATAAAAAGCAGAATTCACATACTCTTTACGTCGAATTGTGGCACGGTGTTAGTCCTAAAAACGTTGGCTTTTTGATTAATAATATGAATGAAAATGATTATAACTGGCTTAATAAAATACGAAAAAAAATAGATTACTTTATTGTTCCTAGTGAATTTTGGGTACCAATTTTTGCGGCAAGATTTAATGTTTTACCAGAAAAAGTTTTATCTTTAGGATTTCCAATGCTTGATAATATAATTAATTCTAATGGCAAAGAGAACTTATCTAGGGTATTAGGGTGTGATGTTAGTCAATATGACAAAATAATTTATTATATGCCAACAGCAAGACTAGGTTTTGGTAGAAATGAAGATGTTCATGTTAACTTTGATAATATTTTGAATTTAAAATCATATAAAGAAGAAGAATTAATTTCATATTTGCAAAAAAATAATTATTTATTATGTATAAAATATCATCCTAGTGAAGAGTTAAAATTTGAAACCAAAAGTAGTAAATATATAAAATATATTAATCAGGATATGTTACAGAAATATAATTTTGATACTAATATGATATTAAATGCAGCTGATTTAATGATAAGTGATTATTCTTCTTTAGGCTTGCTTTTCTTAATGTTAGATAAACCTATATTGTACTTTTCTAGTGATGCAAGTGAATTTTCTGTTTCTAGGGGAATATTATTTAATGATTTTGATTTTTGGACTAATAATGATACTATTGATACAATAGCTGAATTTAAAGAAAAGGTTAGTAGAGAGTTGAATACATCTGATATTGAATCCGTAAGAAAAAGAAGAAAACTTTTCTTTGGTGATTTGAAAGATGGGGGATGTTCTAATATTGTTGATTACTTTTTTGATAAAGATGGCAATTTGAATTCTAATATTAAATATACATATGATGAAAATTATGTTTTGAAACAAGAAAATCTAAAATTAAAAGAAGAGTTAGGTAATATATATAATTCTAAAGGCTATAAATTTTTAGAAAAGATTAGGAAGTTGAAGTGAATAATATGAAAAAATATAAAATTGGATATGTTCAAGGAAGTTTTGATATGTTTCATATAGGACATTTAAATATACTTAAAAATGCAAAAAGTATTTGTGATTATTTGATAGTTGGTGTGAATAGTGATGAGTTTATGTATTCTTATAAACATAAGCATCCTGTTATTCCTGAAGAAGAACGCCTTGAAATAATTAAATCCATAAAGTATGTTGATGAAGCACATATCGTTAATAATAGAGATAAATTGGAAGCTTTAGAGAAGTTTCACTTTAACGCTTTAATTATGGGTGATGATTATAAAGGAACTGAATTTTATAATAAAGTAGAAAAACAGTTAGAGAATAAAAATGTAGATATTGTTTATTTTCCTTATACTAAGACTACTTCATCTACTATAGTTAGAGAGAAACTTTATAAATATTAGAAAGTTGACGTTAATATTATAAAATGCTATACTTTTAAAGTATTAGATGAAAGAGGAGTGCAAAATGACTAAGTTAAAAAATATTTGGTATAATTTTAAAAAATATCAGTTTTTAATGCAACAATTAATAACTAGAGATTTTAAGGTAAAGTATAAAAGATCTGTTTTGGGTGTGGTTTGGAGTTTACTTTATCCAATTTTGATGATGACTGTAATGGCTATGGTTTTTTCACAAATGTTTAGATTTAATGTTGAGGGTGTTAACTATCTTGTCTATTTAATGACTGGTATTATTATGTGGCAATATTTTAGTGAAGCGACTAATAATGCCATGACATCTGTTGTTAGTAACTTTGCTTTAATTAGTAAAGTATATATTCCTAAGTATATATTTCCAGTTGCTAAATGTATATTTGTTGGAATAAACTTTGTTTTAACATTAATACCTTGGTTTCTTTTAATAATAATAACACAGTTCGGTCTTGGTACTTATCCGGCTTCTATTAATTGGTATTATTTGTTAATTCCTTATATATTTTTCTGCTTCTTTCTATTTACTGTGGGAGTAGGTATGTTACTTTCATGTGTATCAGTATTCTTAAGAGATATGTTTTATATATATGGTATTATTTTGACGATATGGAATTATTTTACACCAGT
Source organism: uncultured Mycoplasmatota bacterium (assembly GCA_946494435.1). The sequence goes on from CAMMBO010000022.1 coordinate 10,186, forward strand.
ATTTTATAGTATAGAGATATTGCCAGCATCTTTACAAGCATTATTTAAATTTAATCCACTATATCAATTTATTACAGCGGTTAGAAGTATAGTTTTATATGGAGCAAGACCTTCTATAACTACTCTTATATTATTAGCATTAATTGGTGGTGGTACATTGCTTGTAGGTGCGATTGTCTTTAAAAAGAAACAGGACAAATTTATTTATTATATTTAGGAGGTTACTATGATTAGAATCGAGCATGTTTCAATGAAATTTAACTTAGGTATTGAAAAAGAATATTCTATTAAAGAGGCCTTTATATCATTTTTTGATAGAAAAAGAAGAAAACCTAAAAGCGAGTTTTGGGCATTAAAAGATGTTTCTTTTACTGTAAATAAAGGTGAAGTTATAGGATTAATTGGTAGTAATGGTGCTGGTAAAAGTACTTTATTAAAAGTAGTTAGTGGTGTTATGAAACCTACTAAAGGTAAAGTAACTGTTAATGGTGTTATATCTCCTATGATTGAGTTAGGAGCAGGATTTGATGCTGAACTTACTGCTAGAGAAAATATTTATCTTAATGGTTCTATTTTAGGATATTCTAAAGAATTTTTAGATGAAAAATTTGATGAGATTGTTGAATTTTCAGAATTAAAAGATTTTTTAGATGCTCCTGTTAGAAACTTTTCTTCAGGAATGGTTGCAAAGCTTGCTTTTTCTATTGCTACTATTGTTAATCCAGAGATTTTAATTGTTGATGAAATATTGTCAGTTGGCGATATAAAGTTTCAAGAGAAAAGTAAGAATAAAATGATGGAAATGATTAAAGGTGGTACTACTGTTCTTTACGTTTCTCATGATTTAGATTCTATTCTAAAACTATGTAATAGAGTAGTTTGGCTAGAACATGGGCAAGTTGTTAAAGTTGGTGAAACAAAAGAGATTTGTGAGGAATATTATAAAAAGCAACTTGGTAGAGATTTAAAGACTAAAGAAAAAAAAGAATTTAAAGATTAGAACTCTAACTTTTAGAGTTTTTTCTTATGGGGGTGTAAAAAATTTTTGTAGGTAAAATTATAATATGTTATCCTAATTATAGGAGGATAAGAGATATGAAAAAAGAAGAGGATAAGCATATTAACGAATTTACAAATGAATTTGATAAATTAGTTGAAAAAGGAAAAATGAATATTAATTCTCTTGAACAATTGATGGTTGATAATGTTGAAAATTATAAAAAAGATTTACATAAACACGTAGAGGAAATATTATCTACTCATATTAATGAAAAAGAATTAATAATTAAAAAAAACGAGAATGGAAAGAAAAAGGATATCAATTAAAACATCTTAATAGAAGAAAAATAGAGTTTATATTACTTTCTGGAAAAGTTAAAATCCATAGAACTGTTTTACAAATTCAAGGAAATATAGATTTAAATATATACAATCTAAAGAGCAAATTAATTACCCCTTTAGATGAATATCTAGGAATAGATAAATTACCATTTAAAGTGTCATTAAAAATGATGATAAAAATAGCATTCTGGGGACAAAATCAGTCATCATTTCAAAAAGCTAGTGAAATTATATATATGGTATATGGAGTTAAAATATCTTATGTTACTGTAATGAAAATAACTAAATATGTAGGTAAATTAGTTTATGATTATAACTATAATAAGGCTATAGAAATTTGGAATAATCGCACTAATATAGATATGACTGTAACTAAAAAGAAAGGCACTTTATATATTCGAGCAGATGGTGCAAGTGTTAATACTAGAATAGAAGATGAAAATGGTTCTACATGGAGAGAAAATAAATTAGGTATTTTCTTTTCTGATGATGATATGTATAAAAGAAAAGATGCATCTAATATTATTAATCATAAAGAATATGTTTCTTATATTGGTAATGTTGAAACTTTTAAAATATTAGTATTTGCCAAAGCAGTAGAACTAAAATATTGGGAGTATGAAAATATTGTGTTTATATCAGATGGTGCCACTTGGATTAGAAATATGATAGATGAACTATTTCCTGAAGCTATTCAAATATTAGATAAGTTTCACTTAATAGAAAATATAAACGATTATGGTAAGTTTATATTTAATGATGATACTAAAAAGGTAGAGAAATTTAGAGATAAAATAATCGTTTATTGTTATTCTAGAGAATATGATCTGATAGTAAAAGAACTAAAGAAATATAAAAATATAACAATACATAAAACTGTTTGTAATTTACCAGTTTATTTAGAAAACAACAAAAATAAAATAGATTATTCTACTTATGAACACAATGGCTGGTTTGTAGGTGGTGGTGCAATAGAAAGTTCTAATAAAACCGTAGTACAACTTAGATTAAAACAAGCAGGAATGAGATGGAGTGTTGAAGGTGCTAATTATATGATCGCATTAAGATGTATGTATGAAAGTGATCATTGGGGTGAAATAGAAAAAATAGTAGTTGATGAAATATATCATTAACTACTATTTACCTACAAAAATTTTTTACACCCTTCTTATGGTGTTTTATTGTCGCTTTTCTTTTACCATGTTATAATATAAGTGTTGTATAAATTAATTAGAAAGTATAGAGGTATTTATATGAAAAAATATATTCATTATTGTTGGTTTGGTGATAAGCCATTTCCTAAATTAGCAGAAAAATGTTTGAATAGTTGGAAAAAATATTTGCCTGATTTTGAGATTATGAAGTGGTCAGAAGAAAATGTTGATTTAAATGAATGTCCATTTATTAAAGAAGCTTATGAAAATAAAAAATGGGCTTTTGTAGCTGATTATGCTAGAGCGAAAGCTTTAAAAGAATATGGTGGTATTTATTTTGATACTGATATGGAAGTAGTTAAAGATATTAGCGATTTGCTTAATAAAGGTAATACTTTTTTAGGAGTAGAAGATACTGGATACGTAGCAGTTGGTGTATGGTATGAAAATAAGAAAAATGCTTTACTTCCTACTAAATTGTTAGATATCTATAGGTCAATTGAACATTTTAATGTCGATGAAATGTCAGAATATGCTATTCCTAAATTATTAAGTTCAATATTAGATCCGTTAGGTTTAAAAAAAGGAAGTAAAGAATTGCAAATTTTGGGTGATGGTATTTATATTTATCCAAGAGAATATTTCTATCCTTATTCTTATGATAGAACTAATAATATTTTTACAGATAATACTTG
>CAMMBO010000023.1 GCA_946494435.1 uncultured Mycoplasmatota bacterium
AACAGAAGATATATATTTAATAAAAAACTTATTAGGTCCTATTATCATATACTGATTAGATTTAATTTTATTACGATAATTATAGGCAAGATAAGCAATTCTATGTAGGGCTACTGTAGTCTTACCAGAACCTGCTACACCTTGAACTATTATATTATCAGTTAAATCCTTTCTAATAACTTCATTTTGTTCACTTTGAATAGAACTAACTATATTTTTTAATCTATTATCTGCATTAACACTTAGATATGGTCTTAAAATCTCATCATTAGCGACAGTATCTACATCATTAAAAGAAATTAACTTACCACTTTCAATATCATATTGTCTTTTTAGACTAAGAGTACCATTTATAATACCTTCTGGTGCTTTATATGAGGTCTTACCTAAATTACTATCATAATATAAAGATGCAATAGGAGCACGCCAATCAACTGTTACAGTATTTTGATCAAAATCAGTAACACCAACTTTACCAATATAACACATGTTTTCTTCTTTTGCCTCATCATCTTTAAAGTCTATTCTAGCAAAGTATGGTTTCTTTAATCCTTCAGTTAGTACTCTTTCTTTATTTTCATACTGTCTAAGTAAAGCATCTAAAACCTCAGGATTATGTTGATATTTACTTGGAAGTGATCTTATTACTAATCTTAAATCTTCTAATACTTCTTTATATTGTTCTAATATTTCTTCTAATTTTCTTTCTTCAAAAGCTTCATCATAAATCATACTACATCCCCCTTAAACCTAATTATCTTATAATTACAGATTCAAAAAATCTCTCTTGGAACTCTGTTAAAGCTTTTATTTGATCATCAGTATAATTAACACCCTCTGGCACTACAATTATTTTATCATCATCATCGTTAGTTCTATGAATAACTGCAATGCACTTACCTTTATAATTTTCTACTGGATCAAATACTCCTAATAAATAAGCATCTAACTCTTCTCCATCTCCACTAATTACATTAGGTACATAACCATAATTAACAGTATAAATAAAACCATGTTTAGGATGTTTAGTACCTAAAGCTCTATCTATAACAATCTCTACTTCCTTACCTATAAATTCTTTAGCATCAATTTTTTCCATTATAATCATCCCTTTCTATTAATATATTAAGTATAGCACACTTAAAGCTTTAAATAAATGGATTTTTACTAGCATGATATTCTAAACCACTATTTTTATATAGTTTTAAAACTTTCTGATTAATGTCATGATAAAAGCATTCATCTTCCTTAAGTTTTTCTTCTACATAACTATCAAGTATTGTTTTATCAGTTTTAACAATATCTAAAACATCTCTAAAGAATAACAAATCTTGCTTTTTTAGTTTCATAACTTCCCCATAAAAACCACTCATTTCCATTTCACTAATGGCTTTAGGAGCATTTAGAGGATCAACTGCCATATCATATATTTCGCTATGTGCTTTATGCCATCTTTTAAGAGCAGAATAGACTTTTCTAACATCTTCATTGTTAATAATATACTTATTATTGTTATCAACAAAATTACTCTCTAATAAAGTTCCATTATTACGAAGTTTACTATTTAATTTAGTTCCTTCGGCACTATACATTTCACTAAATATTCCTTTAGTAACTGTAAAATCATATTTATTAAGAAAATTATAATTATCTTCTAATTCATTTATAGTTGTTTCTTTATCAAAAAGAATAAATCCCATTTGTACTAAATAATTGTATTTCTTAAATAATTCTAAAGCCCTTTCATTATCTTCTAAGGTAGCTGCCTTATTCATTCTTTTTAAAGCTGTAGAACTACCATTTTCAATACCACAAGCAAAAGAGAAAAATCCTGCTCTTTTTAAATCATATAAAATATTAGCAGTTACTTTGTCCGCTCTAATTTGCCCTCTTAATTTAACTTTTATACCTCTTTTTTCAATCTCATTAGCAAAGTCATTTGCCCATTTCTCATCACGAGTTCCATCAATAAAACTATCATCTACCATCTTAATATAAGTGATACCTTTATTATATAACTCTTCTATCTCATCTACTATATTTTCAATACTTCTTGTTCTCCACACCTTACCTTTACTTAATCTGAAAAAGGAAATTACAGAACAAAACTCACAGTTACCACTACACCCTCTTGAAGTAACCATATTAACAGTAGATTTTTTCTTTTTAAGAACAGGTATCATTTCTCTACTAGGAAAAGGTAATTTATCTAAATTATCTAATAATCTTTTAGAAGGGTTATGATAAATATTACCATCTTTCTTATAACTAATATTCTCTATATTTTCAATAGACATATTTTTACTTAAAGCATCTGCTAATTCTACTAAGGTTTCTTCTCCTTCACCACGAGCAACTATATCGGCATTAGCATTTAAATAATCTTCTGGATAAAAGGTAGGTCCAAACCCACCACAAACTATTTTTAACTCTTTATTATGCTTTTTTAGCATGTTAATTAGTTTAATAGTAGGTTCGGTATTAGACATATATGAAGATATACCAACATATAAAATGTCTTTATCTTTTATTATTCTTTCATAAACTTCTTCAACTGATAATTCATTTAGCCATCCATCTATAACAGTTACATTATAGCCTTTCTCTTGTAAAGCAGATTTTAAATATAATATACCTAAATTTTCCTCTGATGTTCTATGTGTTTTAGGTGCTAAAGTCGTTAAAATTATCTTATTTTTCAATTATTTTCACCAACCTTTTAGGAAGTTCATCAAGAGACCCCTTTGCCATATGAACTTTCGTATTTTCCAAAGCTATTTTTATATCATTATATAAAGCTAATAAATTTTCTTCAGTCTCCAAACTAGGCATTGGATAGTCAAAACCAGTTATTAAATTGTAGGTTCCCTTTATCTGTTTTGATAATTGTTCATACAAATAAAGAATTTGATCCACATAATTTTTGGTACTAACAAAATTTTCTCCGGCACTAGACCCTAGTAGATTAATTTGAAAAACATCAGTTATGTGTCTTTCTTTATCAGTAGCAAAATTTTCTTCCGTTAGAAAATCATTAATAATAATTTTCCTTTTCCATAAATCTTCTCCATCATAACTAGGGAGATTCTCTTCTATATCTTTAAAACTATTCTTAATTACTCCATATCTCATCTCTATATCTTTAGTTCCAATTAAAGATGTAAAAAGTCCATCTTTAACTGTTAACAAAGTATGATCATTAGAAATAAGTTTGTAATCATAATCTTTTATTAATTTGTATGCAAGTGATGTTTTTCCTGCTCCTCCATCTCCTATTAAAAGAATAGATTTGTCATTATCATATTCTAAAGAAGAACTATGTAATAAGTATTTTCTTTTTTTTACCAGATCATTTGTGAACATTGTTAATAATACATAAACTAAATCTGGAAAACGCATTTCACTTTCTTTAGTGGTCATATAAGCAAAATTATTTTCTTTATCAAAAATCATCTGTTTTTTAGCATCTTCTAATAAGAAAATAGTATTATTTTTATAGTTATTACTATCACAATAATCTTCTATAGATATTTCTCTTATAGGAATAGTTTTCGTAATTGATGAGGGATTATTTTTAAATTTATAAACTATACTTTCTAAATTAGTAATAACAACTAATTTAGAATATTTACTTATTGATAATGTTATTTTTTTCATATTCTAATCCTCTACTCATAAAAATAATCTGGAAATTCTCTAAAATTATTATTTTTTCTTGACATTTTAGAACATACTGGACAGCTTTCTTCTTTATAATCTTTTAGAAATTGTAAAACTATTTTAGTAGTTCTTTCTCTGCAAGATTTAATTGTCTCTACATATTGATTTTTCTTTTTATTTACTTTTAGATTATCAACATAATCTTTTCTACTATTAGGGTCATCAATCTGTACTGCAACTGCTGCATAACAAATCTGATTTAATCTAGCACATGTCGCTTCTCCATCACAAGTTTGTCCTACAATATCCCAACCTTGTCTATTATAAAACTCAAGTTCTTTTTTTGTCTCTATTCTAGGATACCCATAGAATGATACATAAGTAGCATCTTGTTTAACAGGAAATGGCATCTTTTCACTCGCTTCACATAGTTTTTTTGTTAAGATTGGACAAAATGGTTCATACATTTCAGCATTGTGAAAAGGTTCATTTTGATTCCAATGGATATTATAATTACCCATACCTACTAAATCTCCTAATACATAAACACTTCCTTGTGGCATTTTAGGATTAATACCACCTACTACAAAAGTACCTATTAATTTTTTACAACCACTATTCTTAACCGCTTCTATAGTTTGTTCAAAGTTTATCTCGCTAGATGGTACTTTTTCACTATTAAACCTTCCATAAATTACTAAAACTGGGACATCATAAATATTGCCAACAAAACATCTATGAACAGGCCCAAAAGAAGTATTAATAGTTACTCTTTTTAAATTAAATTCTTTAATAACTTCATCACTGCGCATTATAATTGCTATTTCTGGTTTAAAATTCATAAAATAATCCTCCCTTAATTTTTAAAGAACATCGTTGGTAAATATCCATCATGAACGGATATACGATCTTTCTTTAATACTTTATATTTTTCTTTTTCTATTGTGTCATTATTTTCTAAAGGACAATATGGATCTCTTTCCTCTAAAGTTCCATGCCATAAAATTCTTCTATCATAAACTCCTCCCCTACACTTATCTTTTAAAGAACAATTATTACACTCTGAAGGAATAGGGGCATTCTCAAATGTTTCAAATTTAATCTTCTCTAAAACATTTTGTTGTAAAATATTATATTTATTTTTATACTCATCTTTTATAAGATAAGTTGAAGGACAAATATTACCATCAGGTAAGATTCTAATACTATCAACTCCTGTATTTTCAACGATATTCTCTTGATTAGTTAATAAGTTCCCTAAAAGTATATCACTTAAGCCTATTATTTTATAATTAGTTCCAATATAGTTCAAAGTATTCATTAATGTATTATAGCTAAGTGTAAACTTTCTATTTATTTCCATATTTTCACTAACTGGTCTATAAATATTTAATCTTAAAATTGCATTGTTATCTTTAGCAATTTTAAATAATCCGTCAATATTATCTTTCTGCATTGTCTCTTCAAATCCTACAAAAACTATTGTAGAAAGTTTAAGATCCTTTTTTAATTGTTTTAACATATTAATAGCCCAAGTATATGCAGATGGTTGCCCTCTAAAACTATTATGTTTTTCTTTATCAGCAAAGTCTAATGATACATCAACTTCATCAATGGCTCTTTTATAAATATTCATTTTCTCATCATCTTTAGATATTGCTTCATACAAATATCCATTTGTTGTAAGTGATTGTTTGATATCTGGGTAGTTACTTCTAACATGGTTTAAAAATGTAAAGAAATCATTACATATAGCATTTTCACCAGTACCATAGTTTATTGACTCAATCAATTGATGATTTTCATCAATAAATTTAATCCAATCATCCACCCCTAAATTTTTAGAACTATCTCGTGTTTCTTTACTGTAACAAAACTTACAGTTCATATTGCAAGCATTAGTTAACCCCCAACCAATATTATATTTTTTCATCTTAATCACCTCATTTAAAGTATATGATAGCAATTGCAATAAATCAATTATATAGTTTTTATATCTTGTATAAATTTTTTTTATACTTTTTTACTACCTATTTTTAACAAAAGAAATAAACTTTTTAGCAGCAACTGATGGAGTTTTATCTTTGTAAATTATATAAATATCAAAATTAGGTAAAGTAATATTTAAATCTATTTTACAGATATTGTCATATAAAGAAATTGTCTTTTCAAATAGATAACCTACACCTAAATTTTTCTCTATCATTTCGGCAATCATATCACTAGTAGATATCTCATAACTAGGATTAAACGGAATTTTATTTTTTTCAAAAAGTCGCATTAACTCTTTAGTACTACTCGAAGTACGTAAAGGTACAATTAATGGATAATTAAGAACCTTTTTAAGGGATATTTTCTTATCTCTAAGTTCTGTCATTTTTTTATTACATGCAAGAATACAATTTTCAGTAGCAATTTTATAAATCTCTACATTATTAAAACTATTATCTAAAGGAGAACTATCTATTAATACTTCTAATTCATTATTGTTAAGAAGTCTAAACAACTCTTTTGTCGGTTTACTAATAACTTTAATCTTTATATTTGGATATTCCTTTGTAAACTCTTTAATAATATCTGTTAATAGAAAAACTCCAATGTGTGAAGGCACACCTATTGATATTTGTCCGCTATTTAAATTTACCAAGTCATTTATGTTTACAATACCTGTTTTTAAACTATTTAAAGACTGCTCTACATAAGGTAATAGCATTTCTCCTTCAGAAGTTAAAGTTAATGAATAGCTAGATCTTTCAAATAATTTTATTCCAAGTTGGGTTTCAAGTGTCTTTATACTATAACTAACGCTTGGTTGGGTAACCCCTAAAACCTCCGCTGTCTTTGAAAACGTTCCATATTGACAAACATAATAGAATATTTTAAAAAGATTAACATCAATTTCTTCTAGATTCATAAGCATCCTCTTTTCTATAAATTTTAATTTTACGTATAAATAGTTTTCATTTTTTCTTTATTCATTTTGTTTTGTATATTTTCTTTATAATTATATATATTCTATTATAATAATTATCTTTATTTCTCTTCTTTATATGTAGTAAACTGTACTTCTTTACTACTTAAATTTTCTAATTGTTCTTTTAAAAAGTCTGGTTTAATCGGTTCTGTTTCTAATTCATTTAATTCAAACCATTTAAATTCTAAATTTTCTTGTTCTTCTATTCCTGTGAATGTTTCATCGTTAAATATCCATTCACTATCCAAAACTGAAACTTTATGTCCAAAAATAAACTGATGATACTTATCTTTACCAAATTCAAAAAAGTATTCAGATACAGTTACTACATCACTAACATTAAAGTTAACTAACCCTAACTCCTCTTTTAGTTCTCTTGTAATAGCTTCTTTAGTTGTCTCTCCTACTCTTATTTTTCCTCCAGGTAAAGCCCAAAACTCATCTTGCTTTCTTTTTTGAAAAAGAATTTTATCATCATAAATAATAATTGCCACAGCACGACAATTAAATATAATATCATCTATTTTAAAATTTATATCATTCTTTACCATAAACATTCGCTTCCTTTACAAATAAAAAAATAAATTATTTAAGCTTATTTTCTATATACCATTTTGCAAAATCATCTTTAGCAGTTCCCCAAAAACTAGCTTCATACTCATGATCAATATCTCTTAGTTCACTTAATGTTCTTGTCTCACCATCTGGTATATAGAACTTATCATGCCATCTACCTCTTGTTCCTCTTGCTTCTTTAGAAATAGTACCAGTACCACCTCCAGTAAAGACTACTGGTTCTTCTCCAGGTTCACAGTAAGCAAAGGTGTGTTCAATTCTAGCTTTTCTATTAGTTTCATTCTTAAATAGTTCTAAAAACTTATCTATTCCTATCTGTTTATCAAAGTAAGCATTATATGGTCCAGGAAGTCCTCCTAAAGCATCTATATATAATCCAGAATCTGACTTTAAAACAGGACACTTTAATTTCTCAGCTGCATACTTTGCACTAAACGCTGCGACTTCGCCACAAGTTTTCGCTTGTATTTCAATTACTTCAAAATCTGGATTCATTACTTCCAAATTAAAACCATATTTTTTACCAAAAAATTCATTTGCTTCCTCAACCTTATGAGGATTAGTTGTTAAATAAATTAATTTTTTCATAACACTCTCCTAATTATTATACTTTTTATATACTACTTTACCATCTTCAAATACTACATACCCATTATAAAACTGTTCATAGTATTCTTTAAAGATAAAATACCCAGTATCAATACCATTACCATTTTCTAAAATGTTCTCAAATTCTTTTATAGAGACCCATTTAGCAGTTTGTACTTCATCTTCTTGTAATTTTAAGTCTTCTATATCTATATTAGTTTTTAATAAGAACACTTCTACAAAATCATTTACTCTAGCATATGAACCAATAAATCTTAAGTTATCTTTATCTACTCTTATTCCTAACTCTTCATCTAACTCTCTAATTATTCCTGTAATTGCATCTTCATCTTTCTCTACTCCTCCTGATACTGTTTCCCAATAATCAGCATATTTTTTAGATGTAGAGGCTCTTTGTTGTATCAAAAGTTCATCTTTATCATTAATAATCCATACAAAACAAGATAGTCTAAATTCTCCTTCTTTTAACTCTTTTCTATCTTTAGTATAATTTAATTTTTCATGTTTGTCATTATAAACATCAACTAATTCCATAAGTAAAGTCTCCTAACTAAGTTTTAATATTTTATTTTTACCTTTCAAATATATATTTTCATACCAATTAATAAATTCATCTGTTGCAGACGTATGACCATCATGACGATGATCTCTTTCATAGTCAGTCATTTCTGCTAAAGTTTTATTATGATTTAAAGGAATAAAAACACTCCATAAATTAGACATTGCTTTTCTTTCTATATTACCACGTATTGATAGTGATAAAGTACCTTTACTTTCTCCATAGAAAGTATAAAAATCATTTCCATCATAAAAAGTTAAACAATCAACAAATTTACATTCTCTATTAGTAACATCTTTCATAACTTCAAGCAAATTATCTATATTAGAACTAATACCACTTCTTTTAACAAAAGCACCTGGATAATTTGGATTATTAGGATAGTTTTCAATATAAAAACCTGTATCTGCTACAAAAACAGGTCTACCTACTACTTCATAAGCCTTTCTTGCCTTTTCCTTAGAAATAAACTCAATATCATTTATTTCAGGTTCTTCCATATCATATTTAAAATAATTGATTGTTACACCCTTTCTTTCAAACTTTTCTTTTACAGAAACATATTTACCATAATTTCCTGTTACATAAGTTAAATTTTCCACATTACTTTCTCCTTTTCTAATTACATATTAGCAAAAGAAGAGGTAATATATATGTCAGTTATTAAATTTTTCTAATATTTTTATAGATTTTATTCTATTTATATAAAAATGTCTTATTTCTTCTTTTAGTTCACAATAAGCAGCAACACCCCATTCATTACCTAATAGAATTAAATCATATGGTCTAATTGTTCTTTTAGATATATTTTTCTTATCTTTAGAATAATACTCAATAAAACACTTTTTCTTTTCTTTAATTGCCCTATTAATTAAATTAAACATCTCTTTATTCTCTACATTTATATCATTAGGAGTAATAAATCTTTTAGGTACATTTATATTTTGATTTAAAACATATCCTCCATAAGGGCCTTTAATAGTGTCTATATAAATACCTGCTTTTTCTAAATCATCTTTATAAACTCTAATCATTCTAGGACTTACTTCTAACTTTTCTGATAACTCAGCAATAGTATATTTTCTTCCACTACTTAAATATTCAAGCATTGTAAGTACATTACTAACTTTTGACATTACTCTCACCTACAATTTCTTTAAAATAAGGATTAGCATCAAATTCTCCCTTATTATATAATTCTTTAATTTTTTCTCTATTAGCCCACATACAATCACAGACTTCTTCTTTTTGCAACTTTATATCATTTAAACTAACATTACATTCAAATAGCCAAACATCAATAATATCATTACAACCTTCAAAATATCTTTTTTCACTACCTATTAATATACCTTTTGATTTATCTAAATCAACATCTAACTCTTCTTTGGCTTCCCTAATCGCTGCATCAATTGATTTCTCACCTAGTAAAACAGACCCTCCAGTAGTCTCCCACATTAAAGGATGAGGTTTATTTTTAGATCTTCTGCTTATTAGAAATTCATCATTCTTATTTTTAATCCAGACATTTACTACCAAATGAAACTCATTATCATTTAAAACAGACCCTCTAATAGCTATCTTGTTTAGCTTTCTCCTGTTTTCATCATATAAATCCCAATATTCCATAATTTTCCTCCCATCTATCACTTATATTATAAAGACTTACTTTATCATTCACAACAAAAAAAAAGAAAAGAATTAACTATTATTCTCTTCTTTATAATAATATATATAAGGTCTTGCATTAATATTTATATCATTCATTAATATTCCTAAATATCTAGTACCATCTTTAGAGTTTTCTTGATATAAACGACTATCTACTATTTTCCCATTATTTTCTATAAGTAGATAATTATCTCTCCAAGTTACATTGTCATAATTAGTTGTACCATCTTTATATAAGATTAATTCTTTGTACTTAGTATCAGGCATAAAATGTGCTTTGTTAGGATTAAATATCTTCAAAGGCTCTACTATTTGTCCTTGTAAGCACCACTTACCAACATATTTAGAATCATAAATAGGTTCAGTAGTCTTAAACTTTTCTTCTAACTGTCTCTCATGTATTAAATTATCCTCATTATCTTTAGTTAAATCATAAGCTTCTACATATATATCGGTTTTACCATCATTATATATTTCTATAAATTCTCCTCTTATTTGAATATTATTGTTATTTGCATACCTAATCATTTCTTTATAAGTATCTATTACATCATCGGTACTAGATGTATGTAACAAAGTCTCTACTTTATTATCAGTTAATACTTCTAAACCCATAGATTCCATTACTTTAATAAAATTATAATTGGTTTTTAACTCATCATTTAAAACTCTACCTATAAAACAAGTGATATTATCTTCTTTAAAACCTACTTCATAACTAATTAAGACACTTGGTAACTTAGAAAAGTTTCTATAATTAGTACCAACTTTCTTATCAATATCATCTAACTCTTTCTTAAAATCATCTCTTGTCTTTAACTCTTTAAACTCCCCTATCATAACAAATATAGGATTTTTAATTAATTCCATATAAACTCCCCCTCTTAGTTTATTTTTAATCTCTTCAAGTTTCTTTAACTTATCTTGATATTCTTCCGTAAGTTTTTTTACTTCTTTAACGATATTATTATCTTTAGGATTATCAAGAATATTCTTTATTTCTTTTAAAGTAAACCCTGCTTCCTGCAACATTTTAATATTATGATAAGTATTAACTTGTTCATCACTATAATATCTGTAACCAGTAAAATCATCAACTTCCTTAGGTATTAAAATACCAATTTTCTCATAATGCCTTAATGTTTTAATAGTACACTCACAAAGATATGAAAATTCACCTATTCTATACATATTCTTCCTCCTTTCACCATGAATATATCATTGACCTTAAGGGGAGAGTCAATAGCTTTTTATTTAAAATTAACTTCAAAATAAATAGCTTGAGAATTTATTGTATCCTTACCACCAATCTGAATAATCTCAATCTAATCATATCAAATCACTGGGCAATTCAATATCAGCTATAATTACACATAAAGTTTACTTTTAAAAATTAAATTATTTTTGATTAAATATTTAATATATTAACTATATCTGTTAGAGACTTTATTGATTTAACATCAGCTTTATCACAATTACCATAAAATAAAACATTCCAACCGTGTTTCTTTGGCATATAATAGTCACTTTTTAAAGTATCACCAATATGTAATATTTCATTTGGTTTAACTCTCATAACTTTTTCTATATATTTGTAACTTTCTTCATCATCTTTTGTATAGCCAATATCATAAGAATAAAAAATATTATCAACATAATCCAATACTTCATTTATTGCATCGTTATTTAATAAACAACAACTATTAGAAAACAATATAACTTTATATCCTTTTGATTTTAAATTCTTAATAAGTGAAACATCATCTAGTAAAATAAATTGCTTCTTACTTTCTATAAAAAATTTATTATGAAAAAAATCAATTATTGGTTTATTAGATTCAATACCTAAATTACTACAAAATTTGCTAATGAGTTCATTAAAATTACCTTTTGTCTTTTGAAATACTTCCTTATAAGAATCTCTAACATTTTCATAAGGTAAATTTAATAATTTTGTTAATTCTTTTAGTCCATACTGATTTTGACTACCAGGATATTCATTTTTTAATAAAGTACCTCCAATATCAAAAGATACAACCTTAATCATCATATTCCTCTTTAGCCAAATTTATTACATTAGTAATAAACTCATTTTTCTCTTTAGTATATTTAGGTCTTTCATTTGCATATTTAGAGACAAGCTCTTGTTTTAAATCACAATATTTTTTTATATATTCTTGGTGCTCTAATAAATATCTTTTAAAATATATTTGATTATAATATGTATTACTATTAGGTTCCACAAAATGAACATAATGACTTCTTGCTTCTTCTGGGCCTTTTGCAAAAAAATATCTATCTGGAACTCCCTGATGCCCTCTATTTTCATAACCATAAGAGTTTAATATTTTTTCAATTTCTTGGATTTCATCAAAATCATTTATTACAACTAAAATATCTATAATAGGTTTTGCTTTTAATCCTGGAATTGATGTACTTCCAATATGATGAATTTCTTTAATTTTCTCTCCTAACACATCCTTTAATAATTTTTCTTCCTTTTTGTACTCTTCTTGCCAGTTTTCATCATAATCAACTAGTTCAACTATTCCTCTTTTTAGTGACATAAAAAATCCTCCTTTAATATTTATTATTATATCATAATCTCTTTTTTAAGACTAAACTATCATATTAAAATGTGACTTTTAAGTTAAAATGTCCGCTTTTTTTAATCGGTTTACAAGTTAAAA
>CAMMBO010000024.1 GCA_946494435.1 uncultured Mycoplasmatota bacterium
AATCTTTCTTCAACTTGTTGTTGATTTCCTAATTTTTCAAATATTCTAGTAGTTCGTTTTCCTTTTAAATTTGTATAGTCTTGAATAATAGAATAATAGGAATAATTATTTATCTTTCTAATGTTTAGTCTCATCTAAATCCCACCTTACTATTACTATTTTATCATACATACGAATACATACGCAAGTACTAAAATATAAAAAAACTAGATTTTATCTAGGGTTGCAAGGATTTTTATATCAAAACTGTCAAACTAGGGAATTATTAGAAGCTTTAAAGGAAAGTGAGGAGATATTGTCTGGTAAGATAGATGCTAGAAAATATGATAGTGTTAAAGAATTAATTGATGATTTGGAGAAAGATGTTTGACTTAGTAGTTATTTTTTGGTATAGTTTATTTAGATTTTTCTTAGAAGTCTAGAAGTAGAGATATAACTATTATAAGAGACTTAGTGGATGGTGAGAACTAAGATAGTTATATTTTGAAGTTACATAGATGGAGAAAAAACGTGACTTAAGCGTTAATTAGGTATGAGTGCATAGTTTCTATGAAATAAGGTGGTACCACGGGTCTAGCTCGTCCTTAGTTTATAGGAACTTTTTATTTTGGAGGAATGCTATGAATACAGAATATGAAGTTAGAATTTTAGAAATTGATAAAGCTTCTTTTATTAATAAATTAGAAAAACTTGGGGCAGAAAAGGTAGGAGACTTTTTTCAGAAACGTTATGTTTATGATTTTAATCCTGTGGTTAAGGGCAAGTGGATTAGACTTAGAACTAATGGTGATGAAAGTACTCTTACTATTAAAAATATTGTTAGTCCTTTGATTGATGGAACGAAAGAAATAGAAATAGCGGTGTCAGATTTTGATAAATGTAACTACATTTTAAGTGAGTTGGGATATAAAGCTAAGAGTTATCAAGAAAATAAACGTGTTAGGTATATTTTTGATGGAGTGGAAATAGATATAGATACGTGGCCAATGTTACCTACTTATGTAGAAATAGAAGGTAAAAGTGAGGAAGAAGTAATGACAGTTGTTAAGAAATTAGGTTATAATGAAGATAGGATTACTACTTTAGATGTTGATAGTATCTATAAAAAATATGGTTATAATTTAAATGTTATAGATGAATTAAAGTTTTAGGAGTGGTAGTATGAGTTTAAGTGAGTTATATAGTGAAGAAGTTAATCAATATAGAAAGACTGGTAAACCACAAGTTGAACCTAGTCAGGCTTTAACGATGTTATTATTAGATAAGAAAGATGTTTTTTTCCTACTGATGTAAATATTGAGCATTTTTATCATGATTATGAGGATGAAATAAAAGCTGATGCTTTGAAGGTAGAAGATGATTTTGATTTAGAGTCTCCAAAAGATAATGATAAATTTTGGAAAACATATGGTAGTGCTATAGAAGTGTTATTTGATGGTATTACTCAGATGGCACTTATGAGTGGAGAAGATGTTTACCAATACTGTTATGGAGATATTAATAATAAAGTAAAGAAAATAGGAGGGATAAAATGAGATTATATGAAGAATTAAAATGGAGAGGATTAATTAAAGATGTAGCGGGGGAAGATTTAGAAAAATTACTTAATGGGAAACCTATTACTTTTTATTGGGGAACTGATCCTACTGCAGATAGCTTACATTTAGGACATTATTCATCACTTGTAACAGCTAAACGTCTTGCGAAGGCAGGACATCATCCAATTTTGTTGGTTGGAGGAGCGACTGGCCTTATTGGGGATCCTCGTCCTACAGCAGAGCGAGAAATTATTTCTAAGGAACAACTTAATAAAAACTTGGAAGGAATAAAAAAACAAGTAAGTAATATTTTTGATGGCAAAGCAGAAGTTGTTAATAATTATGATTGGTTTAAAGGATATGAATTTACTGATTTTTTAAGAGATGTTGGTAAATATATTAATATTAATTATATGCTTGATAAAGATATCATTAGAAGAAGATTAGAGACGGGTATTACTTTTGCCGAGTTTGCTTATACTTTAATACAAGGTTATGACTTTTTATGGTTATATCAAAATAAAAACTGTGTATTACAAGCAGAGGGAAGTGATCAGTGGGGTAATATTACAACGGGAATTGACTTGATTCGTAAAAAACTAGGTAAAGAAGCTTATGGATTTACTATGCCTTTAGTACTTGATAAATATGGCCGTAAATTTGGTAAGAGTGAAGGTAATGCTTTATGGTTAGATAGAAATAAAACTTCTAGTTATGAGTTATATCAATACTTAATAAATGTGGATGATGAGATGGTAATTAGTTATCTTAAAATATTTACTTTTCTTAGTGTAGATGAAATTAATGAGTTAGAGAAATCTAATAAGGAATATCCAGAATTAAGAGAAGCTCATAAGGCTTTAGCAAGAGAAATAATTACTGATTTACATGGAGAAGAGGCTTATAATGAGGCTTTAAATATTAGTGAAGCATTATTTAGTGGAGATATTAAGAATCTTACTAGTAATGATATAGAAATGGCTTTTAAGGGACTTGATAAGCTTGTTATAGATAAAGATATGAATATAGTAGATTTTCTTGTAGAGTTTAATATTTGTAGTAGTAAAAGAGAAGCAAGGGAGTTTGTTAATAATAATAGTATTAGTATTAATGGAGAGAAAATTACTGATTTAGAGTTTACTATTAATAAGTCTATTGCTATAGATAATAAATATGTAGTAGTAAGACGTGGTAAGAAGAAATACTTTATTGCATGTTTTGGAGGAAAAGATGAAGAAGAATAAAACTAAAAAGGATTTAAGAGTAGAACAGAAAAGATTAGTTAAATGGTTAAGAGTAATTATTGTTCTTTGTATTGCTATTATTGCTATAGAAGTAGGTTATATAGGTTTATCTTATTATAATAGAAGTAAGTCTATTATTTATACCGATACTTTAAATAGCTTTAAAGAAACTAAAGATGGTTATTTAGTGGTTGGTAATAGTGATTTTAAGAATAGTAAGTTTAATGATTACGAGAAAGAGTATAATAAAGCTAAGTTTGCTAAATATAATAATGACTTTGAAGTAGAGTTTGAAAGTGCTTATACTAAGGGATATTCATCATATTTTAGTGATGTTATAGAATATAGTGACGGATTTATTGCTGTAGGTGGTGCTCAGTATGATAAACAGCAAGTTAGTGATAATGCTACTGATGGGTTAATTGTTTTATATGATAGAGAAGGTAAACAAGTTAAGACTAAGAGTGTACAAATAGCAGGTGATACAACTTTTAATAAAGTATTACTTGTTGATGATGGCTTTATTGTAGTTGGTCAAAGTATTTTACAAAATATGGTTATAGGTAGTGATCCAGATGGAGGTGCTTTGATAATCAAATATGACTTTAATCTAAAGGAACAGTGGAGAGCTAACTTCGGAGGTAGTAAATCTGCAACATTTAATGATGCTATTATTGATGGAGATTATCTATATTTAGTTGGTAAAGATGCTACTCGTTATGGTATGATTGCTAAATATACTTTAGATGGGGAACAAGTTTATGCTAAGACTTATGAATATACTGATACTGTTGGTTTTAGTTCTATTGTAAAAGTAGGAGATGACTTCTTTGTAGCAGGTTCTAAGACTATAAATATTGATGCTAAAGATGCTGATAAAGTTACAGAAGGATTAATTCTTAAATATAATAGTGATGGTGAAGTTTTAGATGAAGTTACTTTCAGTAGAAATAATGCTGCTAGGTTTAATAAGATAGTTAGTGATGGAGATAATTTAATTGTTGTTGGTCATACTTATAAGAAAGATGAAGATAAGTCTACAGATACTTATAATTACTTAGATTATCGTGGTATTATTGTTAAATATAATACTGATTTAGAAAAGAAAGCTAATAATAAAGAGAATGGTGAAGGTATTGATTACTTTAGTGATGTTATAGTTACTAGTGATGGCTATTTAGTAGGTGGGGCATCTTCATCACGTGAACTTGGTAGTAATAATAAAGACTATCGTACTTATTTCTTAAAATATAATAAAGATTTAGAGAGACAGTGGTATAAGTAATGATTTATCTAGTTAAGAGTTTTAGAGAAGACAAAGATACTAGTGGAAATAATAATCCTCCTTTATCAGAAGAAGGAGTAGAAGCTGGTAAAAAGTTAAGACTAAGAAATAATGCTATTAAGTTTGATATATGTTATACATCATTTAAGTTAAAAGACTTTGGTAGTGCTCTTATTCTTGTAGGAGATAAGTTAATAGTTCAGAGAACTCATAGTTTAGATAATAATGAAAAGGAAGAGATAATTAGTTTTGTTAAATCTCTTCCAATGGATAAATTTATTTTAATAGTAGCAGATGATGAAGTTATTTCTGTTATTAAAAGTAGTTTTGATTGTATAGAGTTAAAATAGAAATAGGAGGAAAAATATTCCCTCCTATTTTTTATAGACTTGTTAATGAAACGTCATCTAGGTCTAATGACTGATTACCATTGGCATTAACTATGAATTCTATTCTAATTCCTGTAGTTCCAGCTGGTGCTTGTGATGTAATTAATCTATAATATGCAAAATCACGATTACTATTAGTTATGTCTTGTTCTCTTATCATAATATTACCACCAAGAATATCTCCAGAATTAGTTATGAATATTACATTGGCATTAAGTGATACTTGATCTCCTTCTCCTCTTGCAAAGAAGCTTAATTCATAAAAACATCCAGGTTCTATATTGTTAATTACTTGTGATAGTGTTGCATTATCTTCTATGTTAACAGACCAATTTCCTGAATGAACTCTTCCTTGACTGTTTTCTGATGTTATATTATCAGGATTAGTGAAAAGCCAGCCAGTTGGTTTATCATCGATAACGTTTTCCATTCCGCCATTTACTACTAGTTCTCCTCTAGATACACAAGAACATGTACAGTTTCCTGTAGGACCTGTTGGACCAGTAGCTCCAGTTGTTCCAGTTGCTCCAGTTGCTCCGGTTGGCCCTTGTATACCAGTAGCTCCAGTAGGACCTGTTGGCCCTGTGCAGTTTTTAGCTAGACACTTAACAACTTCACAAAGGCAGTTATCTTTGTTATCTTTATAATCTTTGTTTTCATTATTAAAAATCATATTTACCTCCTTCGCTATATATTATGAGGTAGAATAAAACTTAAATAATTAATGTGCTTAATCTTTTAATAATAAAAAAATCAAGGGGGTTAATCCTTGACTTTTTCATTTCCTATTTGTTATAGAATTCAACGATTAGTGACTCATTGATATCCATGTTAAGTTCGCCTCTTTCAGGATATCTTACATAAGTACCTTCTTTTTTGTTTTCATCAAAAGTTACATATTCCACACGTTTATTAACTTTAGCTAGTGCTTCATTAGCAGCTTTATGATCTTTAGAGTTCTCTTTTAAAGCGATAACACTTCCTGGTTTAACTCTGTATGATGGAATATCTACTTTCTTACCATTTACAGTAATGTGTCCATGGTTTACAAGTTGTCTTGCTCCACGACGAGTAGTAGCAAATCCCATACGATATACTAAGTTATCTAGACGAGACTCTAATAAGATTAAGAAGTTAGTACCATGTACACCTGGCATTTTACCAGCTTCTTTAAATGTCTTTTTAAATTGCTTTTCGTTAACACCATACATAAAACGTAATTTTTGTTTTTCTTTTAATTGGTTACCATAATCACTTGGTTTACCATGTCTAGCATTTCCATGTTGTCCTGGTCCATATGGTCTTTTTGCAAGTTCTTTACCAGTTTCAGTTAAAGAAAAACCAACACGTCTTGATTGTTTGTAACTTGGTCCTGTATATCTTGCCATGTATTTTCTCCTTTCCTTATATTTGCATTTTCCTTGAGTTGTCTTCACCATTTATTCAGGGAGTATTTCTTTCGCTTTACAGCACAAAAGTTACTTGTCCTTTTGAAAACACATTGAATAAAGTAAGACATTGCTGTTTCAAGTAAATCGCTCTAATATCATATTATGAAATTTTCTTTTTGTCAAGTTTTTGTGGCATAAAATGTTAGTTTATGTTATGATGTTATAGTAGAGGTGATAGTAATGGAACATACACTTTTATTTATAATCTGTGTTATCATTGTAGTTTTAATTTTAGTAATTACTATTATCACTATCTTGAAAAGAAGACAAAAGAGGTATTACCAAGATATATATGACAATTTAGAGCGAGAAAAAAATTTAATTGGAAGTACACCTGTGCTTTTAGAGCTTTCTAAGTTAGAACCAATTATTAAGAATGAAAAGATGGAAGAGAAGTATCAAAAGTGGGAAGAGAGATTTGATACTATTAAAAATGTTGATATTCCAAAGATAGATGATATGCTTATAGAGTTAGATACTTTATTAGATAAGAAAGAATATAAGACGGCTAAATTTAGAATTGCAAAGTGCGAGATGGAAGTCTATAAAGTTAGAGAGCAAGCGGATGATTTACTTGACCAGATAAAAGAGATAACTTTGAGTGAAGAGAAATATCGTAGTATTATTAGTAAACTTAAGACTAAGTATAGAGCATTAAATAAAGAATATAATGACCATAAAAATCTTTATGAAGAGATGGCAGAAGCGATAGAGTTACAACTTGAAAATATAGAGAAACGGTTCTTAGAGTTTGAGAAGGCTATGGATGATAATATGTATAGCGATGTGGTACATATTGTTAAAGCTTTGGATACTATGATAGAGCATATGGAGATAGTGGTAGAAGAAGTTCCTGATTTAATGCTTATGTGTAAACAGATGATACCTAAGAGAATTAAAGAGATTGAAGATACTGCTAAAGATATGACAGAGAAAGGTTATCCTATTGAATATTTAAATCTTGATTATAACTTAGAAGAGTCTCGTAAGAATGTGGGAACTATTTTAGATAGAATTAAAGTTTTAAATCTTGAAGATTGTATGTTTGAGTTAAAAACTATTCTTGATTATTTAGATAGTATCTTTGTTGATTTTGAGAAAGAAAGACTTTCAAGAAAAGTATATGAAGAAGGTATTAGAGATTTTGCTAAGAAGTTAAAGAAAACTGATAAGGTAGTTAGTGATATTTATGACCAGTTAGATGATATTAAGAATATGTATGACCTTAATGAGGAAGATGTTAATATTATTAATGAAGTTAATAAAGACTTGATTTCTATTAAAGATGAATATAAAAATCTAGTAGATAGAGTTAAGAATAAAGCGACTCCTTATTCCTTAGTAACTAAAGAAGTAGATGAACTTACACTAAAACTTAAACAAACAGAGTCTACTTTAGATGTGGCTTTGAAGAGTCTTGGTAATATGTATGAAGATGAACAAAGAGCGAGAGAACAGTTAGGTGAGATAGATAAATTACTAAGAGAATGTAAGGAGAAGATGAGAGAGTTTAAACTACCTATAATAAGTGATAATTATTTTGTGGAACTTAATGAAGCGAATGAAGCGATAGAAGAGGTAGTTAAAGAATTATCTCGTAAACCTATTGTTATTAAAACTCTTAATACTAGAGTTGATACGGCTAGAGATTTAGTGTTAAAACTTTATAATACAACTTTAAATATGATAAATAAAGCTAAGTTAACAGAGGCTTTAATTGTCTATGGTAATAGATATAGAAGTTTACATGAAGATATTAATAATGGCCTTGATAGAGCTAGTTCCCTATTCTATAAAGGTAATTATGATAGTGCTTTAAAATTATGTGTTGATACTGTTAAATTAGTTGATGATACGATAGAAGGAAAGATTAAAGCTTATGAAAGTAAGATTTAATGAGAATGGAAGGGGAACATATGAGTTTTTAACAGTAGCGGTTACATGTTTAATACTTAGTGCGATACTTTTGTTTATAGTTATTAATAATAATCAAAAAGAGAAGTATGAGGTATTTAGATATAATGCTAAGACTGTAGGTATTAATGCTGTTAATTATAATAATGAGACTAGTGATGATGTAGTATACTTATATGAATTAGTTGATGCTAATTTAGTAACAAGAATTAAAAATAATTTCTCTGGTGATGAGTACTGTGATATGTATGAGTCTAAAGTAGTTTTTTCTAATGATAATAAAAAAGTAACATTAAAATGTGGAGATTATTTAATTTATAATCAAGATGTTACTACTAAAGACTATAGTATTTATAAAGTAAGTAATTGGTCTTTTGATGAAATTAGTGGTAATAATGTCGATACTGTAAAAGTGTATGGATTAATGAAAAATGGTAAGAACTTGCTTGATAGTTATTACGAGAAAGATTTGTTTATTAAGCTGGTGGCTGCTAATTATGGGGATAAATATAATAGTCTTAATGCTATTAGGAAAAACTATGATGTAGATGAGAAAACTGCTTATAGGAAAAGGACATTAGTTAGTTAAATTAATGTTCTTTTCTTAAAAATTATGCTATAATTATAATGGAGTAAGTGTAAGGAGGTATGTTAGATGAATAAGAGTAAGGAAAGAGATTTCTTTGATAGTCCTAGTATGATTACTTATATTTTGATTGGACTTTTAGTTGTGTTAATAATTTTATCACAGTCTTTTGCTATTCAAAGTCATATGGAAGCAGGAGATATATTTAGATCTATTATTAATCATAATAGTATTTATTTAGTTAGCTTAATCTATTTTATTTTAATTAGAGTTAAGTTTGGTAAAAAGTATTTTGATTATTTGAATGTAATTATATTTGCATTTTATTTACTTACTACTTTTGCTAGTTTATTTACAATCTTTCAATCTTTTGGATTTGATTCTATTTTAAATTTGGCTTTTAATGTGTTAATTACATTATATTTTGGATATTCATTCTTTACTAGAACTGTTATAGGTAAAGACTTAAAACTTTCTGATAGTCCTTTAGCAGAGATTAATAATGGACAGTATTATTATTTATTGATTGGTATTATTGCTATTAGTTTGATAGTATCTTTAGTATCAGTTAATAGTTTTGAAGATGTAGTTGTTTATTTATTAGAAGCGATATATCAGTTTATGTTTGTTAGATATATTTATCTATATAAAGAATATGTGGAAAGAAAAGAGTTAGATATTGTTAAAGAAAAAGAAAAAGAGCATGAGAAAGAGAAAACTGTAGATAAAGTAGAAGAAGTTAAAGAAGATGAAACTACTAAGAATGAAGAGAAGCCTAAAGAGGTTAAAAGACGTGGTAGACCTAAAAAGAATAAAGATGAGGAGGCTTTGAAATGAGAGATTTGTTTGATGAGATTGATGAAGAAAGAGAAGAATTACCTAAGTTAAAGAAGATAAGTAAGGAAGTACAGAAGAAAAGAAATTATAACTTCTATCAACAATTAGCGGTATGTTTGTTTATATTCTTGTTTATAGTAGGGGTACTTGTTGGTAATTTGTTCCCTGCTTGTAGTGAAACATCAGAGTTATTTGCTACTTGTACAAAAACAGAATATAATTTATCATTAACATTAATATTTTGGATTGCTAGTTTTGTTTTTTGCAGTATGATTTATGGACTTGGAGAAGTGATTAGATTACTTAATATTATTGCTAATAATACTAATGGAAAGTAGGTTTTATTATGAGTGAGAGAAGAGTTGTTAATAATTTTAGAGCTACTCCTGAAATAATAAGAGAAGCTAGAATGAAAAGATTACGTGCTAAAAGAAGAAGAGTGATTGGAGGTATTATTGGTATTACAGCAGGTGTTTCTGCTTTAGGTGTTGGATGTAGTAATATTATGGGAGGCGGTTCTAGCGATGGCCCTATTGTAGAACCAAAACCAATAGAGGAACCATATTCTATTACTACTAGTACTGATGATTTATCATCATTAAATGTAGTACTCGTTAATGATGGTATTAGTGATGAACAGATGAAGCAAGCTGAAGATTCTTTAGAAGCGACTGGTCTTGATGTTGAAGTTAGAGATATAAATGAATTAAATAAAGATGGAACAGAATGTTTTGTAGCTTTAACTAATTATAAAGGTGATGACTATAAAGTAATAGGTAACTATAATAAAGGTAATAATCATGCTGATTTACTTGCTATTGGAATGAAAGATGCTTTTGGAGGAGATATTCAAAAGGGTGTTTATGATAAAAGCGTAGCAGAACCAACTTTAATTCCTTCAGATATTGAAGTGGCAGTAGGGGATCAGATTATGCCTAATGTTACTATCGCTGTGCCAGAAGGAGCAGATTTAGAAGATTATGGTGAAGGTGTTATTAAAGTTGATACTGGATTAAATGATAATTTTACTGATAGTATTTTAGAAGGTTTAGCTAGATATAATGATTCGCTAAATTATGTTGATATTCATAATAGTGAATTTTTGCTAAGACCTAATGTAAGTGAACTTCCAACACCTACAGATTATGAAAGTAGTTTGGATTCTGAGGTTCTTAGGTTAAATGGAATAGAGAGTAGTTACGATGTACAGAAAGATAGTATTTTATTAAATAAAGGACTCCCTAAGAGTTTTGATAAAAATGCTAAAGTTAATGTAGAAATGGTAAATGTTAAAGGTAATAGTTTAAATTAAAAGATCTACTTAGTTTTGTAGATCTTTTTCTTGGTTTTCTGTTATTGAATTATCAGTAGATGTATCAGTTTCTTCAGTAGGTGTTTCATTATCATTAGAAGATGTGTCCGTTCCATTAGTGTTATTTCTTGCAATTGTAATAGTTACTATTTCTGTATTTTCTATTTTTTTATTTGCTTTTATACTTTGTTTTATGACTGTATTATCTTTTTCGTCTTTAGTATCTTTATATTCTATTCTGTAAGATATACCGCTTTTATTTAATGCGCCAGTTGCTTCTTCCAAAGTCATACCTACAACGTTTGGAATAGTAACGTGATTATCTAATACTCCTACAGTTAAAGTAATAACGGCATTTTCATGTGTTTTAGAGCCAGCTTTCTTACTTTGCTTTAGGACAATACCAACTTCATCTTTGTTTGTAGTTTCTTGTTCTTTTCTTTCATAACTAAGGCTTGCAGTATTAAGTAAAGTCGTTGCTTCTTCATAAGTGTATCCTGTGACATTAGGTACTTCTATATTGTTTTCTAGATAGTAATTATATCCTAGGATGCTTGCTATTACTAATAATCCTATAGATAAGAGAATGAAGAATAGTAAAAGTATTTTTGTAAAGATACTTGATCTTGGTTTATCATTTGACTGTTTATATTTAGGTGCCTTTGCTTTTTCCTTCTTTACTTTTGTCTTATTTTTAGTTTTAGTTTTGTGTTTAACTTTATCTTTCTTTTTATGTTCTTTTTTATTATTATCTTGGTTATTACTATTTTCTTCTAAAAAATAATATCCACAGTTTTTACAGAATTTAGCATCTTCATCATTTTCTGTTTTGCAGTTTGGACATATAATCATTGTATCACCTCGTTAATATTATACATCTATAATGTATTTCTTTCAAATGTGATATAATTAGTATTAGGAGATGATTTTTTTGAAAGTATTAATTTTAAATGGTAGCCCTAGAGTTAATGGATGTACGGCAAGAGCCTTAGAAGAAGTTAGTAAGACTCTTAATGAAGAAGGAATTGAAACAGAAACTATTGTAGTTGGTAATAAAGATGTTAGAGGTTGTATAGCATGTAACTCTTGTGCTAAAACAGGTAAATGTGTTTTTAATGATATAGTAAATGATATTGCAGTAAAATTTGAAAATGCTGATGGTATTATTATAGGTAGTCCAGTTTATTATGCAGGTAGTAATGGGACCATTATATCTTTATTAGATAGATTGTTTTATAGTACACATTTTGATAAGACTATGAAAGTAGGGGCTGCTGTTTTATCATCTAGAAGAGCAGGTTCTACTTCGGCAATGGATGAGATTAATAAATACTTTACTATTTGTAGTATGCCTATTGTTTCTAGTAGTTATTGGAATGAAGTACATGGTAGGGAAGCTAGTGATGTGGAAAAAGATAAAGAAGGGTTACAGACTATGAGAAATTTAGGTAGGAATATGGCTTTTATGATTAAAGCGATTAATCTAGGGAAAGAAAAATATGGACTACCAAAAGTAGAAAAAGGTGAGTTTACTAGTTTTAGTGATGGACTATAGAACTTTATTTGACAATGATTTATCTATATGATATTATTATGTCACTTGAAAGGAAGAGTGATTATGATGAGACTTTTAGTTACTAGTGTAAATAAAACTATTTATGACATATTTTACAGTGGTATTTTAAAAGAAGTCTTATCCTTTTAATGTAATATTTATGAGAACTACTGTAAAGTAGTTTTTTTGTTGGAGGTGGATTGTTGTGAAAAAATTTAAACATTTTAAAATATTTTGGGACTATATTAAAGATGATAAATTAAGACTTGTTCTTTATATTATCTTAGTAGCATTATCTTATTTACCTGCTTTAATATCTGTATATTTTTGGGGAGTTGCGGTGGAAGCTTTAACCGCTAAAGACATAAATTCATTTGTCTTTTATCTTGCAATGTATGAGGGTATTTACATTATCTTCTACACTTTTTTACAGATACCAAGAGATGCTTTATATACATATTTTGAGATTA
>CAMMBO010000025.1 GCA_946494435.1 uncultured Mycoplasmatota bacterium
GGTCGTTGTTTTTATTTTGTCAAATTGTAAGATTTATTTTTGAAAATTCCCTTATGTCCTCTTGCTTGGGGTCTTCAGTTAAGCGATGTATTACAATTTTAGGATTAAGATACTCTAGTTGCTTCACTACTATATTAACATATTCTTCTTTGGTTAGAATATGAAATTTATGTTTTTGATAATATTTTTCTAAAGGTGTGTCTTTTAATACTCCTAGCATATGTATTTTTATACCATCGATATTTAAGTCATTTAAATGTTTAACTGTATCAATCATCATATCTTCTGTTTCATAGGGAAGACCATTAATGATATGAACAACGACATTAATATTTCGCATCTTTAATATTTTGACCATCTTATCAAAGTTATCAAGACTAGAGCATCTATTAATTAGTTTACTTGTCTTTTCATGGATAGTTTGTAATCCTAATTCTACGATTAGATAAGTTCTTTTACTAATATCTTCTAGGTAGTCTAAACATTCATCTGTGATAGAATCACTTCTAGTAGCGATAGATAGACCAATACAATCATCTCTATTTATAAAAGGTTCAAAGCACTCTTTAAGTCTTTCTATAGGTGCATAAGTATTAGTATTCGCTTGAAAGTAAGCGATGAACTTGGCATTAGGCCATTTCCTTTGCATAGTCTTTTTTCCTTTTTCAAACTGAGTTATTAAATCTTCTTTAGGGTTTCCTGCATATTCACCACTACCTAATTTAGAACAATAGATACAACCACCAATCCCGACTTTTCCATCGATATTAGGACAAGTAAAGTTAGCATTTAAACTTACTTTACAGACTTTAGAGTTAAATTTTTCTTTATAATAATAAGTTAAGGTGTGGTATCTTTTATTATCACTTGTATATTTAAATTTATTTTCCATATTCTACTCCTAATATTTGTAAGTACTTGGCTAGTTTATATTCTTTAGAAAAGACTTTACTTAGTTTTTTAGGGTTTTTACCATTTTCTAAATGACTTAAGAAAAATAATATTAAAGTTTTAGAGTTAATCTTTTTTGTTAAACTCTTTATATTTTTTATTGTCTTTTTATCTAGGGCATCTTCTAATTCTATTTTCTTATTTAGTTCTCTTATAAAGCTCTTAAAATTATATATTTTTGTTTCATCTAACTTAAAAGATTTACCTAGTTGTTCTATAGATGCTAAGAAACTTTTTTCAGTAGGGTCTAATAAAATATCTTTATTATTTAGATAATACTTATTAATAGTATTCTTTCTGAAGGTAAATTTATTACCATCTAGCTTTTTAAAAGCTTTTAGGGTATCATTATAACCTAATTTAGCATTTATTCTAGCTGCTTCTTCATTAAAGTTTAAGAAGAAAGAGATGTTATTTCTAGGTTTTATTATAATACTATCTATTTGTTTACTTACTTTTTTCTTAAAGCCTGGGGCTCCTAAATCAACAATTATTAGGGATTCTGCACCTAGTTCGATAGCAAGTTCTATAGGTAAGTTATCATAATAACCACCATCTATATATTTATCTCCATCTATTTCTTTCATTTTAAAAGCAGGAAAACAGGTTGCAGAAGCCATTAGATAGTCAATTAACTTATCTTCAGGGATAGTATCTTTAGTTAAGATTAAAGGCTTTCTAGTAGTAAAATTATAAGTAATTAGTCCAAAATCAATTCTACTGTTGTAAAACTTTCTTTTATTAACAGACTCTTCTAGAATAGTTTCTATTCTTTTAATATCCATACCACCATTTTTGATAAAATTACTGCCAAATAGTTTAAGAATATCTATTTCTTTATTGGATTTAGGTAGTTTATTAAAAAGATACTCTAGATTTATTCTTTTCCATATTCTTTTCGCTTTAAAATAAGAGTTTTCACACATGAAGACACCATTTAAAGCACCAATAGATGTGCCTGTTACAATATCATATTTAATATGTAGTTCTCTTAAGGCTTTCCAGACACCTAATTGGTAACTTCCTTTAGCACCTCCACCAGATAAGACAACTGCTGTTTTCAAATACATCACGCCTTTCAAGAGCTTATTATATCATAGTTTAAAAGAATTAAAAACTATGTTATACTTTTATTAGAAAGTAGTGTGGTTTAATGACAAAGAAAAGAAAATTGAAATTAAAAAGTAGTGCAAGAAAACCTTTAGTAATAATTAGTGCGGTTGTTGTAGTTATAATTATTATTTTAGCATTTTATTTTAATAGAATAGGAGAACTTAAGAATTTAGGATATAGTGAAGAGGCAGCGAAGAGTATTATCTTTAAGTTTAAGTATTCTTATATTATGGATATAGGAGAGAATAAGACTTTAAATGCGGCTTTTGAAAGTGATGATTATATAGAAGATAATCTTGATAATTATGCTAAGATTGATTATGAAAATCAGAAACATTTAATTAGAAATATTAATAAATTATTAGATAAAGGTTATAGTGTTAATGAAGTTAATTTAATTATTTCTAAAGGTGATGATAAATCGGTTAGTGACTTTACGAAAAGAGATAAAGTTAAGTATATAGAAGAGTTTTTATCTGTTGATTTTGCAAAACTTGAGAATTTAGATAGATATGTAGAGTATCAAGATAAAGAAAATGATGATGCTGAGACTACTGTTTTATATGTCAATATGGATTTTGATAAAGAAGATTATGTAGACCCTTTAGTTATAGATGATTTTGATGATTATGTACTTGTTAATAAGCATAGACAACTTAGTAGTAAATATGTTCCTGATGATTTAGTTACTATTGATGATGAGTATGTTAAAGCAGATGGGAAAGTTAAAATAGAAAGAAATGTAGCGAAGGCTTTTTATGCTATGGCTGAGGCTGCTTCTAAAGAGGGAATGGAATTAATGGTTAGTTCTGGGTATCGAAGTTATAAAGATCAAGAAGAAGTTACTAATACATATTTGGAACTTTATGGACAAAATTATGTAGATAATTATGTAGCTAAACCTGGTTTTTCAGAACATCAAACAGCTATGAGTTTAGATGTTGCTAGTAAGTCTGTAGATACTTTTGTTAATAGTGATGAATATGTTTGGATGATGGATAATGCTTATAAGTATGGTTTTATATTAAGATATCCTAGAAGTAAAGAAGATATAACAGGGTATAAGTGTGAAGCATGGCATTATCGTTATGTTGGTAAGAAAATTGCTAAATATATTCATGATAATAATATTACTTATGATGAGTATTATGTAATGTTTTTAGATGATTAGTAATTGTTAAATAAAGGACAGTATGTTAATATATAGATAACAAAGATAAAGAAAGAAGGAATGAATATGGCAAATTTAATTTATCAGGGTAAAATAAATCGTCAATTCTGGGGTAAAATTATGAAAAAGTTATGTTCACAATATGTTACCCCCGGGGGGTGCTTAAATTACCAGAATGGTAGTTTAATTACTTTCTTTCATAATGTAAGAAGAATAGAGTAGAAGTATTCTATTCTTTTATAATGTCAAAATAATTGATAAAGAATATTTTATATGCTAATATAAAAAGGTATAAGAATAAGACTTGTAGATAAGAATAAATAGTATGAAAAGAGGTATAGATATGGAAATAAAAAGAAAAGAGAAAGAGAAGGTATTAATTATAAGTATAATAATAGTTTTAATATTAGTACTAGCAGTATCATTTGCCTATTTTAGAACAGAACTATATGGAACAGACCAGATAGTAAAAGTAGGAAAGTTAGAACTAGTACTTGATGAGACTAGTGAAGGAATAAGTTTAGAAAATGCTATAGGACTAAGAGATGATGAAGGAATGAAGTTAACCCCATCAACCTTTAAATTAATAAATAATGGAAATAAGGCTGTAGATTATACAATATATTTAGATGATAATACTATAGGAGAGACTGATACTAGAATAGAAGATAAGTATTTAAAGTATAATTTAAATAAAAATGGTACTGACAGTGGAGCGATGCTTCTTACTACAACAGGAACTAGTCCTAATAGAGTCTTTGATTCTGGAACAATAGAAGGAGGAGGAACAAATACATATAGTTTAAATCTATGGATAACAGATCAAGTAGATGGAAACTACTCTGGACAAGTATTTAGTGGTAAATTAAGGGTAGAAGTAAGTCAAGAAAGACAAAAACCAAATGAGCCAGTACTTGATGGTGGAATGATCGCAGTTACTTATAATGGAACAGATTGGGTAAAGACAGATATAAATAATAATTGGTATAATTATGAAGAGCAAAAGTGGGCAAATGCTGTAACAGTATCAAGTGATACAAGAGATAGTTATCTTAGTGCAGATGTAGGTACAGTTATATCAATGGAAGATATAGAGACAATGTGGGTATGGATACCAAGATATAGTTATACTATAGGAAGTGAAGATGGAACAAATTATTATGGAAAGCAAGGAGACTATTTAGATAGTACTCCTACATGGGGCTTACCAGGAGAGATAGATGTAAAGTTTGTAAGCAAAGATTCTAAGGATAGGGGAACAGCAAAGTATGTAGTAAGGGATGGAATACAATCTAATAGTTGGTACACTCCAGATGCCTTTACTTTTGGTGATGAAGAGTTAAGTGGAATCTGGGTAGGAAAGTTTGAGACGAGTAATACAACACAGAGTCCAATTAATAGTACAACACCAGACCCAATAATAAAACCAAATGTAACAAGTTGGAGAAATATAAATGTAAGTAATGCCTTTAATGTAAGTTTAAAATTGAATGATGAAGGAAATAGATATGGCTTTACATCAAATGTAGATACTCATATGATGAAGAATAGTGAATGGGCTATAGTTGCCTATTTATCCCAAAGTAGATATGGAAAGTTAGGCAATACTAGTTTTAGTGGAGATAATAAAGAAGTATATCAGAATAAATCGGATCAATATATAACAGGCTGTAGCTATGGGAGTCCAAGTAATGGAAATACAGATTATGGATGTCAATATACCTATGATATAGATATAAATGGAACAGGAGCCAGTACAACAGGAACAATCTATGGAGTATATGATATGAGTGGTGGAGCCTGGGAATATGTAATGGGAAACTATAATGATTCAGTTTCAAATTCTGGTTTTGTATCAATGCCAGAATCAAAATATTATGATAAATATTATGGAAACAATTTATTAACAGCATGTAATGGCAGTGAATGTTTATCTCATGGATTATCAGAGACAAGTAGATGGTATAGTGATTTTGAAAGTTGGATGAGTGAAACTTATTCATGGTTCACTCGAAGTGGCCATTATTATGATTCCTATGCTGCGGGAATATTCTTTATTTATACTCTCACTGGTGGGCTTGATTCTAATTATAATCGTTCTTTTCGTCTTGTAATGAGTGCAACTAATTCATAAATACTTAAATATTCTATGAGAAATTATATCTTTTGATATGATTTCTTTTAGTTACTATAGATAGTTTTATCTTTTCTTCTTCTTTTATTTGTGATAAAATTAAAGAGAATAAAAGGATGGGTGAAGATTATGTATCCACTAGGTAAACAGTTTGAAATAGATGTGAGTAAAGCTAAGAGTGATGATAAATGTACTTATAAGGGGAATCATTATCGTATTACTATTCTTTCTGAAAGACTTGTTAGACTTGAATATAGTCCTAGTGGTACTTTTGCTGATCTTCCTAGTCAGTTTGCATTTAACCGTTATTTTAACTTTCCTGAATATAATGTTAAACAAGATAATAAATTTTTAGAAATTACTACTAAATATTTTAAATTGACTTATGTTAAAGAAGCTCCCTTTACTGGTAGTAAAGTAGATCCTATGAAAAACTTAAAGATAACTTTGTTTATGGGTGGACGAGAAAATGATAGAGATTGGTATTATGGCCATCCTGAAGTTCGTAATTTAGGTGGAAATATGATTAGCGAGGATGTTAATACGCCTAAAGTTTTAAAAAGAGGCCTTTATTCTCTTGAAGGTTTCGCTAGCATTGATGATAGTAATAGTCTTTTATTTAATTCTGATGGAACATTAGAAACTAGAGAAAAGGGAAGTTTAGATATTTATGTATTTATGTATAAGGATGATTTTAATCTAGCTTTAAAAGATTATTTTCGTCTTACTGGTAATCCAGAGTTGATTCCTCGTTATGCTTTAGGTAATTGGTGGAGTCGTAATACTACTTATAATGAAGAATCTGTTAAAGAATTAGTTGGTGACTTTGAAAGACGTAATGTGCCTTTAGCAGTGTTCTTATTAGATAAGGATTGGCATTATAGGAACGTTGGTAATGCTAAAGATTTACATACGGGTTTTACTTTTAATAAAGAGTTATTTCCTAATCCAAGTGAAGTTTCTAAATTTTTACACGGTCATAATATTAGATTTGGACTTATGCTTGATCCAAGTCAAGGAATTTATCCACATGAGACATATTATGCTCAAGCTTGTT
Organism: uncultured Mycoplasmatota bacterium; assembly: GCA_946494435.1. Next base: position 6,427 of record CAMMBO010000025.1, read on the forward strand.
CTTATCTTGGTGTTAATGGTAATAAAATAATTGTTTTTGACCCTTTGAACCCTAAGTTACTTGATGTTTATTTTAAACTCTTTTTACATCCTTTAGAGTCTTTGGGAGTTGACTTTTTCTGGCATGATTATAAAGGGGATAATAATGCTTTGAAGTTACTTGCCTATAACCATTTTAATTATAAAGATATAGGTAGAAATCCTGCTAAAAGAAGTATTATGTTAAGCCGTAATGGTATTTATGCTCCTCATAGATATCCTGTTTTGTATGCTGGTGAGACTGAAGTATCTTGGGAAGGACTTAAAGAGATATCTTCTAGTATGATGGCTGCTGCTAACATAGGAGTATCATTTTGGTCTCATGATGTGGGTGGTAATCATGGTGGTATAGAAGAGAGTGAGTTATATATTAGATATGTAGAACTTGGTACTTTTAGCCCTATCCTTAGATTTCATGCAGCGAGGGGTAATTATTATAAAAGAGAACCTTGGAGATGGGATATTAAGACTGAGACTATCGCTAATGATTATTTACGCTTAAGACATAGATTAATTCCTTATCTATATACAGAGAGTTATAATTATTATAAAAATGCTAAAGTTTTAATTGAACCTTTCTATTATAAATATAAATGGGTTATAGATGATAATAATTATAAATATCAATACTTTTTAGGAAGTGAATTATTGGTTTGTCCTATCTTAACTAAAAAAGATAATGTTATGAATAGGACTATACATCGTTTTTATATTCCTGAAGGGGTTTGGTATGACTTTAAAACTGGTAAGAAGTTTCCTGGTGATAAGAAATATGTATCATTCTATAAAGAAGAAGATTATCCAGTCTTTGCGAAAGCTGGGTCTGTTATACCTTTGTCTAATAGAAGTGATGTTAATAATGTAGGACTTCCTTTAGATATGGAAATTCATATATTTCCTGGAGTATCTAATACTTATACTCTTTATGAAGATGATGGGCTTACATCCTTATATAAAGAGGGGTATTACTTAAAGACAGATATTGATTATAACTATATGCAGAATAACTATACAGTAATTATTAGATCTGTTGAAGGTAAAAGTGGTATCGCTCCTATGAGACGTAATTATAAGTTTAGATTTAGAAATACTAAGAAAGCTGAGTCTGTTACGGCTCATTATAATGACCAAGAGATTAAAATAGAATCTATGTATATAGAAGAGAATGACTTTGTTGTGGAAGTTAATAATGTTAATACTATTGGACAGTTAACTATTAATTGTAAAGGTAAAGATATTGAGATTGATGCAGTTAGACTTATTAATGAAGATATTGATAGTATCTTAATGGATTTACAGATTAGTACTTATTTAAAAGAGAAGCTTGCAAATATTATATTTGGATCTATGCCTATTAAGAAAAAGAGAATTGCAATTCGTAAGCTAAAAAAAGATGGTTTATCAAAAGAGTATATGAAATTATTCTTAAAACTTATGGAATATATAGAGACTGTGTAAAGAGAACTGGTATTCTCTTTTTTTCTGTGTTAAAATAAAATTAGACAAGACGGAGGTGGTTTAGTTGAAGGCTATGGTAACAGGAGCAAGTAGTGGTATTGGTCGTGATATCGCTCTTAATCTTGCTAAACTTAATTATGATTTAATACTTGTTGGTAGAGATAAAGAAGCTTTAGAGAGTGTTAAATCTACTATAAATGGGAAAGTTAAAGTTAAGATAGTTGTTGTTGATTTATCTAATTTACAGAAAGTTAAAGAGCTTTATGTCTTAACTAAAAATGATGATATAGACATTCTTGTTAATAATGCAGGGTTTGGAGTATTTGGAGAGTTTTCTGATATTGACCTTAATAGTGAACTTAATATGTTAGATGTTAATATTAGAGCGGTTGATATGTTATGTAAGTTTTATTTAAAGGATATGATTAAAAAAGATAGGGGCATTATTCTTAATGTTTCTTCAAGCGCAGCTTTTATGTCAGGACCTTTAATGAGTAGTTATTATGCATCTAAAAGTTATGTATATCGTCTTAGTTTAGCGATTAGAGAAGAGTTAAGAAGACGTAAGAGTAAAGTGCAGATATCGGTTTTATGTCCAGGGCCTGTTAAGACTAAATTTAATGATAGGGCAGGAGTAGAGTTTGGTGTTAAAGCTTTAAGTAGTAGTTATGTAGCAAGGTATGCAGTAGAGAAGATGTTTAGTGGTAAGACTATAATTATTCCTGGGTTTAAGATGAAATTTGTTAAATTTATAGTGAGATTCTTACCTGATAAGTTTGTTACACGTATTAACTATAATATTCAAAAGAAGAAGGGAAAGTAAGATGAGCAGTTTGGTTTCGGTTGATAATTTAATGTTAGGACCTTTTACGAAGTTTAGTATAGAGATACCTTTAAATTCTTTAGTCTTTGTTACAGGTTCTAATAATAGTGGAAAGAGTTTGTTACTTAAAGTACTGGCAAGACTTGTTAATGTTAAAAATAAAATTACTTATGATAAAGAGATAATTAAAAGTGATAATGATATTTCTTATATGGCTAGTTTAACCTTTAACTATGATACAGTCTTAAAAAATATTAGATATAGTGTAGAGAGATTAGGATATGATGATGATAAAATTAATGTGTTAGTTAGAGATATTGCTAAAGACTTGCATATTACTAATTTACTTAATAAAAATATTAAAGATTTAAATGAATATGAAAAGCTTAGAGTCGGTTTGGCATCTAAAATCGTTAGTAATCCTAAACTGTTATTATTAGATGACCCTTGTCTTTTTTTGTCTCCTATAGAAAAAGAAGAGTTTATGGGGTTTTTAGAACAGTTAAGGACAAGAGGAATTACTATTATAATATCTACTTCTACTTTAGAAGAAGTAATATACACAATTAATAGTATTATATATGTACTTGATAAAGGAGAAATAGTTAGTAGTGGCGAGATGTTAGAGGTTTTATCTAATGATAGTCTATTAAATAAAATAGGTTTGGAATTACCTTTTATGGTAGATTTATCTGTGAAATTAGAGTATTATAATCTTACCGACAAAATTAATATGAGTCCTTTGGGGATGGTGGAGAGTTTATGGAAATAAAGTTTTCTCATGTTAATAGTAAATATTTTTCTGATATATCTTTTGTTATACCTAAAGGAGAAGTTACTGGTATATATGGAAAGAATGGTGATAAACTACTTAGATTAATATCATTAGATGATGATAGTAGAGGGATTATTTACTTTAATAAGATTAGAAAGTTAAGACGTAATTATTATTTGTTTAGAAACGATATGGAACTTGTGGAGAAAAGATTTGTTAATCTTTTTGATATAGATAATATTTATGAGTATTTTAGAGAATATGTTAGATATAAAAAAGTAGAAGTAGATGACATTGATAAAAAGATAAAAGACTCCTTAAGAATAGTTGGCCTTAAAGTGGATATCTTAGATAGGCGTATATCTACTTTGACTGGAAGTGAAGTAAAACTACTTCAGTTTGCTCTTGCCTTTATAACAAATCCTAAAGTAATACTGTTAGATGAGCCTTTTAGAGGACTTGATTTGAATGTTAGGAAAAAGCTTATTAGAATTATTACAAGATTAAAAGATAAGTTTTCTAAGACTATTGTTATATATAGTAATAATCCTAATTACTTATATCAATATACTGATTATTTAATTGTACTTAGTAATAATACAGTTTTAGGAGAAGGGAATACTAGTGATATTTTCTTTGATAGTAAATATAATATTAAAAGACCTGATATAGTAGATTTTATACTATTAGTTAAAGATAAGAAGAATGTTAAATTACCTAGAAGGAAAAGTGTTATGGACCTTATTAAAGATATATATTGGAATGTGAAGTGAGATTATGAGATTTTTAATTAGATTTAGTTATGATGGTAGTAATTTTAAAGGATATCAAAAACAAGAGGGGTATAGGACTATACAGGGAGAGTTAGAAGAGGCTCTTTATAAGATTAATAATAATACTAAAGTAAAGGTAGTGGCAGCGGGAAGAACTGATAAAGGGGTACATGCAATTGATCAAGTCGCTCATTTAGACTTAGATGTTAATATTACACCTTATAAATTAAAAAGGGCGATGAATAGTTATTTACCAGATGAGATACATATAAATTCAGCGATGGAAGTTCCTGATGATTATTTTGTTAGGTATCATGTCTTAAGAAAAGAATATCATTATTATATAAACATGAAGGAATATAATCCTGTGATGAGAAATTATGTCTATCAGCATGGCCATTTACTTAATGTTAGTAGAATGAGAAAGGCAATACACTTTTTTGAAGGTGAACATGACTTTAGAGCCTTTGTTACTGAGAATAACGTTAAGGAAAATTGTGTTAGGACTATCTATGAAGCATCTATTACTAGAAAAAAAGATGTTTTAGATATTAAGTTTGTAGGTAGTGGTTTTTTAAGATATCAAGTTAGAAATATGGTAGGAGCCTTAATTAAAGTTGGAACAGGTAAGATAGAGCCTTATGAAGTTAAGAGAATACTTGAAAGTAAAGTAAGAGGTAAAAATGGGGCGACAGCGAAAGCTTGTGGACTTTATCTTGTTAAAACTACTTTGGAGAGTGATATATGATAAGGGGTAAATTGATGAGAGGTTTTGAAAATCAATTGGAAAGGATGATGAGTGTTGGACAAGTTATTATTTTTTAAACAATATAGAGAAAAATATAAGGAGTTTTATTATAATAGTTATTCTATAAAAGAGGATAATAATACAATACGTTTAGAGTATGAGTTTGAAATACCAGGTCTTGCTAAATTTAATCCTAAGATTAGTATTTTGAAAAAAAAGATGAAATTTAAAAATATTAATAGTGTTTACGTTCAAAATATGGTGTTTCATATTGGCCTTATAGAGCTTATAAGTTATTGGAAATGTACATGCTCTCCTACAATTGTTATCAACTGTGGATATTTAGATGAAGAACAAATTAAATGGTGGAAAAAATTATATTATTATGGATTGAGTGAGTTATTTTATCAGAATGGTATAAAAACTAATATTACAGATTTTGTAGATATAGTATGTACTATTAGTGAAAGTACTTTTGAATATAATAAAAGCGAAGATAAATATGATGGTTATATAATTCCAATTGGTGGTGGGAAAGATTCTATTGTAACGTTGGAAACATTAAAAATAGATAAAAATGATAATTATTGTTTGATTGTTAATCCTAAGCCAACTACACTAGAGTGTGCTAAAATAGCTGGTTTTAAGGATAGTAATATAATTGAAATTTATAGGAATATAGATAATAATTTGTTAGATTTAAATAAAAAAGGCTTTATTAATGGCCATACTCCATTTTCTGCAATGCTTGCTTTTTTATCATATTTTATTGGTTATTTGTTATCAAAAAAATATATAGCTTTATCTAATGAAAATAGTGCTAATGAATCAAATGTAAAGGGTGAAAAAATAAATCATCAATACTCAAAAAGCTTTGAATTTGAATGTGATTTTGAATATTATACAAAGAAGTATTTAAAAGAACCAGTAAAATATTTTAGCTTTTTGAGACCGTTGAATGAATTGCAAATTGCTAAGATATTTTCTAGATATGAAAAGTATCATAAAACTTTTAAGAGTTGTAATGTAGGAAGTAAAGGAGAAAATTGGCAATGGTGTTGTAATTGTGCAAAATGCTTATTTACTTATATAATATTAAGTCCTTATTTATATAAAGAAAAATTAATTAATATTTTTGGAATAGATATGTTTGAGAAAAGTGACTTATTAAAAATATTTATTGAATTAACAGGAAATGCAGAGAAAAAACCTTTTGAATGTGTTGGTACTTTTGAAGAAGTTAATTTTGCTATAAGTAA
>CAMMBO010000026.1 GCA_946494435.1 uncultured Mycoplasmatota bacterium
ATGAAGTTAAACAAAAAATGATAGAGTATTATAAGGATAAAATGCGTGATAAAAAAATTCCTTATGTCGTATTTCAAGCGAAAGATGAAGATACTGTTATTACAATGTATGAATCTGGTAAAGTTATGTTTCAAGGAGTGTCAGCTGATGTAGATGCTAGTATGTGGGGTACTATATTAAGTAATACAAAAGAGGAAAAAGAAAAACAGAAAGAAAAGGATTCTATATATCATAATTGTTCATCTGTTGGTAGTGACGAGGTAGGAACAGGAGACTACTTTGGTCCTATTGTGGTAACGGCAACATATGTAAGTAAGGATAATGTAAAATACTTAGAAGATTTAGGAATAAGAGACTCTAAAAAACTAACTGATGACTTTATTTTAAAAGTAACACCAGAAGTTATTAAAAAGATCCCTTATCGTAGTTTAATTTTAACTAATAAAGAATATAATGAAAAGTATAGTAAAGATATTAATATGAATAAGATTAAAGCCATTATGCATAACAAAGTACTTTATCAAATAATGCAAGATTTAAAACCAGAAGTTGACTATATTATTGTCGATGAATTTGCAAGAGAAGCTAGATACTATGATTATATTAAAGATGTTCCTAACATTCAAAGAGGTATTACTTTTGTTCAAAAGGCAGAAGATAAGAATTTAGCAGTTGGCGCAGCATCTATTATTAGTAGATATATATTTCTAAAAGAGTTTGACAAGTTATGCGATGAAGTTGGCCTACCTCTTCCTAAAGGAGCAGGTCCTGAAGTTGATAAAGTTGGGGAAGAACTTGTTAATAAGTATGGAGAAGAGAAGTTAAAAGAAGTAGCAAAGTATAACTTTAAGAATACTCAGAGAATATTAAAAACTCTTATATTTTAGGGGAAAATGGAATATGATAGATTTAGAAAATGTAGATAAGACTTTTAAAGATTATGTTAGTAAGTTTGATTTAAATAATGTTACTATTAAAAGAAAATATGATCATACTTTAAGAGTAAAAGATAATTGCAAATACATTGCTAAAGCCCTTAATTCTTCTTTAGAAGATACTAATCTTTTAATATTAATTGGTTATCTACATGATATTGGCAGATTCAAACAAATAGAATTGTATAACTCTACTAATGATGACATAGTTAATCATGCTGATTTAGGAGTAGAGATTCTTTTTAAGAATAGTCTTATCAGAAAATTTGTAAATGATGATAAATATGATGAAATTATCTATAAAGCTATTAAATATCATAATAAATTAAATTTAAATTATGACCTATCTCCTAAAGAAGAACTATTTTGCAAAGCTATAAAAGATGCTGATAAATTAGATTTATTATATATTGCAGCATATTATGATAATATTAAAGATTTCTACAGATTACCATATATAGAAGGAACTAAACTAAATTTCAAAGTTAAAGAAGATTTTGATAATCATAGATTAGTTGATTTAAAAAACAGAAAAACTGCTATAGATAAACTTGCAAATATTCTCGCTTTTATTTATGATTTGAATTTAAATGAAAGTAAATTACTTATAAGTGAAAAACTAATAAATGATATTATTAATACATTTATAAAAACATATAATGTCAAAGACACAAGCGAATGTCTATATTTAAAAGATAATATACTTAAATATTTAAATAACGCATAGAAGCAAATCTATGTGTTATTTAATTCTAATCCAAATATACATTTATCATATAGAAAAGGAATTATTTTCTCTTTCTTACCAGTATTATAATATTCTGTTAATAGTTTATTAAATTCATTTATATCATCTTCCTTAACAGAAATAATACCACAACCATTACTTATAAGGAGTTTATTAGCAACTAAGATAGCGGTTCTTTTATTACCATCCCAAAATATTTGACTTCTCTTCAAATGGAGCATAAGATTTAAACTTCTACTAGTTATATTATCTTCTTTTAAAATCTCGTTTATATTTGTAATAACATCTTCTCTATTAGGAATATCAGGAATATAGTCTACTCCATTTATACCAACTTTTCCGGTCCTTAAAACACCCCATTCTAAAGATTCATTCCTTGATACAAACGAATTAACTTTACATATAAAATCGAGTGTAACATCACTATCTATATTAGAAATAGTAAAATTCCAAGCATTCCTCAGATTTAAAATGCAATTTATTTCATCTAATCGTAAACCAGAAACATTTACTCCTTCCAAAACTTTCTTAGTATCTTCATAAGTTATATTAATTCCTTCAAGTCTAGCACTATTAAAGATGTTAGAAGCAAGCATTTTTCTCGCTAAAGATAAATTATATTCTTTTGTTAAATGATATTTATCATACATATAAATCACTTCTTTTTCCTAAACTATAACTAATTCTGTTTTAAACTCTTCTATTAAATTATTAATATCTTCTTCCGGTATTCTAGTCTTTTTACATTTTTTCAATAAAATACAAGCCTTAATCGCTTCCCTACAAGATATTATATTCTTTTCTTTTAACAATCTAATAATTTTTAAAGTTCTAATTACTTTTACACCATTTTCAAGAGAATATTTTCTTAACCTATCATCTCCTGTTGCAAGTACCCCATCATTATCTCTTGCAAGTATATAATTAATTACATCATATATAGATAATTTACTTTCTTTACTAGCCAAGGTACTCACTTCAATTAATTGTTCTTCTGTTATCTTGAGTGTTTTAAATTTATTAATTATTTCTAAATTACCAGTTTTAAAGTTTACTTCATCATTTTTAACTAAATCGCTTATATAAACATTATCTAAGTTTACAAACTTATCTAAAATATTTGCATTACTTAAATCTGTTATTATGTTAGTATCAGTAACTATAATCTTCTCTGTTATACTCATCAGCTGATACCCCCAAAAGTTCGCAAGCTTTATTTAAAGTGATAATACCATTTGCTTTTAATTTATGAACAATTCGCTTAAATCCATATGATATTTCAGGTATTATAGGATTAGGATCATTTTTACCTATATTTTTACTTATAAATATGTTTAATTTTTTATATAAGTATTCATTAATAATATTTAAATCTTTTAGTCTATATACAATCGCTGCATAACTAACTTTATATTCATTTTTAAAAGCATTTAACTCATAAAAACTTATTTTTTTTCTTAGTGAACCAAACTCATTTATAATCGCTTCTTTAGGCATTAGTAAAGCACTTGCGAAACGATTTGCAAGTTTTTCTGCATCTATTTTTTCATTTTTAATATCTAATATTAAATGACCTAGTTCATGTGCAATAGTAAATCTTTGTCTTGCTCCATCAGTTATACCATCTAATAAAACAATAACAGGAACTCCTTCAACAATTTCGCTTAATCCATCAAAATCACTAAAACGATTATCATAATTTTTTACTTGAATTATAATAATACCTAAGTTCTCTAATATATTAATTAAGTCTGAAATTGGCTGTTTATTAGATATTTCAATAAAATTTCTAAACTTCTCCGCTGCTTTTTCAGCATCATTAAAATCATTACATGAATATTTCTTAAGTTTAAAAGTATTACTATTTACATTACTTAAATCAAGAACTTCTAAATATTTAGAAACTTCTTCTAATATCAATTGTTTTAAAAGCTCTAAATTTCCACCAACTAACCTTTTTTTCTTTCTAAAAGAAGTAAATTCCATTTTAGGATTCTTATATGCTTTAATTAAATCAATAGTTTTAACTTTATAAGCATTAGCAAATTCTATTAGTTTAGATGAATTAGGTACTATATCACCTTTCTCATATTTTGAAATAGCAGTAGAAGACATATTAAGAAGTTTACCTGCTTCTTTAAGAGAAAGATTTTTTAATAATCTTATTTTTTTTAAATTTTTTCCAATTTCATTCATAATCCTCACCTCTTTTATAGTTTATATTTTATCATCAGAAAGAGCATTTGTAAACTAAATAATGCTACAAAAAAAGATTTATGTTGTTTTTTACATAAAACTTTTTTGATTAAATTTTATTCACTTCTTTTTAAATTCAATTATCTCTTTTTGCCTTGCAAGTTCTTCTTCTAAAAGTTCTGTAACTAAAACTTTATTTTTCTTTCTACCTTCTAAAATATCTATATCTTCTTCAATTACCAAATCCCTATAATTTTTATGATTATAATAAAGAGGTTCTTTAGAATAAATTGCAACTTCTACATATTTATCTTTCTCTTCTTCTTTGTAAAAAGGCAAAGCATTCTCCAAATAATTAACCTGTTCCTTACTGCAAATTTCTGGCAAATATAATAAATATCCTACTCTTAAATTTAACATTGATATATAATTGATAGATGCTAAAGATAAGGCAGCTGCCTCATCCGTAGATAATGATATATTAAGATTGTTTTTAGTAGCAAATTTTCTAAAGCTATCTAAATGAACATAACCAAATTTAAATTTATCACTCCAAACTTCTTTACCATTCTCATCGATTATTTTAAGAAGAAAATTATCCATACATTACCTCCTAAAACTCACAGTTACCAGGTGTTCTTGGATATGGTATAACATCTCTTATATTTTCTACACCTGTTAAATAGATTAAAAGTCTTTCGAATCCCATACCAAATCCTGAATGAACACAACCACCATATTTACGTAGGTTAATGTACCAGTCAAGTTCTTCCTTATCCATACCTAACTCATCCATACGAGCGACTAATTTGTCATAATCTTCTTCTCTTTGAGAACCACCCATTATCTCTCCTGCCCCAGGCACTTCAAGGTCAACTGCTGCAACTGTCTTTCCATCAGGATTTTGTTTCATATAGAAAGCTTTAATATCTTTAGGCCAGTCGGTAATAAATACTGGTCCATCAAAATATTCTGTGATATATTTCTCATGTTCTTTAGCGATATCTTCTCCTTGAATAGGCTCAAACTCCCATTTAACATCTGCTTTCTGTAATATGTCTATAACCTCTTTATGAGTAATTCTAGTAAATTTAGATTTAACTAATTTAGTAAGTTTATCAAGTAGTCCTTTTTCTACAAACTTATCTAAGAATTCCATTTCATCTTTACAATGTTCTAATACATAACTGACTACATACTTTAACATCTCTTCCATTATTTCCATATCACCATCTAAATCACAGAAAGCAATCTCAGGCTCTATCATCCAAAACTCATTAGCATGTACTTTAGTATTAGAGTTCTCTGCTCTAAAAGTAGGGCCAAAAGTATATGTTTTTTTGTAAGCAAGAGCGAATGTCTCTGCTTCTAATTGTCCTGATACCGTTAATGATGCAGGCTTAGAAAACATATCTTTACTATAATCTACTTTTCCATCTGCTTTTGGAACATCCTCTAAATCAAGGCATGTTACATGAAACATCTCTCCTGCTCCTTCACAGTCACTTGCTGTAATTAATGGAGCATGAAAATAAACATAACCTCTATCTTGGAAATATTTATGAATAGCATAAGCTGCTACACTTCTAACTCTAAATACTGCTTGAAACAAGTTAGTTCTAGGTCTAAGATAAGCTTGCTCTCTTAAAAACTCACGAGAGTGTTTCTTAGGTTGAATTGGATAGTCTTCTGGACACTCTCCTAGTAATATAACTTCACTTGCCTGTATTTCAAAAGGTTGCCCTTCCTTAGGTGATTTAACTACTGTTCCTACTACTCTAATTGCACTACCAACATGATACTTTTGTATCTCTTCAAAATCTTCTAATTTATCATCATAAACAACTTGTATATGTTTAAAACAAGTACCATCAGAAAAATCTATAAAACCAAACTCTTTTTGTTTACGATGATTTCTAATCCATCCTTCCAAAGTTACTTCTTTATCCATATATTCATCTATTTTTTCATATAATTCTTTTGCATCAATTACCATAATTATTCCTCTCTTTCTTAACTAGTATAGCACTAATTGAGGTTTTATACACTAACGAATTTTAATATGTGTTTCTCTTAATTGTAATTCAGTAACATCAGTAGGTGCTCCCATAAGTAAATCAGAACCACTTGCAGTTAAAGGGAAAGCAATTGTTTCTCTAATACTATCTTCATCTAATAATAGCATTAGCATTCTATCTATTCCAGGAGCCATACCTGCATGAGGTGGTGCGCCATACTTGAAAGCTTCATATAGGGCACTAAATCTTTGTTTTGTTTCTTCATCAGTTAACCCGACAACAGAAAATGCTTTTTTCATAATTTCTAAATCATAGTTACGAACTGCACCACTAGCAAGTTCAATACCATTACATACAAAATCAAATTGATAAGCGATTATATCTTCTATTTTTTCGATTTCAAAGCTTTTTATTCCACCTTTAGGCATACTAAATGGATTATGCATAAATTTATATTTTTCTTCTTCTTCATCCCACTCATACATAGGTATATCTTTAATTATACAGAAAGAAAATTCATTTTCATCAATAAGTCCTAGTTTTCTACCTAATTCATCACGAATTAAACTAGCATACTGATAAGCTTTACTTCTATCTGCAATAAAGAAAATAACATCTCCTGGTTTTAAGTCTCCTATATCAATTAAATCATCTCTTTCATCTTCTGTTAAGAACTTATCTATTGGTCCTGCAAAACTCATATCATCATTTACTTTAAAATAACCAATACCAGGCATACCAATACTATTAGCATACTCTACTACCTCATTAAACCAAGAATTTGATTTAGAAGCAATACCTTTAACAACTATTCCTTTAACAGTAACACCTCTAAAAGGTCTAAAACTAGTTTCTTCAAATACTTCTGTTAAATCAATTAACTCTAATGGATTTCTTAAATCTGGTTTATCAGTACCAAAACGTTCCATTGCCTCTTTATAACTAAGTCTCGGAAATGATTTATCAGTTATTTTTTTATTATCACCAAACTTTTTAAATATTTTATAAAATACATCTTCTCCTATTTCTAAGATATCTTCCTCTTCTGCAAAAGCCATTTCAAAATCTAATTGATAAAACTCTCCATAAACTCTATCACTTCTAGCATCTTCATCTCTAAAACATGGGGCAATCTGAAAATATCTATCAAAGCCGCCGCACATTAATAGCTGTTTAAATTGCTGCGGAGCTTGAGGTAAAGCATAAAATTTACCATGAAATTTACGTGATGGAACAATAAAATCTCTTGCTCCCTCTGGAGAAGAAGCAGTCAAAATTGGTGTCCCTATTTCTAAAAACTCATACTCTTTCATAATTTCTCTTATATAGTCAATCACTTGACTTCTAAAAATAATATTCCTTTTAACTTTAGGGTTTCTTAAATCTAAATAACGATATTTTAATCGAACATCTTCTGATACTTCTTTTGAGGTAATAATTTCAAAAGGTAAAATATTTTTACTTTTATTTAATACTTCTAACTTTTCAACTAATAGTTCAATAGTACCTGTAGATATCTTTTCGTTATAGTCATCTTCATCTCTTTTACGAATAATTCCCTCTATCATAATACTAGACTCTCTAGTAAGCCCTTCAAAGATAGAATCATCATTACTAACAACTTGTAACACTCCAGATGAATCTCTTAAATCAAGAAATAACACTCCACCATGATCTCTAATATTTTCAATAAAACCAGCAACACGTACTGATTTGCCACTATCATCTTCTGTTAACATACCACACATATGTGTTCTATATTTATTTACTTTCATTTTCTTTTCTCCTCTCTAATTCTTCTTTAATTATTTCTAAAGACATATTAGGATTTGCTTGACGATTTGTTTTAGCCATAACTTTTCCAATAAAGAAGTTATATACATAAGTATTACCTTCATCTATATATTGTCTTACTTGACTAACGTTTTCATCCATTACTTCTCCTATTATTTTTAATAATTTTTCTTTATCATTTATTTGATGTAAATTTTGTTTTTTAATTATTTCATTAGGATCTATTTTTTTATCTATCGCTTGATATAAAATCTTTTTACCATGATCCAAAGATATCTCTTTATTTTTAACCTTATCAACTATACCACTTAACATTTTAGGAGTAATAAATAACTCTTTAAGTTCTATATCTAGTTTTTTAATAGTAGATAAAATTGCACTTGTTACAAAGTTAACAGTAAGTTCTATATCGCTTCCATAAGATAATACTTCTTCAAAATAATCACTAATATCACGTTTAGCAGATAGTACTCCTGCATCATATTCTTTCAAATGATATTTGTCTATATATTTTTCATATCTTTCTAATTTTAACTCTGGAATTTCTTTTCTTAATTCATCATAAAACTCTTTAGTTAATTTAACTGGAGGGATATTAGGTTCAACAAAATATTTATAATCAATAGCATCAACTTTTTCACGCATTGAATATGTTTTACCATCTTCGGCAATTCTTCTAGTCTCTTGAATTACTTTATCTCCATTTTCTAATAATTCTGTTTGCCTTTTTATTTCATATTCTATCGCTGCTCTTACACTAGTAAAAGCATTAATATTTTTCATCTCTACTTTAGTACCAAATTCCTTATCAGTATCTTTCATAACTGAAATATTAACATCACATCTCATTTGTCCATAGTTACTACGGGCTTCACTTACTCCTAAAAATAAGAAAACATCACGTAAATCTTCTAGGAAAGTAACCGCTTCATCAGCACTCTCAATACAAGGTTCTGTAACTATTTCAATTAAAGGAATACCACTTCTATTATAATCAATTAAGGAATAATTACTAAAGTGATCTAAAGAGGCAGTATCTTCTTCTAAATGTAACTGATGAATTAAAACTCGCTTTTTCTTTCCATTAACAATTATATCTAAATAACCATTCCTACCCATAGGTTTTGTAACTTGAGTAATTTGATAACCTTTAGGTAAATCTGGATAAAAGTAATTTTTTCTATCAAAAATAACTTCATCAGGGTTTTCACAATGCAATGCCATAGCAGTCTTTAATGCTTTTCTTACTGCCTCTTTATTAGGATAAGGTAAAATACCTGGTAATCCTAAATCAACTGTTGAAACATGAATATTAGGTGTTTCTGTAAATTTATTAGGAGATGATGAAAAGTTTTTAGAAATTGTATCTAATTCACAATGTACTTCTAATCCAATTACTGCTTTATACATTTCTATCACCTACTTTCAAACCCTTAAGTCCTGTAATATTTTCTATTTCTTTAGCGATATGTAATACAATATCATCTTCCATAACTCTTCCTGTAATATTAACACCAACTGGTAAATCATTAACAAATGTAAAAGGAATTGTAATAGAAGGAAAGCCTCCAAAGTTACCAATAGCCATATGGTTTTCTAATATAACTTGCTCATCTGTTACTTGCTCAGTTGATTTATCAAAAGATGGAGCACATGAACCACTAGCAGGAAGAATTATTGCATCATAATTTTTAAATATTTCATTAACTCTATCTACTATTAAACGACGAATACGACAAGCATTTAAGAAGAGTTTTTCTTGATTTTCTTTCTGTAGAATATAACTACCTAAAATAAACCGTCTTTTAATTAGTTCTGAAAAGCCCTTAGTTCTAGCTGAAAACATTATCTCTTCAATACTATTTCCTTCTCCCCTTGGACCAAACTGAATACCTGTTAAATTTGCATTATTACTAGTAGCTTCAGCACAACTAATAATCATATAGGTTGGATATATCGCTTCCAATAACTTCTTATCAATAGATACTTCATCTACTTCAAAGCTTTTAGATTTACATTCATCTATTAACTTATGGAATTCTGTTAAAGTCTTTATTACTTCAGAATCTTTATATTCATTAACATCACATATTTCTTTAATATAACAAAGTTTTTTATGAGTAAGTGGTTTATTTAATTCTTCCATATAACTTTTACCATCATCTTTTAAAGCTGTCATATCATAACCATCAGGTCCTTTAATAACATCAGTAACAATTGCAGCATCTTCTACACTTCTAGTAAAGACTCCTACATGATCTAAACTTGAAGCGAAAGCGAATAGTCCATAACGAGATATTCTTCCATAAGTAGGTTTAAAACCAACAACTCCACCAAAAGATGCAGGTTTACGAATAGAATCTCCAGTATCAGAGCCAATTGCAAAAGGCACAATACCTAAAGCCACAGCAGCGGCACTACCAGCAGATGAACCACCAATTAAACGATTAGAATCCCAAGGATTTCTAACAACTCCTGTTGCAGCAGTAGTACCAGTACCTCCCATAGCAAGTTCATCTAAAGTAGTTTTACCAACTAACACTGCTCCTGCATTTTTTAATTTACGATATACTGTAGCATCATAAACAGGAATATAATCTTTCAAAATATTAGATGAAGCGGTTGTTAGAATATTAGAAGTAGAGATATTATCTTTCAAAGCATAAGGAATACCTTTTAAAATACTATCTGCTCTTCTTTTTATTTTATATTTATCAATAATTGTTACGAAAGAATTATATTTATCTTGCTCTTTTTTCGCTTTTTTAACTGCTTCATCAAATAATTCTTCGCTACTAACTTTACCTTCATCTAACTCTTTTCTTAACTCAGTTATCATTCTTCCACCACCTTTGGTACTTTTACTTGATCGTTTACTTGATGTTTAGTATTAGCAAGAACTTCTCCTACAGTGAGATAGTCTCTAACCTCATCACCTCTTAAACTTCTATCTTCTAATAAAAATGGGAAAGTCATAGGTTCTACCTCATGTAAGTTAGGAATTTTATCTATTATATCCATCTGTCTTAAAATAACATCAAATTCCTTTTGTAAAGTGTCATATTCTTCTTCATTCATATCAAACATCAATTTTTGAGCATATTCTTTTAGCTTATCTTTTTTTATCATATCTACCCCTCCTATTTTTTATATACAAAACTTTTTTCTTTCTCTGGTATAGTCATAACTTCCGCACTTCTTCCTATAGTTGCAAGAAAATAAAAACATTCACGTAATGGCATAAATATACTCATACCATTGTATAATGGATGAAAAGCTATCTCATCTGCTTCTATTAAATCTTCATCTATAATTAACTCTATCTCTTTATTTTCATCATATATAAGGTTAAATATAGAAACATTGCCAGGTGTCGCATTGATTAAGCTCTCCATATCACTAGGACTAACAAACTCTAATTTACGACAATCTAATTCTTCTTTTAAAGATTTTAGATCTACTTGTTTAGAACTATCTGTTATCACTAAATATTTCTTCTTTTCTCCTTTTCTTTCTTGTACTAGTAAATGTTTACCTACAGCATAATCATCTCCTAAATAATCATTCCATCTACTATAATCAACACATCCTGTCGCTTCTTTATGTCTAATACAATAATCATACTGTATCCCTTTTCTTTCTAAAGTATTACAAAACTTAACAGCTTTCTTTGTCATCTCAATACGATGAGATTCATCTTTAGATAATATATAACTTTTAGATAACTTATCATACATTCCTAATTCACACATAAAAATCATCCTCTCTAACAAATAATAAAAGACTAGTCCGATACCATAATATTTATAGTACTATGGGACGAAACTAGTCTTCCGCGGTGCCACCCAATTTATTATAAAGGAATATTTTACTTACTTTATAATCACTTTTTCGATTCTATCAAATCTAGCAAATGTAACGGTCTGCACCCGGCTTAGTCTACTTAATTTCTTTAAGCACTCCGAAATGTTATTCACTACTCGTCTTTACTTGTTTCCACCAACCACAAGCTCTCTATAAAAGATTAGAAATAGTTACTTCTTTTCATCAATGTTTTGATGTTATTAATATACTATTATTTTA
>CAMMBO010000027.1 GCA_946494435.1 uncultured Mycoplasmatota bacterium
TTTTAAATCATTAAGTCCTTCTTCTGTTAAATAAACTGTTTTTTTGTTTCCCATTATATCACCTCAAAATTTATAATAATAGGCTAGGTCTCCCTAACCATAATACGACTAAAATTTTAGCACAAATTTACAAAAATATCAAGCATTATTTTCATAAATTTCTTTAGTATATTATGCATTACACTTTAAAATGATACTAAGAATTAACAATCCATTCAATAATTATTTTCTTAAGAGAAAAATATGTCTCTTTTTCATACTGCATATTACAAATACAATACTTTTTATTAGCAATATGGGAGCAGAACATACACTCATCAAGGTTAAAACAGTCTTGAATAAATAAAGAGTTACTTATTTTATTAGAACAAATAACACTATAGGAGTTACTACAATTATTAGAGTCATCTACTCTAATAGAAAAGGTACAATTTCCACTACGTTGAGAAGCTAATAAGAATTCACTTCTACCACATCCATCACAAAATATAACGTTTTTACAGTTAGAACAGTTAGTAGAATTATAAACATAACTAGAATCATATATAGTATCGCTTTTACTAACATATGTAGAATTATAACAACGCTCTGTGGTAATAGTATTAATCTCTTCCCAGGTATTAATTAATTCTTCTAATGAATTAAAATCTCTTTTTTCCATCATAAATCCCTTACTACTATCTAAATTTTCCATATTATCTTTAGTAATAAATTTAGTAGCATTATCAAAATCAGTATATGTCTCTTCATGAGTTATACTATCATATACTTTTCGTGGCAGTTTAATATCAAAAGCATATTTTTTATAAATATCATCTAATGAATCTTTATTATCAACTAAAAAAACCGCTTTAAATATTTTATTTATAATCACTAAAGCCTCTTCCCTACTCATACTTATTACTTCCTTTTTTTCTGCTATTAGATAAAGTAATTAAAATATCTTTTAGTCTTCTTGTTGTAAAATTAGAAAAGCTCGTCTTAATACTAGTGGATATATTCTTAACAATATTTTCTTTGTTTCTCTTATCTCTAATTAATGGAATTGCCACAAAATCAGTTGTTTTCGCTTTAACGACAGGAAGAATTTTACCATTATTACTTATTCTTACTACCACTTCTCTATTATTTAGACCTGTAAATAAATTAATCTTATCATCATCAGTTACACTTCTTGCAAATTTAATATTCAAAACATCTTTTAATATAACTGCATCACTTCTTGAAGTTCTAAAAACATAATAATTAATAACATTTGCAAAGATTGCGTCTTGTAACTTCTTACTAATCTGTCCAAAATACTGTTCTGTTAAAATAAGAGCGATATCAAACTTTCTTGCTTCTGATAAAATTCTCTCCATAATAGGATTTTCAAGCAAAGATACTTCATCGACAACTAAAATTAGTTTTTTATTTATTCTATTTTCAATAGCAGATTCAAGTATTTCTTCCATTACTAAAGAAGATATAGTCTTAACTATATTATCACCTAAAATACTTCTATCCAAAGAAAATATAGTTATGTTATTATCTTTTATAACATCACTTATACCTATTTTTTTCTTCTCAAAAGTAGAAAATACTAACATCTCATCAATAAAACTAATTATAGGAGAAATACTCTCATTATAATAATTAGTCTTTAAGTCATTAAACTCTGTTAAGAAAAAGGAAACAACTGTATCATTTAGTTTAGGAGTTAACTCTTTTACTAGATTATTACGATATTCTAAATCTAATAAGACTTTTCTAATATTTAGAAATGAGAAATCCTCTTTTACAAGTAATAAATTAATTGTATATCTTAAGACTCTTTCTAATTTTAAATTATATCCATCTTTCATTAAGTTTTTAAACACTGATAATAACAGTTCATTTTTAATAACGATATCACTACTACTAGATAAAAACAAATCACAACTTTCATTAAAAAAATCTATTACTTTAGTCCTATCTAATCCTCCAATATCTTTTTCTATTGAAGCATGAGGGTCTATTACTACTACTTTATAATCATCACTATTTAACATTATATTCTTAATTAAAAGACTAATTAATTTAGATTTACCACTTCCACTACTACCAACTATTAGGGAATGTTTAAAAAAGTCATAATCTTTATAATCAAGATATAAATCACCATTTAGATATGGAAAAGCATCAACACTAAAAACACCAGTATTATTACTAGTTAAAAGAGGTAATATTTTTTCTAAGTTTAAATATTTATTTTTCTTCTCATAAGAAAATCTTTTATTATTACTAAAATCAACACTAAGTATGTAAGTAGGTCTTGCTAGCATAAATCTTCTTCTAATGTAATTATTACCATTATTAAAGAATAAATAAGTCTTAAATAATCTCTTATTACCTATTCCTCTTATATTTATAATAATATATTTAAGTTCTCTATCATGTTTTAATTTACTAATATCAAAAAGCTCTACAGCATTTTTATCTACATCTAAAATAATAGGTTTATTTTTTATATAATCTATTTCTATATTTACATCTTCTTCTTTTATTAAAAAATCATCTATAGAATTAATTGTAGGTGGAACTCTATATTTCGTAACTAAATAATATTTTAATTTATTATTAAATATTTCTATAACTATTTTAAATTTTCTAAAATAACCATTGTATTTACATATATAATCTATCAATTCCTGCCAAGAGTCCTTGGAAACATTATCTTTATTTAAGTAAATAGATTGTACTACCATATCAAAACTCCCCTTTAGTGAAGTTTAACATAAAGCCAAAGAAAAAAACTGACATTTATGTTTTATCTTTTGTCAGTTTTTCTTAAACCTATAAGGTAGGTCCACCTTTTTCCAATTCTAAAGTATCAACAACTTTATATGTATCTTCAAAATCCCTCTTAGAAATACCATACATATCATCAGGATTAGTTATATTAATATAGCCTCCAGCAGCGATATTCATGTCGGAACCCCATTGATTTAAAGTTATATTATCGGGAATTTGAACAAAAGTCTGTACTCCTCCTTTAGGTTTAAATAAAGTTGGATTATTTTCATCAATTTCATATTTCTTCTTAAAGGTTGAATCAGAAATAATCCAGTCATTGCTATGACCATTGTTATCTAATATTATATTACCGTCTTCATCAGTTTTAGTAACAACCCATCCAGGATTATTTGTTTCTTCATCTAAACTGACAGTATCAACCTTTTCTTTTACCTCATTTCCAAGAGAATCTACACTCCATGATATAACCTCTTCACCAACAATACCTGGTCTTGCCATTATTCTAGCAAACTTATATGCTTCTATTGGTACTAATGTGCCACTTTCTAATCCATTTTTTACATATGTTAAAACATCAACTTTAGTATAATTTTCCATACACATCCTCCTTAAATAAAAGGATAACATAAATAATAATAAATTTCAATCTTCTATCGGTATTAAAAACTCTGTTATACCATCATGATAGTACTCAAGTTCTGGTAAGGGTCTAATATTATATTGCAAGTTTAAAAACATCGTCTTATAAAACTTTAGACTCATTCTTCTAATATCTTTCGCTTCCTGGGAATTTATCATAAAAACAATCCATTTACTCTTAGGAATAACATATTTAGATAATCCAGATAATTTCTCTTTATATAAACACCAATATTCAAAGTTATCACTATTATATCTATCTTCATAAGTAACCATACCATATAGAGGATGCTTATTAAACTTATTGATACATTCATCAAAAAATCTTGGAGCATCACCTTTAATAGTATAACTTGTAGTCTTAGTTCCTACTCCATATAGAGTAAATTCATCTAAAGATATAATATTATAGGTTAACTCACTACTATCAGTTATTTCTTCTTTAAAAACAATTTTAGGAAAAGTCTTAATACCTTTCTTTAAGTCTTTTGCCTTACTAGGTTTAATGCCATAAAACTTATAAAATGCACGAGAAAAAGATGTTGGATTATCATAATGATATTTAAGCGCAACATCTATTATTTTCTCATTTTTTACAGTTAAATCATAAAAAGATAAAGTTAGTCTTCTTTTTCTAACATATTCTGTTATTGTATTATTACATAGAAGACTAAAGAGTTTTTTAGCAGTATAGACATTAACTCCTAAAATCCTAGCAATTCTTTCATAGTCTATATCGTTTTCTAAATTATCTTCTATATAATCTATTACTTTATTTAATTCATGATAAATATTCATAACCATCCCCCATATAATGACTTAAATACTTTTTAATAAATTAAGTCTATAATTTTTGTCTTTATGAATGTTAAAAGTTTGATAAAACTTCATTAACTTTTCATAATCATAACCATCTATTATAGGTAAAACAGTTTCATCTTTAGAATAATCCAAAGTTCTATTACCATACCAACATAAATATATTTTATCAATATATTCTATAGGAATTTTTTTAAGTAAAGTAATAAAATCTTTATGTTTAACTGGTTTATATATACCTTCTTTATATAATTTATATAATAGTGTATAAGGCTTTATATTCATAGGAAATAAATTGACTAAAGAAACACCATTGTTTACTAACCATTTTATACTCTCTATTGTATCTTCAAATTGTTTTTCTAAAGATATAAAAGGCATACCAAAAAGACAGTTTGCTTCCACTTTAAAGCCATAGCTTTTTATCAAAGAAATAGTTTCTTTAAATTTTTCATTATCTATTATTTTATTTAAGCATTTTCTTCTATAAATATCATTATAACTTTCAAAACCGAGCTCTATTTCTATTTCTTTATCTTTTAATTTTTCCTTTACTAAATTAAGTAGGTCTTTATTTATACTAGTATAATGACTCTCAAAAACAATAACTTTTATATTGGTTTTAGAAATACAATCTAACAAGGTTATAATATTTTCTTTTGGCATTTCTAAATAATCAAAAATACTCCCAAGACTATTGATAAGTAAAACTTTAGGAGACTTTTTATTTAGTACTTTAGTCATAATTTCTTTAATATCATTAGAACTTAAATTATTTTTTCGAGGCTTTCCATAATCACACATTATACAACTACCACTTTTACTAAATCTACAACCTTTACTATAAAAACATATTTGCAAGACTTTACCATCAAAGAAAGTATCATATTCCTTATCAGTAAAGCCTCTTTTATTTTTTAATGCAATATGTTCTTGAATTAGTTCTTTGTTAATCATAATATCTTAACTATAGCTTTATCATATATCTCAGTATATAAATAGCTTCCTTTCTCACACTCTATTTTTTCATCAAAACTATCTAAAGTACAAATTGCATTTTCAAAAGTATTATTGCAATCTCCTTCGCTATAAATATAACTACTATAATTTACCTCAAAAGTCCTTAAAGAAATAGGCTTATTATAAAAGCAATTATAATGCAACTCTTGTAATGATGGTAAGTTTTGTTCAAATAATGCTTTATTTAATACTATAGATGAATTCTGAAATCTTGGGTTAATTTCCATAAAATAGACTTCTTTATTATAACAAATGCTATCTATTCCCATAATTCCTCTATAACCTTTTTTTTGCATTAATTTTCCTATTTTTAAAGCATAATTATTTATTTTAGTTAATAAAGGGTTATCTACATTTTTTTTACATGCTATAAAATCGCATCCCTTATATGCTAATTTATTATTAATCTTCTAAGTAAAGTAATGTCATTTTCACTAATTAATAGATGAATGTTTATAGGAATATTATTTTTACAATATTTTGTAACCATATAAATTTCATCATTATTAAACTTAAGACTTTTATGATTTTCTTCATCTAAAATAATAGTACCGCTGCCACCAGATCCTTCTTTTGACTGAATAACAAAGCTATCATGATTATATGATTCTTTTAAGTTAGTAAATTTTATGTCTTTGCCTTTAAAAAGAACATAATCAAGTATAGGCACATGTATTTTTAAAAATTCTTTTATTTTAAATTTGTCATTAATAAATTTGATTAAATCTTGATTATTTAAACAAAGAACAGAATCTAATAATCCTAATTTTTTCATACTTTCATAACTGTAAATTTGGCTATAATACATAAACTTCACGTTAGGATTATCTTTTACCGCCTTAAGAACTATATTATCATAAAATCTATCTAATAATGAAAAATTTTCTTTATTATTATGGTCAACGTTTTTCTTAAATTGTATTCTAAAAGAATGAGGATTACTGCCGAACAAAACAATACTATCATCTATAAAATTACAGTATTTTATCTCTGACTCTCTTATGCCAACCCAAACTAAATCTTTCATATATTATTATCCCTTTATTTAATTTCAGTAAGCCAAAGACTATGTAAATTACAATAAGCATAGATTTTATTATATGATTTATCATAAGGAAAACTTGCCTCTGGTTTATCTCCTGCTGTTAACTTCTTAATCATATACTTATCATCACTTGCAAGAATTATAAAGGAAATATAATGTTCATCTGTCATTGGATGTTCTACTTCTCCTACTTTGATATTAATCATTCCATCTTTAATCTCATATACTGGTAAATGTTTTTCAGTAGCCGCTTCAGTTGTATTCGCTTCAACTAATGTCATCTTTTCACCACAGCATACTAAAGCCTCACTTTTATCTTCTAACTTTAATATAACATTTCCACATTTTTTACATACATAAATTTTCATTAATCATACCTTCTTTCCATATTTATTATAATTTCTATTTTAACTTTTTACAAGATGTAACTAAGTTTTCTAATAGAAAGGCAATAGATAAAGGACCTACTCCCTTAGTTTTAGGAGTATAACTAATATTATCGCTATCTATTAAGACCTCACCTAAACCTATATCTATGACAACACAGCCATCTTTTAAATCACTACTTTTAAAGAGATTATTAACACCTGTTGCACCTACCACAATATCACTATTTTTTAATATGTTAACTAAACCTCTAGTCTTAGAGTGACATATTGTAACAGTAGAGTTTAAATTTATTAAGTAATTTGCAAGAGGTCTAGATATATTATAACTTCGACCAATGATAGTGACATTTTTTCCGATTAAAGATATGTTATAAAACTCTAATATTTTTATGACAGCTAGAACAGTAGAATTAACTATATTAGGTCTATTTATAGATAAATAATACTGATTAATGGGATTAACACCATCTATATCTTTATTTATATCTATCTTTTCATAACAAGCATATTTATCTATATTTTTAGGAAGAGGTTCTACTAATAAAATACCAGTTATTTCATCATCTTTATTCAATTCATCTATTAAAGAGATAACATCTTTTGTATTAGGATTATCTAAGTTATAATGTTTAAAATGGATATCAAGTTCAAGACATTTATCTATTAATAACTCACTATATTTAGATTTATTGAAGCTAATGATAGCAAGAAAAGGGGTGTTTTTCTTAAGACCTTTCTTTACTTTAGTAAGTATAACACTAACTAAAGTACTACACTTTAACACTCTACTCATGATTTTTAATCTCTCTTATCAAAAAGTCATCAGTCATACCAGCGATATAATCTATCACCCATCTTTTAATATTAGTAGATTCTAAATATCTTTTATCTTGATGATTTAAAAATATTTTATAGATATCACTTTCTTTATTATTTGTCTTTATATCATCTAAATAGATATTATATAGTTTATTAATACCAGCTTCATAATAATTTAATTCTTCTTTAGTCATAGAATACTTATAGATATTTTCATTATTAAATTTCTTTAAAGCGAATAGAGCATTATAGACTTTATCACTCATCTTAATATAAGGTTTATCTATACTTTCATTAATAATATCTAAGACAATAGTATTAACAATATCTCTATTATTATCACCTAAAACATCTCTAATACTTTCTGGTATATCACTTCTTTTAAATCTATCTATCATAATAGCATCTTCTATGTCTCTACCAATATAACCAATAATATCACTAATTCTAACTACACAACCTTCTAAGGTCATAGGACGATACTTTTTAGATTTCTCTAAGTCTTTATAACTTTCATTATATTCTCTTAAAAACTCATTCTTATCCTTCTTCATAGGTTCATAGATAGGACTTAACATCTCCCCATTATGAGTCATAATACCATCTAAAGTTTGAAGTGTTAAATTAAGACCTTCTCCATCTTTTGCAACATCCATATAATATCTTACCCCTTGAATATTGTGAGCGAAATACTCTCCTAGTTCTTTTAAAGATAATCTATTTAATATCGCTTCCCCTGTATGTCCTAAAGGAGTGTGACCAATATCATGACCTAAGGCAATCGCTTCTATTAAGTCTTCATTTAAGTTTAAGGCTCTACCTATTGTCCTTGCAATCTTACTAACTAACTGGACATGAGTAATTCTTCTACTAACATGATCATTAGAGTTTAGTGTATAAACTTGGGTTTTATTTAAATATCTTGTATAAGACAAAGAATGTATTATTCTATCTATATCATGAAAAAATGGAGGCCTAATATCTTCCTTTTCTTCTTTAAACCTAACAGCATCACTACTTTTAGTAGCATAAGGACTTAAATCTTTTTCTTTCCTTAAAAAGTTCTCTTTAGCTTTCTTAAAATTATCCATTAAATCACTTCTTTCCTAGATAATATTTTTTAGTTTTCACATTTCCCCTTTTCATCTTTATAAAATTATCAAAATTATCTTTAACATAATTATCTCTATTAAAGATATGATTAATCACTACTCTATTCTCTTCAGTAATATCATCTTCATTTAAATATAGACCCTCATCATAATTAACAATATTTAATTTCTTACTTTCATCTCTTTCTGATTTTAAGATAACAAAGTTATTAAAGCCATCCAACTCTTCATAACCTGTTTTAGTCTTAGATACAATTATTTTATCTAAAAACATAAAATCAACATCTCCACAAACAAAATCTTCGGCAAGCATCACATAAACTGGAACATAATAATATTCTCTACTACCCATAACTACTTCTCCTTATTAATTTATATTGAAAGTTTATTTACCCTTTCTAATTAATCTTATCATAGAATAAGGAATAAGTCTTGTATCAAATGGTAATTTTAATACTTCTTCAGGATGTCTAGCCACATCTATTTTCTCATTATCTTCATTATAGATAGTCTCTATTTTATAAGGATAAATCTCTCCTGTTGGTGTAAATATCTCTACTTCATCTCCTACTTTAAAGTAGTTACGTTCTTTTAAAACAATAGATTGCATTTCTTCATCATAACCTATTATAAGCCCTAAATACTCTTGATTAGATACTTCTTGTCTACCCGTATAATATTGGTCAGTCACATCTGCTAGATGATTAAAGTATTGACTAGTTGTATCTCTATTTGCCACAGAGTCAAGACGTTTCTCATACTCAAGTAATTTCTCATCAGTTAAAGTGCCATTATAAATACTATCTATTAAAAATCTATAACTACCAATAACAGTAGCAAGGTAATAAAGACTTCGCATTCTACCTTCTACTTTTAGGGAACTAACACCAATATCTATTAAGTCTTTAATGTAGCTTGCCATATTTAAGTCTTTAGTAGCAAGAGTAAATTTATCATTATCTTTATAATCAAAAGCAAAACGACATACTTGAGCACATCCACCACGGTTTGCATCACGATTAGTAACATAATTAGATAAAGCACATCTACCACTAAAACAAGTACACATGGCTCCATGAATAAAGACTTCTGTCTCTAGATTAGGAATACTTGATATTTCTTTTATCTCATCACGAGATAACTCTCTTGCAAGAACAACTCTACTTGCTCCCAAGTCTCTATAAAACATTGCGCTGCTTATATTAGTAATAGAGTCTTGTGTTGAGATATGAACTTCTACTTTTTTATAATTGTCTATAATATATTTTGCAAGATATAAATCACTAACAATAAAAGCATCAATACCTGCTTCTATAACTTCTTTAATGTATTCTTCCATACCTACTCTATCTTTATCATGAAAAACAATATTAGCAGTCAAATATACTTTTTTACCTAAATTATGAGCGAAAGTACATCCTTCTTTTAATTCATCTAAACTAAAATTAGTAGCATTTGCCCTTAAACTTAGTTTTTCTCCTCCTACATAAACTGCATCAGCACCGTATAATAAGACTACTTTAAGTCTTTCTAAATCCCCTGCTGGTGCTAGTAACTCTATTTTTTTCATAACATCACTACTTTCTTATTTATATATGACTTGCAATAAATTCCACAACATCATCTTCATTTACTTCTAGTAACTTCATATCTTCATCTGTAACATCCGTAAAATATTTATCAAGTTTTTTATATTTAGATATAGAGTTTAAGGGGTATCCTGGATTAATCTTATCACTAGGATTATCTACCATATAAAAATCATCTTTAGACCAACTATATGTAGCTTCCTCACCCTTTTCATTAATAACTGCTAAACCATATACCCATTTACAATTAATTTTCCCGTCTTTTCCATATTCTTTTACTAAATTCGTATAATAGTCAATGGCTTCTTCATCAGTTAGGCTCCTACCATTAACACGTCTAACAAATAAGCCTGGCTGTTTATTTTCTGGAACACCTTCCATATATAGTGTATCATCCATACCCATACAAGGCTTTTTTGTAAGTCTATAACACTCTCTCGCTTTTATTAAAGCATTTTCTATAGCAGTGCTTCCATCTTCTTCTACATCTAATTTAACATCTATATCTTTTAAAGATAATACTTCTATTCCTAATTCTTTTAATCCTTTACTAAATCTTTTTGATTTAGATTGATTAGATGTTGCAAAAATAATTTGTTTCATCTTCTCACCTACTTTACTTTATAAATAGTCTCTCTATATAAGAAACCTCTATTATGCCCTGCTAATTCATCTATTTTTTGCTTATTAAAACTAATAAAGGAATTAATTAACTCTTTATATTCATCACTACTATAATCACCTTGTTCTACAATTCCATAGTTAATACCAGAATCTACTAATTCTTTATATACATTACTTAGATTAAGACGTCTATTATAAAAGAAAGTTGTACCATTATTATCTTCTTTAACTAAGAACTCTTGCCCACTCTTAGGTTCTTTAATAGTAATTAAATCATTGTTACTTTTATTCTTATTAGTAAAATAACTAGTAAGCAAACTCCTTCTAGACATGGCAACTACAGGATTACCAAGTAATAAAATAAATAAATCACTTTTAGTATTACTTCTTATATTAAGAACCTCATCTTTAGTTATTTCATTAGATAAATATGCTCCCTTAACTCCTAAATCATAATATAAGTTAATAGTATCACTATTAGTAACCATATGAGTTCCATTATAGATTAAGTTAATGTTTATTTTATTTTCTTTAACTAAATTAAGAGCTGCTAAATCATAAAAGAAAACACCATCTATTTTTATACTCTCTAGTTCTTTTAACACACTAAGTAGATTATCTAATTCATTATTAAATATCATTTTATTTATTACTACATATAGTAACTTATCAGTACTTTTTCTACATTCTCTTATATCAGAAATACTATAATACTTAAAATAATCAACAGAAAAGTTCTC
>CAMMBO010000028.1 GCA_946494435.1 uncultured Mycoplasmatota bacterium
ATGAGTGAAGTTTTAGGTAGTTCTAGTTATGTTAATGATTTTATATTAAGACGTCTATTAACTATTAAATTTAAAACTAATGATATAGGTAGTGAACTTCTTAACTTTATCCCTACTAATAATGGAAAAATATTAAATAAATTAAGCGATATGACCGACTATATTTGTATGGGCTTCGCTCTTTTAATTTATAGTGATAATGAGGCTATTGCCATAGAAGCCCGGGCAACTGTTGATAGAGGTATAGGTGAAGTTAATAATGAAGCTAGCATAACGGGAAGTAAAGATGCTTTTAATGAGAATTTTAATACTAATGTGGGACTTATTAGAAGAAGAATAAGAGACTGTAATTTATATGTAGATGGTATGTTTGTGGGAAGGTCTAGTAAGACTAAAGTTGGTGTTTTATATATGAACAATATTGCGATTAAGAAAAACGTTGATGATATTAAGAAGAAGCTTAAAAAGATTAATGTTGATGGCATAATTGATTCTGGTAATTTAAAGAGTTATTTAGATAGTAAGACTAGCTTTTTCTTTCCTACAATTACATCTACAGAACGTCCTGATAAAGTTGCCCAAGCTTTACTTGAAGGTAAGATTGCTATAGTCTCTGATAACTCTCCTTTTGTTTTAATTACCCCTACCTTTTTTGTTGACTACTTACATACTAGTGATGATTATTATGAGAAAGCGATTAATACTTCTTTTATTAGAATTGTAAGATTTCTTGCGCTTTTTATCGCTATCTTTACTCCGGCATTATATATCGCTTTAACTACTCATAATCAAGATATATTACCTTTATCGTTATTCTTAAACTTTATGGAACAAAGAGAGTCTGTTCCCTTCTCGGCTTTAATAGAAGCGCTTTTCATGAGTATATCTTTTGAAATATTAAGAGAAAGTGATATTAGAAAACCTGCTAGTATGGGAACATCTGTCTCTATTTTAGGAGGATTAATCCTAGGAGATGCCGCTGTTAGTGCCGGTATTATCTCTCCTATTATGATTATAGTCATATCAATATCAGCGATATCTGGTCTTGCTTTCTCATCAGTTGAAATGATTTATGCTCTTAGATGGTGGAGATTTATTATGTTATTTCTTGCTATGTTCTTTGGTCTATTTGGTATCTTTGTAGGTTTCATCATTCTTCTAGCATCCCTTGTTACAACCTCTTCTTTATCTTTACCATACCTCGCTCCTTTTTCACCTTTTATTAAAGAAGAGATTAAAGATACTATCATTAAAGAAAGTCATAAAAAGGTAAGATTTAGGAATCCACTTCTTACTAAAAATAAAATAAGGGAGAAAGAGATATGAAAAAGATTATTATATTATTAATAGTATTGTTAATATTTTTAGGATACACTCCATACAACGAATTAAATAGTCTAGCAGTTGTAGATACTTTAGGAATAGAATTTACTGACAATAAATATTATCTTTATCTAAATGTTATTAATGATGATAATAAAGTCTATAAAGTTACTGGAGATAGCCTTGGTGAAGTATTCTTAAAAGCAAGAAATATTGATAATAAAAAGACTTATTATAAACATCTTGAAGTAGTAATATTTAATACTAATACTTTAAATGATAATACTCTTAACTTCTTTAAAGATGAATTTACTTCTATTGATTATCTAGTACTTGCAACTTCTGATAATTTAAGTGATTTATTTAATAAATATCATAAAAGAAGTGATTACAAAAGCTTTATTAGGAAAGAAAAAGAGTCATCTGCATCTATTATAAATACAACTTTTAAAGAAGTTTTAAGCAGTAGTTTAGATGATGTTAAAGACTCATTTTTACCCCTTATTAGTTATAAAGATAATCTTATCAGCAAAGGAGTTTATATACCAAGTAAAGATATTACTTTAGATAATGGGATGGCAAGAGCTAATTACTTACTTAATGGGAAAATAGATACTTTTAATACCAAAATAGACCTCGATAATAAGAGTTATGAAGTAGTCTTATATGATTTAAAAGCTAGTACTAAGTATAAAGATAATACTATTAAGATAAAGATAACAGGTAATATTGACTCTCCTGATAGTAATGATTTAACTAAATTAAAAAAGAAAGCTTCTAAGATGTTAGAAAATAATATAAAAGAATTATTAAACAGTGAAAAAGATAATAAATATAACATCTCTAATACTATTAATCATATTTATTTAAGAAAAAGAAAACTTGATTATAATACTTACAAAAACACTAATATAAGTATAGATATTAATCTATTAGAAAAGGAGAAGAACAATTATGACTAATAAAAAAATAGGATTATTACAACTAGCAAGTCTAACCTTTTTTCTTTCTATATCATCTTTTCCTCTATTTATAGAAAAAATTATTAAAATAAGTAAAAGTGATACTATTATTAGTATTATCTTAGGCTCTCTTTTAACTTTAATTATATTTAAAGTAATATTATCTCTAAGAAAAAAAGTAAAACCTAAAAACAAGTATTTAAAAATATTTATATCTATATTATTATCTATAATCTTTATATATTTATTATTAGAAACTACTAATTTTATTAAAGATACTTATTTAAGTAGTGGTAACTTCTATAGTATTCTTATTCTTCTTTTATTAATGTGTCTAGTTATATCTTTAAGAGAGTTTAGGGAACTTACTAGTTTATCTTTAATACTTTTATTTATCTTTATACCTTTATTTATAATTAATATTATAGGTAGTTCTTTTAGTATAGATTTAACTTATTTAAAAGTACCTTTTACAAGTAGTATTACTAATATAATTAATGGTGGCCTCTTATTTTTTATCTATGAAATAATTCCTTTATCACTACTTTTATTTATTCCTTATAAAGAGATTGATGCATTAAAAAAACAAGATAAGTATTTATATCTTGCAATAATTTCTGGTATTATAGTAATAATTATAGATTACTTATTATTATATTTCTCTTCTAGTATTAATGTCTTAACTAGTTATAACTATCCTTTTATGTTAACGATAAATAGTCTTTCTAGTACCTTTATCTTAGGTAGACTAAGTTATCTAATAAGCTTCTATTTATTATTCTCACAACTTATTACTCTATCGCTAATTATTTGTGTAATTAAGCAGTTATCATTGAGCAAGTATATCCCAATGACTCAAGATTAGTTTTTTGCATGTCTAAAGGCTGAAAATATGTATCTAAACTTGTATTAGTAGCATTAGCTTCTTTCATCTCTCGTGTAAGAATAAATTTCGTAGATAATCCCTCTGTATCCTCTTCTACTAAACCTGTATTTCTTATGTAATTAATCTCTGATAAAACAGGATTATCAGTAACAGTATTATCTACTACCTCTGGCATATCATACTCAAATGTTACCTTATTTAAAATATCATTACCATAATTACTAGTAATAGTAATGTTGTAAATCATCGTTCCTACAGTAGCTTCCCTTCTACATGTTAAAGCAGTTGCATTTGTTATAGTACTATTACTATTATTACTATTAGCACTAGCATTACTATTATTATCAGCAAAAAATATTCTAGTTATAGGAGGAGCTATAATCAATAGTACAAATATTACTATTAAAAGATATATAAATATATTAGTAACGGAACTCTCTTTTTTTTCTTTCATAAGTTTCCTTCTCCCTTCTCATATTCAAGTTTCTCTTTTTTTCTAATATTTATAATAAATTTACAAATATAATAAATTAAAAATATCAATGGAAACAAAGGAAATACCATAAAGAAATAATATAAAAATTCGTTTTCATCTATAGCATTTAAATTTCTTATATTCTCTGTAAACGCTAAAGAAAAGCCAATAGAAACTGATAAAAGAATCGATGTAAAAATAATGCCAATAACATTACTCCAATAATTAATAACAAAATTTGTTCTATTAGTATTTTTGTTTTTATTATGATATTCATAAATTTTTACCCCAATAAAAAATATAATAAAAATTGCAATTAATGGTATTATTACATAAAATAATAAAACTTTTAAATTCTCTTCACTATACACTGTCCTAGTCATATTCACACCACCTATTATAATAATAGCATAGAAAAAGATTCTCTTCAACTGAACATAGAAAATATTTACTTTTTTCTTACTTATCATTAATTCAAATCATGATTATTATAAAACTATTGTAGAGAATTTTTGGTTAAATAAAAAGTAACTATTTCAAAGTTTTGATATAATTACTTTTTGTTATTAGATTCTAATTTTAAAAGGTATTCTTTTTTTTCTATATCAGATACATAGCTTCCTATATCATTATCATCTTTTACTACCCTATGACATGGTAAAATGATTGGACAAGGATTCTCATTTAAAACAGTTATAACTGGACTAGTCATCTCTTCATTTCCTAAAAATCTAGCAACATCTTTATATGTTAAAGTTTCTCCATAAGGTATATGACTTACTACTTCTAAAACTCGCTTTTCTAATCCTGAAATTAAATAATTGTAAAAAGAAAATGATTTTATTTCTCCTTTAAAATATAAATCCAATTCATTTTTAACCTTAATACTTAAATTATTTTCTCTTTCTTCCTCTGTTTTCTCTTCAATAAAAGTTAAAGACAAGACATCATAACGACTCGTATTAATTCTAATTATTCCAATAGGACTCTCATAAAAAGAAAGATAACTAACATGCATAATTACTACTCCTTAAAATAATTTTATGAATAAACTATAGAAGATTAACGTCAATGGTTTACCTACTAATATTATAATAAGAAATTTTCTAAAGGTCAAATTACTAATTCCTGATATATAACAAAGCAAATCATCTGGAGCTCCTGGTAAAAGAATTCCCCAAAAGAATATTGCTTCAAACTTTTTTGTTCTAATATATTTTAAGTATTTATTAATTGTCTCTTCTTTAAATAATTTTTTTATAAGAGGAAGACCAAAGTTTCTACTTAGCATATAAGCAACTATACTACCTAGTGTTAGGCCTAAGTAATTATAGATAAAACCTTCTATTGGTCCAAAAGCAAGAGTTCCTGCAAGACAAGAAGCACCTCCTGGTATAACAGGGAATACTACTTGAACTATTTGAATAAGTAAAAAGATTATGGGACCGATAATACCATAAGATTTTATTTTATCTACTAAAAGTTCAGGACTCGTTAAAAGATTCATCTTGATAGCATAGATGATAAAAGCCACTAGAAGTATAGTTATGATAACTGTCATAATTGTCATTATTCTCTTTAATCTTTGCCCATCTTTATCCATCTTTATTCCTCCATTTATTATTGTAACCCAAACTATTATTAATTACTACTATTATTCTTTCTCATTTACATCTAAAGCGATTTCTGCAAGTTTTTTAGCAGTATCTAAAGTACTCGCTGTCATTAAAAATCTATTAGTATGACAAAATAGTGAGCCTTTTATTCCTGTTACTTCTTCTAAATCACTATTAGAAAGGCCTCCCCAGCTCTTTGGAAAATAGACTCTACTAGTTTTATCAGTAGTACTAATAGGAACTGTTTTAATACCATAACCTCCTCTATTAGAAGGATAGATTACAAATTTTATTTTTTTACCAGCAAGAGATGTTAAAACTGTCTCTTCATAAGGTAAATATTCATCTAAGATAAGTAGTGGCCCTTTAGTTTTATTAAGAAGCTTTTTTACTTTATCCCCAGCTTCTACTTTACCTACTACATTCTTTAATTCTTCAGTTAATATAGACTCTGCAAGATTAACGGCTTTAATAAACTGTTCATCTTCACTATCATTACTTAAGTAACTAGGATTATATATTTTAATAATATCGCTTACTGTCTTTACTTTATAATTTGCTTTTACATCAGGGAAAATACCATTATCGATGGCATCTATTCCTTCTATAAAGTCTTTTACAAAATAATTATAGATAGCTTTAGTATTTTTTAGTTTCATTTTCTTTAAAAAGTCTATACCAAACTCTTCAAAAAGGAGTCCAAATGATGAGTATTTTATTCCATTATCTCTAACTCTAGCATCACTTTGATGATGGTCAAACTTACCTTTGCCAATATCATAGACAAGGGTATTAGGTGAGATATCTATAGGTACTTCACTTACTCTTATGACTTTAAAACTACCAAAATAAAGAGAAAGAAAAGCAGTTGCAAAAACTTCATCAGCATGCATTGTACCATTATGAGTAATACCATTCGCTTCCTTTATATCTTTAACTAATGTAATCATTTTTCAACCTCCTTTTCTATATTACCAGTATGTTCTATTTTTACCCAAGTTAAATCTTTATTTTTCAAAGCCAAATACAAACACTTTACATAGCTTGCTAAAAATAAAGGATTAAAAAACAAAGATTTTATCTTCATCTTTCTATTTAATCTTAGATTATCTTTTTCTTTTATTAAAAGTATTCCTGTAAAAAGTAATAGGACAATGTAAATTGCAAGTATTATTAAGAAAAATTGTAATAGTAAAGTATAAACTTCTATCTTTACAATAGAGTTTGATATTATTCTGAAGATTAGATTTGCAAGGTATAAAATAACACTAATAACAAACAAAACATAGGGTTTTACTCCTACTAAGGCAATATAGACAGAAGGATAGTTATTATCTTTTCTACTTGCTTTGTTCTTTAATAAAGGGTAATACTTTCTTCTGGAATCAAAATAACCTTTTACCCATCTTGTTCTTTGTTTAATCGTAGTAGCATAATCAGTTGGTTGTTCATCAAAGTACTTGGCTTTAGTATTATAAGTTGATGTTAAATCATTTAGAGTAGCATATAAAGTAAATTCATAATCTTCTGTTAGACTATTAAAGGGATATCCTCCTAGTTCTTCTAATATTTCTCCTTTAATATAAAATCCTGTACCACTAACAGTTAGAGTTAGATTATGTTTCATTTTATAATTATTAGAGAAGGTATTAATCATTGAAAATGTTAGAGAAGAACATGCTGAAAAAATACTAGAATTACCATTTTTAGTATTACGATAACCTATACCTATATCATACCCTTTTTTATAAGTTTTAACCATTTCTTTGAAATAATTTCTATCTAAAACATTATCAGCATCGAAGATAAAATATGCATCATAGTGTTTTTTCTTTTTTAATATCTCTTTAATCGCATCGTCAAGGGCATAACCTTTTCTTCTTCTATTAGTTAAATTTTTACGATAGATAATATTAATATTTCTTTCTTTGGCAATAGAAACAGTCTTATCTTTTCTACTTTCAACAATAATATAAATATCTTTAGAATCTATCTTAAAGGTTTGATTTTTTATACTGTCTAAGAGATTAGAGATTACTTTAGATTCATCTCTTGCCGGTATTAAGACAGCAAAAGAAGGTTCAGCATAAGTTCTTTTTAATTTTATTTTAGAGCCTTTTAAAGCGACTATATATTCTTTAATTAATAAAAACCAAGCAATAAATATTAGAATTAAACAAATTAATGTTATCATACTACTTACCCTTTCTAACTTTAAAGTCCATATTAGGAAAACTTTTAGATAGAACACTATCAGGATAGACTCTATCATATAATCTACCAACTGGAGTGATAGGTTCAATACGCTCTCTTCGCATAGCACTTCTAAATAAAGCAGTCCATGATATAAACATATCAATTATTAAGAATATTAGCAAGAAATAATAGATGATATTACCAACATTAACAGGTATTTTTTCAATTAACTTAGATATAAAAGGATAAATTATTTTGGCAAAGATAAGAGCGAAGGCTCCCCATACCAACATATAAGGAATTGTAGTTCTTCCTCCAATATTTAAAAAGTAACTAGAGTAGTCCCAAGACCTCGTATGAGTAAATATTTCTTGTAATAAACTTATTAAGTATTCAAAACCTCCTCCTAATAGGCATCCATAGATATAGGTTTTAATATTAGAATAGTTTGGTTTAACTAATAAATAAACAAAAAGTACTGCCCCTGCTCCATAGATAGGACTAAAAGGACCATAAATTACTCCTCGTCTTAATTCCCAGACAATATCTCCTGTGGCAAGATAAACTTTAACTAAATTAAGAATTTGTTCATAAAAAGCTCCAAAGATAGAACCTATTACAAATATTAAAAATAATTTCTTACCACAAAATCCTTTTGCAAATACTTCTCTTTTACTACTCATACTACATACCCCTTCAATTTGGTGTTATAATACCATATTTTATGTAAATTAGCAAGGAAAAGCAACCAAATAATGGTTGCATATGTTAATTATTAGTTTCATCTATATAATTAATAACTTCTATTTTTGTTTTATTAAAGTCATCATAATTAGTATTAAACCACTTAAGATTAAACTGATGATTAAAGAAAGTATATTGTCTTTTAGCATAATGTCTTGAGTTTTTCTTTATATCATCTTTTACTTCATCTAAAGTTTTTTCATGATTAAAGTATGGAATAAATTCTTTATAACCTATTGCAGTATTTAAAGCTTTAGAAGTATTAAACTCATCTTTTAAAGATTCTACTTCTTCTAATAGACCATTATTAAACATGATATCTACTCTTTTATTAATCTTATCATATAAAGTATTTCTATCAGTAGTTAATCCTATAAAGATAGTATCTTTATATAAAAGGTTATTCCCATCGTTAGTAATAGTCTCATTGTTTTCTAGTTTATTTAATAGCCTTACTAATCTTTTTCTATTGTTTACATGAGGTAATTCTTCTACATTATAAGATTTTATTTTATTAAGTATCTCTTCATTAGTTAAATCATTATATTCTTTATAAGTTGTACCTTCTGTAAAATTATAATCAAAAAGTACTGCTTTTAAATATAGACCTGTTCCTCCTACTAAGATAATATTTTTATTTTCTTTTAGAAGTTTATCTATTAAACATCTTGCATCTTTTTGATAATCATAAACAGAATAGTTTTTATCAAGTGATACATTACTAAGTAAATGATGAGGTACTCCTTCCATTTCTTCTTTAGTTACTTTAGCAGTACCTATATCTAACTTAACATAGACTTGCATAGCATCAAAATTAATAACTTCGGCATTATAATGTTTAGCAAGCGCTATACTTAAAGCAGTTTTACCAACAGCAGTTGGTCCTAATATGGCAATTATCATAAATCTCTCCTATAAATTAAAATTTTTATTTATCCAATTAAAAATGAAATTTGCTATTTCTTTTTCTTTATTTTTATAAGTATGACCTGTATTATCAATTATTTTATATTCAAAATTCTTACAGTTTAATGCTCTATCTTTTAATAAATCTAAATGTTGATAATAATCTTCTTCATTAGAGCCAGAAAAAGTAAGGATTGGAACGTCTATTGTTTCAAATTGTTCCCAATGTTCTTTATTAGAAATAACTGGTAGATTATCAAGATTAGAATTTTCATTATACCTATTATAATAAGTAAGAGAACTCATATACATATAATCTTCTATCATTTTATGAAGTAATTTTGTTGGTTCACTATTATCTATATTCTTCTTTGCTTCCGATAATAATTCTTTATAATCAGGCTCCAATAACAAATGGGAACTAATCATATCTGGAGCACTTGCAAGGATTATTCCTAAAATATTAGGATGTTTTTTATAATAATAGTAAATGACTTTATTACATCCATAACTATGTCCTAATAAAATAATTCTTTTATATCCTTTATCTTTTGCAGTTTGTATCGCTAAATCTATATCATAAATACAGTCTTCAAATATTTCATACATACATCCGTATCTTTTAAATGAACCATCCATCATGACTATATCATTTTCTATAGAGTGACCTCTGTTATGTTCATAAATAAAACCAATATTTTTTTCCGATAATACCTTTCCCCATACAGTAGCAAAGTAATTGTCTACAATTGTTCCACACATACCATGTATACATATAACACATATATCTTTTACTTTACTTTCAAAATGTACCATAGGCAACATTAATCCATCTACAGTATAAACATTATTAATAAATTCAATGTTCATAGTAGTCCCTCCTCATATAATAGTTTTTGCAATAAAACTACATATCTATGTTTTTTTAGTAGTTTAATAACATAACTCCGAAATAATCAATTATTTGGTATTTTTGAAGTTATAGTTAATTCATCGCTCTTTTAAAGAGCCTTTCTAAGTCATAATTACTATATGTAATAATAGTTGGTCTACCATGAGGACAAGTAAAAGGATTATCACATCTTCTTAGGTTATCTAAAAGGATTTTAGCAGTATCTAAATCTAAATAATCATTAGCTTTTATACTCATCTTACAAGCCATAGTAGATGCTGTTTTATAGATAAATTTCTCTTTATCAAATACACCTTTTTCTAGAGTGATAGCAATTATCTTTTCAATGGCTTCCCTTTCATATCCTTCAAAAAACCATGTAGGGTGACTTCTAACAATAAAAGTATTATCACCAAACTCTTCTAAAGATATTCCTATACTATTTATTATATCCATATGTTCTTTAATTCTAATAAACTCATCTTTAGGATATTCTAATCTAATAGGTACTAGTAAATCTATAACTTTATAATCATTTTTTAATAGAGCATTTAAGACTTTTTCATAATTAATACGTTCTGCCGCTGCATGTTGGTCTATTATATACATACCACTTGAGTTTTCTGCGATTATATAAGTCTTATGAACGATACCTACAGGTATCATTTCTTTGATACGATAGTTATCTTTTTTCTCTTTTTCATCTTCAACTACTTCTTCAGTCTTAGTACCCGTTATCTTATTATCATTATCAAAGTCAAAAGATAATTCCTCTAGGTTAGGAGATGTTTCTTTTAAAGGCTCTTCTTCATCATCTAATTCATAATTTATAGTATTAACTGGAAGAGAGTCTTCTACTTCATAAATAGTATTTAAATCCCTAATATTAGCATGAGGTACTAGTAATACTTCTTTTAGTTTAGAACTAATTACTTTTGTTATTAACTCTTTTAGACTATCTAATTTAGAGAACTTTATATCCATCTTTTGCGGATGTATATTAATATCTATTAGAATTGGATCTACATCTATATTTAAAACTATCATAGGAAACTTATCTTTAGGTATATAAGTATGATAACAGTCTATTAGACATCTATTTAAATCTAAATTTTTAATAACTCTACCATTTACTAAAGTAGTAATAACATTACGGCTTGTCTTGGCTATTTCTGGATAACCAATATAACCAGATATTACATAATCATCGTTTTCGCCACTTATCTCTATCATTTTTTTAGCAACATCTATGCCATAGACAGCATAGATTACTTTTAATAAATTACCATCTCCAGAAGTATTTAATAACTCTTTTTCATTATTAGTTAAAACAAATCTAATAGATGGATATGATAGAGCCATTTTATTAACATATTCGATTATTAAAGCTAGTTCTGTATAAAGATTCTTT
>CAMMBO010000029.1 GCA_946494435.1 uncultured Mycoplasmatota bacterium
GAACCTAGGACCCCTTGATTAACAGTCAAGTGCTCTAACCAACTGAGCTATTGAGGCATATCTAATTAAATGGTGGGCCTGACAGGACTTGAACCTGTGACCCCTTGCTTATCAAGCAAGTGCTCTAACCGACTGAGCTACAGGCCCGGATTGATAGCACATTTACATTCTACACTAAACTAGAAAGAAATGCAAGCTTTTTTTGCTTTTTTTCTTCAAGCAATATTAGAATAGCAAATAACTTTTATTAAATCAAGTGTTTTTTTGAAAAATTTCATATAAATTTCACAAATACCAGATAGATTATTAACTAGGAGGAGAGAATGTGAAAAAAATAGGACAATTTTTTAAGAAACATTGGAAGAAGTTTTTACTAGCTATCATTATTATAGCCATAATAGCAGGAATTATTTATCTAAGTTTTAGAGCCTATGATAGATATCAAAAAAATCTATTAACAGACCCAGCTTGGATAAGAGAAAATGTGGAGTTAGTAAAAAATGATGAAGGAGTGTATGAAGTAAAGAAAGATGAAGATATTTCTATTTTTAGTGAAGATTATCAAAATATAATCGAAGAGAAAATTGATGCTTTAAAGGACTCTGCAGATTATACTTTAGAAAATCCCTTACTAATTCATAATCCATATGGTACAGGAGCACTTTCTTACTACTTATATTATACTGATAGTGATAAGACTCTTGACTATAAAATTGAAACAGAAGGATATAGTGATTTTGAAAAGGAAATATCTCATAAAGATAGTAATGAATATCAATTAATTGGTTTTGTTCCAGGAGAAGTTAATACTTTAACATTAAAAAGTGGTGACGAGGAACATGAATTTACTATTACAACTCCAAAATCTACTGCCGAGATTGATAATCAACTAGAAATAGTAGATGGAGATAGTGAAGAGGAATTAACAGATGGTCTATATGCAGTCTTAGGTCATGATAAAAACTATAACTCTAATATTTATCTATATGATAATGAAGGAGTACTAAGAGAAGAGTTTGTTTTAGATAGTTATAGAGCAGACCGTATTATCTTTGATGACGACTATATGTATTATGCTTATAATAAGAAAGGTATAGTTAAAGTAAATGACTTAGGTAAAATAGAAAAATTCTATGACTTAGGTAATTATACAATGCATCATGATATGGTATATGATGAAGATAATAACCGTTTTGTAATATTAGTTAATGAAGATGATACTGATACCATTGAAGATATTGTTATTACCCTTGACCTTGATACAGGTAAAGTTAAAAAGATGCTTGATATGAAAGACCTATTACCAGAGTTTTACTTAAATGCTGTTAAACCAGAAGGTAAAAATACTTATGGTGGTTATGAGTTAGACTGGATTCATATGAATAGTTTATCTTTAATAGGTGATAATGATATTGTCTTAAGTTCAAGAGAGTTAAGTACTATAATCTATATTAGTAATGCTTATACTGACCCTAGTGTTAAATACTTATTAACAGATGAATCAGTAACAGAAGATACTTCATATGGAGATTTATTATATGAAAAAGTAGGAGACTTTGTATCTCAAGCAGGACAACATAGTATTACTTACTATAAAGATGAGACTCTTGACGATGGAGAATATTACTTATATATGTTTAACAACAATTACCAAGGTGCTAGAACAAGACCTAACTTTGATTGGTCTAATTATCCTGGTACTGGTACTTATAACGAGGGAGAAACATCATACTTCTATCAATATAAAGTTAATGAAAATGATAAGACTTATGAATTAGTTAAGAGTTTTGAAATACCATACTCAAGCATAGTAAGTGATGTTGAAATATTAGATGATGATGGCAATATCGTTGTAGGTAGTGGTAAAGATAACTCCTTTGGTGAATATGATAACGATGGTAATTTAATTAGACAATTTAATTACAACTCTAAAAAATATGCTTATCGTGTCTTTAAATATGAATTTAATAATTTATTTGATTAAAGTCTAGTGATAGACTTTTTTCTTTTTTTGTGTTATAATATGGCTACATTTAAGGAGGAAAATCTATGAATATAAATATGTCATTAAAACAATATAATGAATTAATAACTCTTTGCAAAAGAAATAAAACAGAACAAAGTGGACATATGACTGTGACAGAAATAAATAATGACATTCATATAACTAAAATAGAGTTAAATTCAGAAGATTTAATAAAAAAAAGAACTAATAAAGAAATAGTATATAGAAAAGAATATTTAGTAAAAGTTCTTTATGAACTCGCATCCTGTGAATCACCAGCTTATATAAGATTCCACACTCATCCAAAAGGAAGTTCAAACTTAAGTGGAGAAGATATAGAACTTTTAAAATATGTTCAAAGTCTTTCACAGAGATTAACTCCTAATGATTATGTAAAAGTAATTGAAGGCATTGTAAATGAGCATGAAATTTCTTTCTATTACTTTAATCCAGAAAGTGATAAATTAATAAGAGTACCTTTATTCGTTGATAATATTGAAAAAATACCTATAAGAGAACAGAGTATGACCAAAATAATCAAAAATAGTTTTTTAGAAGGAATGTCAAGAGCAAAGAGAAGATAATGTTTTAATATAAGTCTAGTGATAGACTTTTTTCTTTTTTTGTGTTATAATACAGTGCAAACAAAGGAGGAATTAGAATTTATGGACTATAAAAATACTTTTTCACCACAAGCAGCTTCTGAAATGGAAGAAAAATTAGCTAGTGCAGATATTCCAAGAAAATTGAGTGTTAAAGAAAGTTTTGAAAGAAAAATGACGACAGTAACGTCTCCAAAAGCAGCAATGTTTCCACAAGCAGCTCGTGCAGATAGTCAAAATAAATTGAGAGATAGTGATGAATATTATAGACAAGCTTTAGAAGCATGTGTCGATGCAATTATTGCTGCAGAAGAAAAAAGAGGAGCATCAATAAATAGTTCAAGCTATTCTATGAAAAAATAGCTATTTAAATAAAGACATAATATGTTTCAATTCATATGATTGTCTTTTTCTTTTGCTTAATAATAGACTTTATCAAATTTTTTTGTTAAAATATTACCGTATTTTGAAGGAAGTGTGATATTAATGAAAGGAAAAGTTTTAGAAAAAGGAGAACTATTAGATACATTATTTATTTTATTTAAGGATTTAAGTAAGAAAAAGATAAAGAATTATCTAAAAGATGGAGGAGTTCTAGTTAATGGTAAAGTTGTAACCAAGTATAATACAATTGTTAAGAAAAATGATGTTATTGAACTTAGTAAGACTAATAAAACTCATAAGAAAAGTAATCTTGATATCATTTATGAAGATGAATATTTCTTTGTAATAAATAAACCTGCAGGTCTATTATCAATAAGTACTACTAAAGAAAAAGAAAAGACCGCCTATCACTATGTTAGAGAATTTATTAAAAATAGAAAGAAGAATGATAAAATCTTTGTCTTACATCGTCTTGATAAAGATACATCAGGAGTCTTAGTCTTTGTAAAAGATAATACTTTAAAAAATCTTCTACAAAATAATTGGGATAAATATGTAAAAACAAGGGAATATATCGCTTTAGTAACAGGTAATGTAAAAGATATAGATGACTATACTTGTTATCTAAAAGAAGTAGGACCAGACAAAGTTATTGTTACT
The DNA here is from genome assembly GCA_946494435.1 of uncultured Mycoplasmatota bacterium. The sequence goes on from CAMMBO010000029.1 coordinate 3,652, forward strand.
AACAAAAAAGAAGGTAAGCTTGCTATTACTTCCATCAAGACAATTAATAAGAACAATAAATATTCTCTTGTTAAAGTTAATATCAAAACAGGAAGACGTAATCAGATAAGAGTAGTCTTAAATCATTTAGGAAGTCCAATAGTAGGAGATAAAAAATATGGAGGTAATAAATCTAATAGATTATATTTACATGCTAGTAAATTAATTATAACTAATCCTCTTAATAATAAAACTTATACTTTTGAAAGTAGTGTCCCTACATCATTTAAGAAGGTGTTTAAAAATGAAAAGTAAAGACCAAGTAGAACATAGTCTTATTACAAAATATCGTAAAGATATCTGGCGTAAGTTTATGAAAGCGATTAGAGACTATTCTCTTGTAAATGAAAATGACCATATCGCTGTTTGTATCTCTGGAGGAAAAGACTCCGTCTTACTTGCCAAATGTCTAGAAGAGTTACAAAAACATGGCAAGACTAACTTTAAACTATCATATATCGTTATGAACCCAGGATACAAAGAAGAAACTTTAAAAGTAATAAAAGGTAATTTAGAAGCTTTAGGAATTGACTATAAAATATTTAACTCTGATATCTTTGAAGTTGCTAACAAACTAGATAAAGGCCATCCTTGTTATATGTGTGCAAGAATGCGAAGAGGTTTTCTTTATAAGACTGCTAAAGATTTAGGATGTAATAAAATTGCCTTAGGACATCACTTTGATGATGTAATAGAAACTATTCTTCTATCAATGTTTTATGGAGGAGAGTTTAAAACGATGTTACCTAAATTACATAGCACCAACTTTCCTGGTATGGAACTTATTAGACCTCTTTATCTAGTAAGAGAAGAATCTATTAAGAGATTCTGGCAATATAATGAGTACACCTTTATAAACTGTGCTTGTAAATTTACAGAAAATAAAGGCACTGAAAGTAATTCAAAACGTTTAGAAATTAAAAAACTACTTAAGGAGCTTAGAGAAAAAAGTGATGTTATTGATAATAATATCTTCAAAAGCACTGAGAAAGTTAATTTAAAAACCCTTATAAGTTATCAAGATGATGGCAAAGTTACTTCCTTTTTAGACCGTTATTAGGTCTTTTTCTTTACATATTTTATAAACCTAAAAAGTTTAGAAAATTATTGGCTTTATCATTATTATCAAGTATATTTTATATGAAGGGTAGGCTTGTTTAAAATTAGGGCTTATCTTGAGGAAAGGAGGGATAAGAGGTGAGAAGTGTTAAAAAAGTATTAGGAATGGCTATGGTTAGTCTATTTGCTTTCGTTCCATTTTTAAATGTTTCTGCTTTAACAGAGTACACTTTAAATGACTGGAATACAGAAGGCTTTGGAAGTGCAACTGCTGTAAGTGATAATATTACTAATATAAAAGGTAATGAAACTGCAACAGGTGGAATGTTCTATGGACCAGTTAGTAAAAAAGTAATACTAAATTAGCAGATGGTATTACTGAAGAAGTCTATATTGAACTAAATCAAGATACTATGGCTGATAGAGAACTTTTTGAATTAACTATGTCTTTAGATGATACTTCAGAAAACTACGTAACAGAAGGAGTTGTAATGACTCAAAAAGTAGGAGATGAATATGTTATAACAGCAGGATGGGCTCCTGAATTTAAAGCGACTATTACTGAAGATGGTGTCTATACTTATAGATATAGTGCTTCTTTAGATGAAGAAGGTAATACTATTTTTGAATTTACTGTCTTAAAATGGGATGAAGTAATAGGTTCAACTGGACAAATTAATATGGGAAAAACTGCTGCTGACAATATCAGGTCTATTTGGTTCTGCAACGTTCAAGTTGCAAATGGTATAAATGTTTATACAACTCTACCAGAAAAACCATCTGAAGAAATTCCTGTAGAACCAGTAGAACCAACTGAACCTAGTGAAGAAGTTACAACACCTGATAGTGAAAGTACTATAGAAGAACAAAATCCAGAAACTTCTGATAGTATTATTTTAACTGTTGGTATGTTAGTAACATCACTAACACTAGTAGGCTTTGGTATAAAAGCATTAAAAAAAAGAGCTTAGGGTAAGTAAGCTCAAGTAACCTTTAGGCGATTAGATTAACTCTAATTGCCTTTTTTTTTCATATCAACACGTAGAGGCAACTCTGTATCTTTAGATTTTAAGAAAAACTTATATGGTTCAACATCTAATATTTTAGATAACTCTTCGATAACATCAAAGCTAGCCGAATGTTGTCCTCGTTCCATTCTACTGACATAATTAGTAGAAACATCCAAAAGTTCAGCTAACTTTGCCTGTGTATATTTTTTCTTAAACCTATAATACCTAACATTTTTACCAAAAGTTTTCTTAAGTTCTATCAATATCATCACCCACATCTACACTTAATATGATACTTTTTTTCTTTTTCATACTAAACAACCTCTTAGGTCTACAAAAAAATATTGCATAAAAAATTAAACATTTAATCATTACTAATTTAGGAGATGATTAAATGGCAAATAATAAAGTCGTAATAAGTGGAGTAAAAACTTCGGAATTAAAAGTATTAACAACAGAAGAGATGACAGAACTATTTAAAAAAATGCATGAAGGTGATAAATTCGCTAGAAATGACCTTATTAGTGGCAATTTAAAACTAGTTTTAAGTATTTTAAGAAAAGTAAACACCCGAAACGAAAACTTAGATGATTTATTTCAAGTAGGATGTATTGGTCTTGTTAAAGCGATAGACAACTTTGACCTAGCTCATGAAGTTAAGTTTTCAACTTATGCTGTACCTATGATTCTAGGCGAAGTAAAAAGATACTTAAGAGATAACAATAGTATCAGAGTAAGCCGTTCAACAAGAGATTTAGCTTACAAAGCCTTAAAACTAAAAGAAGAATATTTTATGGAAAAAGGCGAAGAAATATCTATGGAAGACCTAGCTTCATCTTTAAACACCACTATCTATGATATTGTCTTTGCTCTAGAGTCCCTAAAAGACCCAGTATCGATGTTTGAACCTATCTATAATGATGGCGGTGACACAATTTATGTCTATGACCAGATAGAAGATAAAAAGAAAACTGGCTCTGTTATTGAAGAAAAACTAGCCACAAGCGATGCAGTCTCATCACTAAGCGATAGAGAACAGATAATATTAAATGAACGTTATATAATAGGTAAAACCCAAATGGAAATAGCAAGAGATATGGATATTAGCCAAGCCCAAGTATCAAGACTAGAAAAAAATGCTATAAAGCAGTTAAAGAAAACTCTAAGATAAGAATAATTACTAAAAAAAGACATATTTTTAAGTAGTAGGGCAGTGATATTATGAGACTTTCTGATTTACAAAGTAAAGATATTGTTAATGTTATAGATGGAAGAAACATAGGTAATATTATAGATGTTAAAGTAGATGAGAGAAATGGTGCTATTATCAGTTTAATAGTAGAACCTAAAGGCAAATTTATTTCTTTTGGTAAAGGTGAAGATACTGAGATTAAGTGGCAAAGTATTGAGAGAATTGGTGAAGATGTAATACTAGTAAGATTAGGTAATTAACTATGAACAAAAAGAAAATATATATCTTTATTAGTCTCTTAATACTATCTTTTTTTACCGCTTTATATTTTACATCCCTTGCAGGCAAAGGTTTAGAACAAGTTATTATTAAATATGCTACTAGTGAAACAGAAAGAATCGCTAATGTAATATTAAATGATGTTGTTAATATTGATGATGATTATTTTAATGAAGACTTATTTGAAATAAGTAGAGATAATGATGGTAATATTGAACTAATTAACTTTGATACAAAATTAACTAATCGCTTGTTAAAAGATATTAATGATAAAGCTATGAAACGATTAAGTGCTATTGAAAAAGGAGATACGACTGATATAGAATTATCAGACTCCTTAAAAGGAACAAGACTAACTTTTCTAGATGATGGTGTAGTTTGTGATATTCCAATAGGTTCCTTATTTCATAATGGCTTAATTGTTAATCTAACGACCAGTATTCCTATTCGATTTTCATTTATTGGAACCGTATCAAGTAACATTGTAACTGATGTTAAAGAGTATGGCTTTAATAATGCTTTAATCGAAGTAGGAATAGAAGTAACTATCAAAGAAAAAATAACCATGCCTCATTCTACAGAAAGCATACCTATTACTACCAAAGTAAATCTTACAACCCAACTAATCCAAGGAAGTGTCCCTAACTACTACAATGGAGCATTTTCTGCATCATCCCAAGTTTTTGCCACCAAAATTAAATAATGTGTTACAATTATATAGGTGGTAGGAATGTATAAATTATTAGATAATAATTATAAAGTAACAAAAGGAAAAGAAAACTTTGATTATGAAGAAGTAAATTCTCTTTTTACAAATTATTTTCAAGATTATGATTATGTTTTAGGAGACTATTCTTATGGAAAAATAAGACTTAAAGGCTTCTATGATAGTAGTAATAAAAAGGCAAAAAAGCTAAATGACATTAAATATTTAGAGGACTACATCAAAGAATATTGTTCTAAAGGAGCGAAAACTTTTCTTCTAAAAAAAGAAAAAAATCCTAAAAACAGTAAAAATATGTAAAAAAGGGGCTTTTTATTTCTTTTTTTTTATGCTAAAATGGTTTATAGAATAGTAAAGGGAGGAAAACAAGGATGGATGAAAAAAAGAAAATGACTTTATCAATTATAGGTGAGGATGGTTCTATTGATGAGGTAGAAGTTGTTATTGCCTTTGAATTTAAAGATACAAAGAAAGAATATGTTGTCTATACAAAAAATGAAAAAGATGATAACGGTAATGTGACCGTTTATGTATCTCAAGTAGATAGAAGTGGAGACACTCCAAAATTATATGGTATTGATGATGAAGAGGAATGGAATAGAGTAAAAGATGTATTAAGAAGACTATCAAAAAAAGACGAATAGATAGTAATGATTAGTTGGAGGCGAATGACATGAGTGAAGAAAAACTACATAATGAAGATTTTGATGTTATACGAGTTGATGGGGATGCGACAAACAGTAACGACCCTATTAAAGGCAATTTTAATAAAATTAAGTTAAAGATTATTTCTTATGCAATTACGATGGAAGTGCAAGAAGCATATATGCAAGAAGAAATGAAACAAAAAGAAGCCATCATAGAAAAAATGGATAAAGACCAAAAGAAAACTACGGGTAAAGAAAAAAGAGATGTCAGAAACAAAATTTTAGGCTTAAAAGCTGATCTTAATGATTTAAAAACTGTTTATGAGGAATATATTAAGTCACATAAAAGATTTACAGATATGGCTAAAAGAGCTTTGAATTTACCTAGTGAAAATTTTGAAGAAATGAAAAGAAGTGAACAAGAACTTAGTGATGAAGGACTAAATTGGATTAACGTTGATGAAACAGGGAAAAAATTTGATTTAAATACAGAAAATATTATTAATGATGTTTCTAGCCCATATGATAAATCACAAAGCACTTTAGAAAAAGCTCACGATGAAGATATTTTTTCAAGTGTTGATAGTGATGCGATTAAAGAAGAAATTGATAAATTTATGAACAAAAAAGTTAATTCTGAGGGTGAACAAAGACCATTAGCTGATGTTATTGCTGGCAAAGTAACGGCAGATAATCTTGAAACTTTAACAAAAGAGGTTAGTAAAAATATTAATCAAATTGGCATGGACGATGTAAAAGACTTATTTGATTCAACAGGAACTTTAACTGATTCTACTAAAAAATCTACTCAAGAACCAGAAGTTCCAATTGTAAATATAAGCGACGTAGCAGACATTAAAGGAGGAGAATGGACAGAAGATACAATAGCATCGCCAACAGATACTATCACGTTTGATAGTGATACTTCTATGTCTGACTATATGAGTAGGTTGGAGAAAGATACTCAGGAATTAAATGCTAAGAGAGAAAGAATTGCCACTGAAACAGAAAAAGCTCTACAAGCTAAAAAAACAGCTGAAACAGCTAAAGATAATGCTAAAGCAAGAAGTGAAAGCACATTAAAAGAATTGGAAGAGTTAAAAAAGAATATGCCAAGAATTCAAGAATTACTAAAGGAAAAGAGAAGAGCACAAGAAGCTTTAGAAGCAGAAATGACAAACTTAACTTCCATTAATTCAGACAAAGAAGCTATAGATGCAGAAACAGAGGAATATAATGCTCAAACAGGTAGGGCTCTAGAAGAACTAAGAAGGATGCAAGCTATTTTAAAGGGTGAAGAACCAGATGAACCTGCACCAAAATATAGTTTGCCAAAGGGCGCACATAGATAGTGCGTTCTTTTTTTTTGTTTTTTTCATATACTTTACTGAGGTTTTAGATATGAAGAATACTCTTTTTTATTACTACGGACTTACCCCGGAAAAAATAATTAAAAAAGATAATTATTATTGCTTTTATCTTGATAATTACATCTATTATCTATATAAAGTAAATAAGCCATTAGAATATATAAATGAATTAATCATTCTTCTTAGAAATGTTTATAATAATAGTTTTATGATGATTATCTTTAATATAAATAAAGAAGCTTTAAGTATAATAAATAATCACTATTATATTCTTTTAAGAGCAGCTAAAAATAACAGATTTAATATTAATGACATTTACAATCCAACATATTGTCCAAAAGAAGCATCTAATCTAAAACTATTAAATCATAGTAGTTGGAATAATCTTTGGAGTAGTAAGATAGATTATTTTGAATATCAAAAAGACTATATAAAAATAAAATATAAAACCCTCTATCAGACTCTAGATTATTTTATAGGTCTAGGAGAAAATGCTATAAGCTATTTTAATGCCACTAACAGCTATCTAACCAAAGAATTTAATGACACTTTAGTCTTATCAAGAAGAAGAGTAAATCTCTCTAATTTAAGCTTCTATAACCCTTTAAACATCGTTATAGATAATAAAGCAAGAGATAGTGCAGAATATCTTAAATATCTCTTTATAACAGATGATTATACATATGATTTTCTAGATGAGTTTTTGACTAATCTAAATTATAGTACTTATCAATATGGCTTATTAATAGCAAGACTTCTTTTTCCAAGTCATTACTTTGATATCTACGAGAAGATAATAAATGAGACTCTAAAAGAAAAAGAGATTATCAATGTATTAAAGAGAACAGATGAATATGAAAAGTTTTTAAGATATATTTATAATTTTATTAATAAAAAAAAGCCTATTCTAAAAATAGACTGGTTAGAAGCTAATTAACATTTCTTACTTCTTTAACTTCAGGTACTTCATTCATAATCATCTGT
>CAMMBO010000030.1 GCA_946494435.1 uncultured Mycoplasmatota bacterium
TTTTGTTTTGTAAACGAAAATACAAAAGCGGACATTTTGAAAAAAAAGTCACAAACATATATATTTTTCTTTAGATATTGTTTTATTTGTGATAAAATTAAAGCAGTGGGGTGATACTAATGTTTAAAAAGAAAAAGAATAATGATAAAGAAAATATTATAGAAGATATTACTACTAAAGAAGAAATAGATGATAATAGTAATGTTAGAGAAATAATTGTAGAAAGAAGAAGTGGCTTTAATTTTTCTGAAGTTATTATTATCATGATAATTGCTATTATGTTTGGTTTTCTTTTAGGTAATATAGTTAATTTTGTTGTGTTTAGTGATAATTCTTCTAGTGGTGATGAGTTGGACGAACTTGTTAGTACTTATGATAATATTGTTAATAACTATTATGAAGATGTTGATAAAGAAGAACTTATTGATGCGGGAATACAAGGAATGATTAATTATTTAGATGATCCTTATGCAACATATTTTAGTGGTGATGCTAGTGATGACTTTAATGAAGAGTTAAGTGGTACTTATGATGGTATTGGTATAGAAGTAATGCTTAAAGATGGAGTTATTAGTGTAGGTAATGTTTTTGATGGAAGTCCTGCTAGTAAAGCTGGTGTTAAAATTGGCGATATTGTTACTAAAGTAAATGATACTGATGTTACGGGGAAGAGTTTATCGGAAGTAGTTTCTATGATTTCTGGTAGTGATAGTAATGAGACATCCAAATTAACAGTTAATAGAAATGGGGAAGAACTAAGTTTTGAACTTAGTAAAGCGACGATAGAAACTCCTGTTGTAGAAAGTGAAATATATGAAAATAATGGTAAGAAGATTGGTTATATTAAGATAGAAATATTTAATAAAAATTCCTATAAACAGTTTAATAAGACTTTAAAGAAGTTAGAGAAGAATAATATAGAAGGATTAGTTATAGATGTTAGAGATAATCCTGGAGGTTATTTATCTGAAGTTAAGAATATATTATGTTTATTTCTAAATAAAAAACAAGTTTTGTATCAATTACAAACTAAGAGTAAGACAGAGAAAGTTTATGGTACTAAGAAATCTATAGATAGAGATTATCCTGTAAGTGTAATTATTAATGATGAGAGTGCAAGTGCCTCAGAAATACTTGCTAGTGCTTTTAAAGAAAGTTATGGTTCTCATATAGTAGGAATTAATTCTTATGGTAAAGGAACAGTACAGTCTGCAAGTGATTTAAATAGCGGGGATACTATTAAATATACAGTACAGAAATGGTTAACCCCTGATGGTAATTGGGTTAATGATAAAGGAGTTGTTCCTACAGATAGAGTTGAGACTGTATTACAAGAAGGTGAAACATTAACTTATGAAAATGATACAATGTTACAAACAGCGATAAGTGTAGTAAGTGAATAAAAATATGTAGCTTTGTTAGTTACATATTTTTTCAACAAGTATTTCATCAAATGAAAATTTTTTATAAAATAAAGCTAGGCTATATATAAGTATCTTGAATTTTAATAATGTGTATATTCTGCTGGCCTTGTATTTAATGCTTAGAGTTTAGTCTTTTTTCTAATTTCTGTTATATTTTTACCTCCTATCTAAGTTTATTTCTAAAGAAAAGTATTTTTTGTTATTTTCAGTAAGACCTAATAAGTAGTCTAAGCTGTAATTATATTTATCGGCATATTTTCTTAATGGTTTTTGTAATATTGTATCTTTTTCTGTTTCACATCTTTGATATTGTAGAATAAGTGATGTTAAAAAGCGTTATTAAATCATTTTATTTTAAGATTAAATCCTCTCATTGTATGTCTTAGTTTTTTTATAAGCATTTTTCTTTACCAATTTAATTTTTTGATTTTTTAGAAAAAATATACATTTTTGTAGGAAACAGACATAAAACATGATATAATTTTAAGTGTAGAGGTTATTTTTTCAAATAAGGAGGACAGAATGAAGAAGAGAACTTTTTTAACTTTTGTGTGTATGATTGCAGTATTATTTGCTATTACAGGCTGTGGAGCTGAAAAAAGTGAGAGTAATGGCAATAATAGTAGTAGTACTGCTGCTGAATCAAAGGCTAAATGTGGCGATGTTTTGCAATGTATGGAAAAACTAGATGTTAATAGTGAACTTGATGATATGAATGAAGTTATGGGGTTTGAGGCTAAAGAGAAAAGTAGCACAGATGATTACAAAATTTATGAATGGGATTTGACAGATGATACGTCAATTGAAGTTATGTTTCATTATTATACAAGTGTAATTAATAATGAAACAACTGTTAGTGCTAAATTTACAGCCAATTATCCTTGGGATACTGTACCTAATAAAGCTGATTTCTCTAAATGGGATGAAATTGAAGAAAAGCTTAATAGTGATGAAGGATTATCGTATTCTGAATTTGTTGAATTAGTTGGAGGAGTAGAAGGTATTATTGATTCTAAGAGTGATGATGAAATCGGTTATTCTTGGCATAATTCAGAAGGAAATTATCTTAAGGCTAAAGTAGACCCTGAAACAAATGAAATACTTTGGGCTACGGGAAGATTTTAATATTATTAAATTACAATATAACTTCTACTTTTATCGAATAGAGCTAAATACTTTTAGTTCTTTTTCTTTTTATATTTATTAGCACTCTTGCTTGACAAGTGCTAAATCATGTTGTATAATATGTATGTGTTAGAAAGGAGAGATGTATTATGTATCAAAATCCAAATGAAGAAAATGAGAATGTATTAGAAAAATATGGTCGTAATATAAATGAAGCAGTTAAAGCAGGTAAGATTGATCCTGTTATTGGTCGTGATGAAGAGATTCGTAGTATAACAAGGGTACTTTCTCGTCGTACTAAGAATAACCCTGTTTTAATTGGGGAACCTGGTGTTGGTAAGACTGCTATTGTTGAAGGACTTGCTCTTAGAATAGAAAGAGGTGACGTTCCTGCTAGCTTAAAGAATAAAACTATTTGGGAACTTGATATGGCAAGTTTAGTTGCAGGTGCTAAATACCGTGGTGAGTTTGAAGAACGTTTAAAGAAAGTCTTAAATGAGATTAAGAAGAGTGAAGGCTCTATTATAATGTTTATTGATGAGATTCATATGATAGTAGGTACTGGTAATACTGAAGGTGCGATGGATACTTCTAATATCTTAAAGCCAATGCTTGCCCGTGGAGAGATTCATGTTATTGGTGCCACTACTTTAAATGAATATCGTAAGTATATTGAGAAAGATGGGGCTTTAGAGAGACGTTTTCAAAAGATTATTGTAAAAGAACCTAGTGTAGAAGATACTATCACTATTCTTCGTGGCCTTAAAGAAAAGTTTGAAATACATCATGGAGTTACTATTCATGATAAAGCCTTAGTGGCAGCGGCAACACTTTCTAATCGTTATATTACTGATAGATATTTACCTGATAAAGCGATAGATTTAGTAGATGAAGCATGTGCTACTATTCGTGTACAAATGGACTCTGTTCCTAATGCACTTGATTCTTTAACTCGTAAGATTATGAGACTTGAAATAGAAAGACAAGCGATTAAGAAAGAGAAAGACCAGTTATCTATGAAACGTAAAGATGAGATAGATAAAGAGTTAGGTGAGTTGAAAGCTAAAGAGAAGGAATATAAAGAGGCTTGGGAAGAAGAGAAAAGTCTTAATGATAAAATACAATCTAAGAAGAAAGAGATTGAGAAGGCTCGTTTTGAGTTAGAACAAGCTGAAAATAAGTATGACTTAGAAAAGGCTGCTAAACTTCAACATGGTACTATTCCTAAGTTAGAGAAAGAACTTGAAGAGTTAAAAAATAAAGATGAAATGAAATTACTTAGTGATAATGTTACTGAAGAAGATATCGCTAGTGTTATTTCTAAGATGACTAATATCCCTTTAAGTAAGTTAGTTAGTAGTGAGAAAGAGAAACTTCTTAATCTTGAGAATAGTATGAAAAAACGTGTTATGGGTCAAGATGAAGCCTTACATTTAGTTAGCGAAGCGATAATTAAGTCTCGTAGTGGTATAAAAGACCCTAATAGACCTATTGGTTCATTCATCTTTTTAGGTCCTACTGGTGTTGGTAAAACAGAAGTAGCTAGAACTCTTGCTTATGAACTTTTTGATGATGAGAAGCATATGGTTCGTATTGATATGAGTGAATATATGGAGAAGTTTAGTGTATCACGTTTAATTGGTTCTCCTCCAGGTTATGTTGGTTATGAAGAAGGTGGACAGTTAACTGAAGCAGTTAGACGTAATCCATATAGTATAGTACTATTTGATGAGATAGAGAAAGCACATCCTGAAGTATTAAACCTTTTACTACAAATACTTGATGATGGTAGAATAACTGATTCTAATGGTAGAACAGTTGACTTTAAAAACACTATTATCATTATGACTTCTAACCTTGGTAGTGAATATATATTAGATGGAGATACTAGTAAAGTAATGGATGAAGTAAGAAGTCACTTCAGACCTGAATTTATTAACCGTGTAGATGAGATTATTGTCTTTAAACCTCTTACTAAAGATGTAATCTATCAAATTCTTGATAAGATTATATCTGATATAGAGAATCGTTTATCAATGAATGATATTCACATTAAATTAACAGACAAAGCTAAAGACTATTTAGTTGATGCAGGTTATGATGTTAATTATGGGGCTAGACCTTTGAAACGTGAAGTTAGCAAAACTGTTGAGAGCTTACTTGCTCATGAACTTGTTAAAGGTACTATTAAGTATGGAGAGACTGTTACTTTTGATGTTAAAGATAATCAGTTAGTAATAAAAAAATAGGTGCTTAGGCATCTATTTTTTTTGAAGTTATTACTAACTGTTTATTTTTGTCTTTCTTGCTGCATGTCGTTAGTATTAACCTTTGTTTGTCAGTTTTATTTATTTCTATAGTTCCATCTTTAGTTTGTTCTTCTATGTTAGTTACAATGTATACTAGATTCTTATTATTATAGGTTAAATTAATCGTATCGTTTAATTCTAGTTTATCTAAATCATCGAAGAAAGCGATATATCCTGGACCAGAATGAGCTGCTAAGACTATTAGATTTATATCATCATTTAATATAGTAACATTTTCTTCTACATTATTATGAGAACTATTAATATTATAGATATTTTTAGATAAGTTTAATTTATCTATTGTTAAAGTGCCAATTATTTCATCATTTTCTTCTTTACTTACTGTACTAATATAACTAGTGTTTGTATTTCTTTCTAGGTTTGCAGTACTAATACTTTTAATATCTTTTTCACTATTATATATTAATAGACAACTACCTAAGTATACTGTTAGTAGTAAGATACTAACTAAACTTTTTCTTAACAATTAAGTATGTAGGTAATATTAAACTTAATAAGTGGTAGTTGTTATCTTCGGTACTTGTATTTGGTACTTTTATTGATATTGTTTCTTTTGGTACTTCTTCTTTTTCTTTATAGTCATTAATAGTGTAATAATAATCTTTATTTATGTCACTTATAAATATTTCAAAAGGCTTAATCATAGTATATCCCTCAGTGGTGTTAGATTGTACTATTTTATAATGACCATAAGGAAGAGTAATTTTAGCAAGTCCATTTTGATCTGTTGTGATACTTTTAACTAGATTATTATCTTTGTCATAGATTTCAAAAGTAATATTAGGTTCTGTTTGCATAAGCTTACCATCACCATATAGTTTTTTGATAACTACTTCTTTTTCGATAACTTTATTTTCAATAGCTAATTCTATAGTAGGATTATCACTTGTAAAGTTTATTTCATATACTTTATCATTAGGTATATAACCTGTTCCTGTCTTAGTTTCTTTTAGATAATAAGTACCATAATCTAAATCAAAATCATTACTTGATAAAGCTGCTTCCATATTTTCATTTAAAGATATATCTGTAATTTTTTCCATGTTTTTGTTATATAGAGTAAACACTGTATTTTTTAGAGAAGCTTCACCTTTACTTGCAATTGTTTTAGTATCTGCATCAATCTTTTTAATGTTTAATTTTAATTCATTAAAACAATATCTTACTTTCGCTTCTCTATTATTAGGACTACCTATAGTTGCAAGATGTTGACTATTTGGATTATAGTAAAATAAAATAGGATTGTCATATTGATAGTTTCTTGTGAATTGATATTCATAACATCCTGGAGTGTCTTTTTTTACTGTGATAGTATTACTATTTTTTATTATATCTTTTGGTGTAGAATAAGTATATATTATATTGTTTGTATCTTCAGTAGTTATAGTTTTTCCTACGATTCCGTAAAAGGTTTGATTATTAAAACTTGGCATTATATAACTATTGTTTATGAATTTATTTATTGTATTTATTTCGTCATCGTATGAGTTTATTCTATTGCCATTTAGTGTATCTGTGAAATAAAAGTCACTATTTGGTTCAACAGTTTGCCAAATCATAAGTTGAGTAACAGCATACCATTTTAAATCATATCCATGAGCAGGATACCCATAACCAAATCCTATTATATCTCTTATTCTTTCTAATTTTTCGTTGCTAATATTTTTATAATCAGATATAGTTTCATAGATATTATCAGCAGTATTGAATGTTTTAAATGGTTGTAGGCAGTAAGCTAGTTTGCCATCACTTGTTCTTCTATAAGTCCTTGCTTTTTGATAATATTTAGTTCCAGTACTTTTATCATATCTAACCATATAAATATTATCAATGTATTCAGCTTCATAGAATGAATCGGTTTTTGCATTTACAATAGTTGTTGAACTTATTAAATAAATAAAACTTAAAGTTAAGAATAATAATATTTTTTTCATAATTTTCCTCCTTTTTTCTTAACGAGGCTTACTCTAGCATGTACTTAAAAAACTTGCAAATCAGGAATTTTGTAAATTTGGGGTGCTTTAGGGGGCTAATTTTGTAAATTCATTCTGTGAATTTACAAAATTCGAGGAAAAATTTTCTTGAATTTACAAAATTCATATAAATTTTATTTTTTTTCATTTATAATATTTTTAGGAGGTTAAGATATGGGGAAAGTAATTGTAATTGAAGGTGTTAGCGATGGAGTAGGAAAAACTACACAAGTTAAAGAGTTATATAAAAAATTAGTTGATTTAGGTAAAGAAGTTATCTATCATCATTTTCCTAGTTATGGGAGTGTAGGTGCAAGCTTAGTAGAAGCATATTTAAAAGGTGATTTAGGTAAACGAGAAGAAATAGGTTCTTATGCAATTAGTAGTTTTTATGCAGTAGATAGATTTTATACTTATCATAATGAATTAAAAGATGCTTTAAATAGTGGTAAGATAGTTTTGTTAGATAGATATACAACTTCTAATTTAATCTATCAAGGATCATTATTTGAGCGAGAAAAAAAAGATGAGTTCTTAGATTATATAACAGACTATGAATATAATAGACTTGGTCTTAAGAAGCCTGACTTAGTTATCTTTTTAAAACTAGATAAGGATTTTGCTAGTACTCTTAGAAAAAATAGAGATTATGATGGAATAGATGGTGATATAAATGAGAAAGATCAAGAGTTTTTAGATAAAGTTTATGATAATAGTTTATATGTTGCTGATAAGTATAATTTTAAAGTAGTAGAGTGTAGCAAAGATGGTAAGTTGCGTAGTGTTGAAGATATATGTGAAGAAGTTTTTGATATAGTAAAAGGAGTACTTGACTAAATTTTTATTATTGTATATAATAATAGACAAGTTTTTGGGGTGATAATTATGATATTAAAAAAATCATTTATTTATTATGAACTTGAAGATGGTAGAGGAGGGTATATTACACCACTTACTTATTCTTTTTTTAAATATAAAGTCTTTAAAAAAAATGAAAGAAAAAAAGTTTATTATTAAAAGAAAACGTTTCTAAAATTCATTTTAATAATTGGAATGTATTTAATGAATTGTCACTTGATGCTAAAAATTCTGATTCTGAAATAATAATTAGTAATAGTTTTGATAATGGTTGTTTTTATGTATATAATAGTAAGAAAACTAAGCTTATTTTTTATGGAGAAGATGGAAATGATGTGTTATGTGCTGAGTTTGAAAATGCAGATAGTGTTTTTTTTAGAGTTATAGGCCAATATATTTCAGATTTAAGATGTGCAGAGACAGAAAGCGTCTCTATATATGGAGAGTCTTGTATTGCTGATAATATAGATATTATAAGTAAAAATATAGAGTATAAATGCAATAACAATGATATAAACAATTTGTACTTGTGTGGTGATAATGTAAATATTAGTGATTCTAATGGTAAAGTTACATCTTTTTATACAACAAGTGAAAACTTTTCTTTGGTGGCATCTAGTTTTGAAAGTAAAAGTGGAGTTTTCAATATAAAAAATATACCTGTTATTAAAAATTCTTTTTTGTTATTTAGTGGACCTATTAAATATAATGATGGTAGTGTTGGTAAAAAAGGTGAAGATTTTCTTCTTGATGATGACACTTTTAGTAAAGATAAATGCATAGATTTAGGAAGAGCCTATTTAAGCTTTATTTTATCTAAAGTAAGAGATGAAATAGATGATAAAATAGATGATAAGTTTGATTTGTTTTATTCGTATATTTCTAAAGATTTAGATGATCTTAAATCAGAATACGACCAAGCTTGTGATAATTTATCGCAAATTGCCACTAATTATGAAACTAAATTGCAAAGAGATAAAATAAAAAAATATGTTTTTAGAAAAAATAATTAGTCTTTTAAGACTAGTTTTTTCTTTAGTTTTAGCATATAATAAGAGTAGTTTTGGAGGTGACTAAATGACAGATATAGAGATTGCTAATAGTGTAGAGTTAAGTGATATTAAGATAATTGCTAGTAAGCTTAATCTTTCTAGTGATGATATTGATTGTTATGGTAAGAATAAAGCTAAGATAGTTAAGGATATGGGAGAAAAAAATGGCAAAGTTATTTTGGTAACGGCGATTAATCCTACTCCTTATGGAGAAGGTAAGACTACTGTTAGTATTGGTCTTGCAGATGCTTTTAATAAGCTTAATAAGTCTATTTGTCTTGCTTTAAGAGAACCTTCGCTCGGACCTGTTTTTGGTATTAAAGGAGGTGCGACTGGAGGAGGTTATAGTCAAGTTGTACCAATGGAAGATATTAATTTACATTTTACAGGGGACTTTCATGCGATAACTTCTGCTAATAACTTAATTAGTGCAGCCATTTATAATCATATTGAACAAGGTAATAGCTTGGATATTAAAACAGTAAGTTTTAATCGTTGTTTAGATGTTAATGACAGGAGTCTAAGAAATGTAAAACTATTATGTAAGAGTGGTGAATATTTAGATCACTTTAATATAACAGCAGCGAGTGAAGTTATGGCTTTATTTTGTCTTGCAACTGATATAGATGATTTGAAAAATAGATTATCTAAGATAATAGTTGGGTTTAATAGTAAAGATGAACCTGTTTATGTTCATGATTTAAAATTAGAAGGAGCTTTGGCTGTTTTACTTAAAGATGCTTTTAAGCCTAATTTAGTTCAGACTTTAGAAGGAACACCTGCTATTATTCATGGAGGACCTTTTGCAAATATTGCCCATGGTTGTAGTAGTATTACCTCTATTAAACAAGCTATTAGTTTATCTGATTATGTTATTACAGAAGCTGGTTTTGGTAGTGATTTAGGGGCTGAGAAATTCCTTGATATAGTATGTCCTACCGCTGCTATTACTCCTTCTACTATTGTTTTAGTTGTGACTGTTAGAGCTTTAAAATATAATGGTGATGGAACACTAGAAGCTGGTATATGTAATATAGATGCTCATCTTAATCATTTAAAGAATTATAATGTACCTATAGTTGTTTGTCTTAACAAATTTACTGATGATAGTTTAGAAGATATTAATTATATAAAAGACTATGTCAAAAGTCGTGGTTATGTTTGTGAAGTAAGTGATGCTTATAGTAATGGAGGAGAAGGAGCCATAGACCTTGCTAAAGAAGTTATTAAGTCATGTGATGTGGCAAACAACTTTAAACCTTTAGTTGATAAAAGTGATAGTATAAAGAATAAAATTAATAAAATTAATAAACTTGTTTATAACTCTAATTATGTAGAATATAGTGAGGTAGCAGAAGAAAAGTTAAAGCTTATAGATAAATTAGGCTTATCTTATCTTCCAATTTGTGTTGCAAAAACACAATATTCGATAAGTGATGACCCTAAATTATTAGGATATCCTAAAGATAATGTACTTCATGTAAGAGATTTAATTATAAATAGTGGTGCAGGTTTTATTACCGTACTTTCTGGTAAAATTTATACAATGCCAGGACTACCTAAGAAACCTAATTATGAAAATATTGATTTAGTTGATGGAGAGATAAAGGGGTTATTTTAATGAAAAATATAAGTATAGAAGAAAAAATTAAAGTATTAGAACAATTATATGTTAAAGAAA
>CAMMBO010000031.1 GCA_946494435.1 uncultured Mycoplasmatota bacterium
TCTCTTGAAGAAGGACAAAAGTCTCTTGAAGAAGGACAAAAGTCTCTTGAAGAAGATAAGAAGTCTTTTGAGAAAGATAAAGAAAGCCTTGCCAAGAGAATGTTAGATATAGGTTTATCTACAAGTGATATTATTAAAACAACTGGTTTATCTAAAAAACAAATACAAGAGTTAAAAAAATCTTAAAAATATGATAATATAGTAACTGATGTTACTATATTATTTTTAAGCAGGTGATAAAAGTGAAACAAGAAAATATTCGTAATTTTTCCATAATCGCTCATATAGATCATGGTAAGAGCACTTTAGCAGATAGAATTTTAGAAGAGACTAAAGCAGTTACTGAAAGAGAAATGAAAGACCAATTATTAGATTCTATGGATATAGAAAGAGAACGTGGTATTACTATTAAATTAAACGCTGTATCTATTAATTATCTATATAATAATGAAACATATCTATTAAATTTAATAGATACTCCAGGTCATGTTGACTTCTCATATGAGGTTAATCGTTCTCTAGCTTCTTGTGAAGGGGCTATTTTAGTAGTGGATGCTACCCAAGGAATAGAAGCACAAACTCTTGCCAATCTCTATCTTGCTCTTGATAATAACCTAACTATCATTCCTGTTATTAATAAAATAGACCTTCCTAGTGCCGATATTCCTAAAGTAACTGAAGAACTTACTAATTTAGGCTTTGATGAAGAAGATATTATCTTAACTAGTGCTAAAACAGGCGAGGGGATAAAAGAATTGCTAGATGCTATCATTACAAAAATACCTGCTCCTAAAGGAGATACTTCTAAACCTTTACAGGGATTAATCTTTGATAGTATCTATGACTCTTATCGTGGAGTTTTAACCGCTGTTCGTATATTTAATGGTAGTGTAAAAAAAGGTGATACTATCTATATGTTAGAAAGTAAAGCATCATATGAAGTTTTATCTATTTTAAAAAATACTCCTAAAGAAGTAGAAGTTAACTCTCTAAGCACAGGAGAAGTGGGCTACATCTATGCCTCTATTAAAAGTATTAGTGATGTTCATGTAGGAGATACAATTACTTTAAACTCTACTAAAGACAAAGTAGAATCATTACCAGGATATAAGAAATTAAAAAGCGTTGTCTACTGTGGGCTTTACCCAATTGAGACTAATCAATTTGAAGAGTTAAGAGATTCACTTGCTAAACTAAAATTAAATGATGCGGCCCTAGTTTACGAACCTGAAACATCAGTGGCTTTAGGCTTTGGTTTTAGAACAGGCTTTTTAGGCTTATTACATATGGAAGTAACAATAGAGAGAATTAAGCGAGAATTTAATATCGATGTTATTGCCACAACTCCATCTGTTATTTATAAAGTAACTCTTACCGATGGTTCCACTATCGAAGTAGATGCTCCTAATAAAATGCCTCCTAAAGTTAAGATAAAAGAAATAAAAGAGCCTTTTGTTAAGACATCTATTTATACTCCAAAAGACTATATCGGACCATTAATGGAATTATGTCAAGATAAACGTGGTACTTTTATTAATATGAATTATTTAGATGATACTAGAGTTTGCCTTATCTATAAACTACCTCTATCAGAAATAGTTTATGACTTCTTTGATAAATTAAAATCAATTACTAAAGGCTATGCCTCATTTGACTATGAAGTAACAGGGTATGAAGCTAGTGACTTAGTAAAATTAGATATTATGTTAAATGGCGAAGTAGTAGATGCTCTTAGCATGATAGTTCATAAAGACTTTGCCTATAATCGTGGTAAATTAATAGTTCATAGATTAAAAGATGTAATACCAAGACAACTATTTGAAGTCCCAGTACAAGCTTCTATTGGTAATAAAGTAATCGCTAGGACTGATATTAAAGCCTTAAGAAAAGATGTCCTTGCCAAATGTTATGGTGGTGATATTACTCGTAAGAAAAAACTACTTGAAAAACAAAAAGAAGGTAAAAAGAAGATGAAACAAATAGGTAGTGTAGAAGTACCACCTGATGCTTTTCTAGCCATATTAAGTACTAAAGAAAATTAGAGTTGTTATTAACTCTATTTTTTGTTAAAATCTTCTAGGAGAGTGATTTAATGACTGAGTTAATGCAAATATTAGGTATATTTTTAGAAGGATTAATCTCCTTTTTTTCACCTTGTGTTATTCCTTTAATACCTTTATATATGGGCTACCTTGCTACTAATGCAAAAGAGATAGATAAAGATGGCAATGTTACTTATAAAAAGAAAGTAGTTCTAATCTATACCTTATTCTTTATCTTAGGAATATCTATGTCTTTCTTTATTTTAGGACTATCTTTTACAGGACTTGGTCTATTCTTTAAAGACAATAGAAAAATATTCTTAGAAGTAGGGGGCATCTTAATAGTAATCTTAGGACTATTCCAGTTAGGTATATTAAAAGTAGATTTTCTAAATAAAGAAAAGAAATTAAAGATTAATTTTAATCCCAATAAAATGACTAAGAAAACAGCTTTCCTAATGGGCTTTCTATTTTCTTTCGCTTGGACTCCTTGTGTAGGACCAGCCTTATCATCAACCCTAATCATGGCATCTACTGCAAGTACCGCTTTAATAGGAAACCTTTTCGTTTTAGTTTATGCCTTAGGTTTTTTACTACCTTTTATAATATTAGGTCTATTTACTACAAAAGTTTTAAATATAATTAAAAGAAAACAAAATATCTTAAATTATGTTGTTAAATTAGGAGCCTTAATTATTATTTTTATGGGAATCTTTGTATCTTATACTGGTTTTACTATGGAAAGCGTTAAAGATAAAGAGGCAGTAACTAGTACTGGTAAAGTAGAACTAGCAACTCCTATTAACTTTACTCTAAAAGACCAAAATGGTAATACTCATACTTTAGATGACTATATAGGTAAAACCATCATCTTACATTTCTATGCTATAGACTGTTTCGCTTGTTTAGATGAACTACCTAATATAGAGAAGTTATATAACGATTATAATCAAAATAAAGATGATGTTATTATTTTAGGAATCGCTAATACATCACGTAATCCTAAAAAAGATATAAAGAAATTCTTAACTAAAAATAATTATACCTTTACATCATTAAATGCTAGTAATAAATTATTTAATAAATACTATGTAACAACCTATCCCAATACTTATATAATAAACTCTAATGGTAATATTGCCTTTACATCTTTTGGCAGTATGACATATGATACTTTAAAAGAAGAAATAGAAAAAGTAAGAAAATAGACTCTTTAAAAAAAGTATATTTTCCTATATACTTATTATAGAGGGATAAGTAATGAATAGTAGAATTGAATTAAATAAAGATAAACAAAAAGATATAGATAGAGAAAAACAGACAGAAAAAGTAAAAAAGATAGTTAAGAGAATAGTAATATCTCTTATTATAATCTTTTTACTTGTCTTTTTTACATTTTTTTACATTACTAATATTGGCACAACATCTCTAATAGTTAATGAAGAAGCGATTGTTAACTCTAAACTGCCAGAGTCTTTTAGTGGACTTAAAGTTATTCAGTTTGGAGACTTACATTATAGTAATTATGACTTATTAAAAGAGGTTGTTAATGCCATTACCAAAAGAAACCCTGATTTAATTTTATTTACAGGAGACTTATTAGGAAATGAAGATTTAACTCCTAAAAATAGAAAAAAACTCGTTAAAGAGTTAAAAAGGCTAAACTCTACCTTAGGTAAATATGCCGTATTAGGGGAGTCTGATAATGATGATGCCATATCTATTTTAGTAGATTGTGGCTTTAAGGTATTAGATGATAGTAATGAACTTATCTATAACGAATCTAATGAACCTATTATGTTAGTAGGACTAAATACTAATAATGATTCTATTAATTACGATAAGGCTTTTACTAATTATAATGATACTACTTATACTATAACAATATTTCATAAACCAGATTATATAGATGAGTTTGTAGAAGTATATCCTATTGATTTAGCATTAGCAGGGCATTCTCATTTAGGAGAGATTAGAATACCTTACTTACTTAATCTAGCTTCTAAAGATCATGCTTCTAAATATATAAATTCATACTATAAAATTAATAATACAGAATTCTATATAACAAGTGGAATAGGAACAGATACTTATGATGTTAGAATTAATGCAAGACCATCTATTAACTTTTTTAGACTTAGGAAAACAACTTAGTAAAGAAGTTTTCTTTTTTCTTTGTCTCTTTTATATAAAGGGGTATTTTCTTTAAAGTCTTATTATTGAGAGTAATATTAATATTACCAACTTTACCACTTTTTAATGAGTCATCGATACTAGCAAGGACTTTAACATTATCTTTTTCTTTTTCTGTTAAAGGATAAGTAAAAGATTTATTTACATAGTACTTATTATCATCTATAACGAGGTCAAAATCATTTTTATCAACAATATTATAGTTACTATAATTATCAAAAGCA
The DNA here is from genome assembly GCA_946494435.1 of uncultured Mycoplasmatota bacterium. Next base: position 4,460 of record CAMMBO010000031.1, read on the forward strand.
TATTCTGCCAATCTTTCATGATTATTATACTCATCATTATCATCTAAAGTAACAATAGTTATGTTTAAATCATTCTTTTTATGAGTAGTGACAAGTGTTTTACCAGCACTAGGAGTATAACCATTTTTACCACCAGTACAGTATTTATAATCTCCTAATAGTTTCATTCTATTATACCAAAGATAACTCTTATTAAGAGTCTTTACTCGGTATTCTTCAGTACCAATTATTTTTCTATAAGTCTTATTTTTATAAGCATATCTTGATAATTTTGCCATATCTCTTGCCGTAGAGTAGTTCTTAGTCTCTTCATCAAGACCATGAGGATTACTAAAAGTAGTATTAGTCATACCAATCTCTTTAGCTTTTTTATTCATCATTTTAACAAAGTCTTCTTCACTTCCTGCTACCGCTTTTGCAATTACAACTGATGCATCATTTCCACTTCTAAGCATAAGGCCATAGAGTAAATCAATTAACTTCATCTTTTCATTTAACTCTAAATAAATACTAGTTCCATACATCTTAAGTATTTCTTCTCCTGCTTTAATCTCTTTATCTAAATCTCCTTCTTCTATAGCGATAATACAAGTCATTATCTTAGTAATTGAAGCGATTAATCTTACCTCATCAGCATTATTTTCATATAAGACACGACCACTGTTTAAGTCTACTATAATACTACTTCTAGCAGTGTCAAAAGTATCTTCTTTACAAAAAACATTTAAGGGTACTAAAAATAATAACAACATAACTAATACTTTCTTCATCGTACTTCACCTAATAAAACTTATTCTAAAAAAATAAAAGTATAACTAATAATATTAACATATACAGTTTTAATTTTACACTATCATTAAAAATAACTCTTGTCTTTTTTGTGTATTTAATATATCCTAGAAATAGGAAGGAGGAAAAACAATGAGAGGTGTAAAAATATTTGGAGTATTATTAATAGCAGTATTTTTTATTACTGGATGTGGTGGTGAAAAAACTTTAACTTGTACAAATACAGAAGAACAAAGTGGTATCAGTATGGACCAAGAAGTAACTATGACCTTTAAAGATGATAAAGTTACAGATGTAAAAATGAGTATTAATAGTAAAGCCACTAGTAGTCTTATAAAAAATAATTGGGATACATTCGCATCTACTATGGATAAACAATTTGAAGAAAAAAATGAAGATGGTATAAAACTAAGTAAAACTAATGATGCTGATAACCATTCCTATAAAGTAGAACTTGATATTGATTTAGAAAAAGCAAGTGATGATGCTTTATCTGAATATGGTCTTTCTGGTATAACTAATAGTAAGGCTTCTTATGAAGAAACTAAGAAAGATGCTGAAGATTCTGGATTTACTTGTAAATAAAGAAAAGACTTTCTCTTTTCTTTTTTTTGTGCTATAGTAATGATATAAGAATAGGAGGAGTTAGTATGACAAGAGGAAGTGCTAGAAAAGAAGTAATAAAGCATGAGGAGGTATCAAGTTGGGTATATATATTATTATTAACAGCAATTGCAATATTAGGTTGGGTATTAGGTAAGTTTGATTTTAACATAGGCAAAGCTAGTTTGACTTTTGCAATATTTGCTTATCCTTTTAGATATTTTGTAGCAAATATTATAACTAAAAAATACGGATATAAAGAAACGATGAATGGAATTAGTTATTCTGCTTGTTTAATGTTACTTTTCATGATCGTAGCGTCTTTGCTTGGCCAAAGAGATATTGATTATATACCTGTAACTGGTGAAGTTTTTGGATATTTAGTAAGTCAAATGATTAACTTAACTATCTATTATTACTTATATATGAATACAGAAGGTAATAAATTACCTATACTAGCTACTTACATATTTTCTATGTTAGTAGATAATTTAATTAGTATGTTATTTATAAGTAGAATGACTATGGTTGATGCTTTCTGGAGAACATATTTTGTTACTATATTAATAGAGACAATTATATCTATTATTTTGATTAATTTTGATGATAAAAAAGTATTACCAGTTAGTAAAAAAAGAAAAAAAAGAAAATGAATAGAAATTATTCTTTAGTTAAAATGCTAATAGTTGTTATTATATTACTAGTGCTAGTATTGTTAGTTATAATAAGTGCTAAGAGACTAATAATATCTAGTAATTTAGAATATTATAACAGAAAAGAAAAATTAATGATAAAAGCTAGTAGAGAATATTTTTCTGTTTATAGTAACTATTTACCTAAAGAAGTAAATGATAATACTAGAGTATTACTTAGTGCTTTAGTTTTAGAAGAATATATTGACATGATAAAAGATGTTAATGATAATGATTGTAATAAAACAAAGAGTTATGTAGAAGTAGAGAAGACTAGTGATAATGAATATCTATATAAAGCACATTTAGTATGTGATAAAGCAAACTATGAAACTAAGGATGGGGAGTAAGTATGGATAAGACAAGAAAAAAGTATATAGCATTAGTAATAGTAACAGTAGTAATAAGTATAATAGCTTTAGTGGGAGCAAGCTATGCTTTACTTACTATGACTATAGAAGGTGATAAAAAAGTCAGTTTAACAGCAGGAATATTAAAAGTTGATTTTGATGAAGGTGATAATATTAATCTGAATGAAATAGCACCTATGACAGATTCTCAAGGATTAAAGACAACTCCTTATACATTTACTGTTACTAATAATGGAAATATAAATGCTTATTATCATGTGTCACTTGAAGAAGATAGTAATAATACATTAGATAATTCTTATTTAAAGATGAGATTAACTAGTGATAATGGGTATGATAGTGGAGTAGTTAAAGTAAGTAGTTATGGAACTGGAGAATTTGATATAACTAGTGAAGCGACGTTAGAGCCAAGTGATAAAGTAACTTATCAATTATGGATGTGGTTAGATAATAATGCAGATAACTCTGCTCAAGGAAAAGTATATCAAAGTAAGATAGTTGTTACTAGTTATGATAGGAAAAGTCCAGTTAATGCAGTACAATTAGTTAAGAGTAAAGCTAATGAAGAAAGTTTAGACTTTAATAGTGCAACAGAAAAACAACAAAAAGAAGTATGGATACATAGTCATCCTGCAACAGAACAAACAGAGGCTCTAACAGATTATAGATATATAGGAAGTAATCCTAATAATTATGTAACTTTTAATAATGAAACGTGGAGAATAATAGGAGTATTTAGTGTAGATGATGGAACAGGTAATGTAGAAGAAAGACTTAAATTAATAAGAGATGAATTTATTGGAAGTTATTCTTGGGATAATAAAGATACTAGCACAGGAGCAGAGAGTACTTATGGTAAAAATAATTGGACTGATGCAAGACTTAATTACTTATTAAATCCTGGACATGAAAGTGAAAGTGCAGGTGGAAGCCTATACTGGAATAGTGGTAGTGGAACATGCTATTCAGGTACTCGTAATGGAACAAAAAATTGTGACTTTACAACAACAGGGTTAAAAGAAGAAGCAAGAGAGATGATAGGAGACACACTTTGGTATTTAGGCGGAGCATCAAGTTACCAAAGTGCAAGTGATGGACTAACAAGTCACTTTTATTCATATGAAAGAGGAACAACTGTATATAGTGGAAGAGATACATCATGGGTAGGAAAAGTGGGCTTAATGTATCCAAGTGATTATGGATATGCGACAAGTGGAGGAAGTACAACAGATAGAAATGCATGCCTAAATAAAGAATTATATAATTGGGCTAGCAGTGATTTTAGTGATTGTAAGAATAATGATTGGATATTTAATTCATCAAATCAATGGACAATCACTCCCCGCGCCTCTGCTTCTAACAATGTGTTTTATCTGGAGAACGCAGGTTATGTTAGCAGCGATTTTACGGCCAATGCTCGTGGTGTCCGCCCAGTCGTCTTTCTAAAGTCTAGTATCAAAATTGTTGATGGTGATGGAAGTAGTAGTAATCCATATATATTGCAAAGTTAATAAAGAAGTAGTAAAACACGGCCCCAAAAGGTGAAATCTTTTGGCCGTGCTTTTTTTGCCTTTTTTCGTTATCTGTTGTTTCTATTCCTTTAACAGTAAAGTCAATAAGAATAAGTATATCTTTAAAATGTGAGAATGTATTATAACAACATGATAAAGAATTACTACTATAATTATTTAATAATATTATATAATCTAGTTATAGGAGAGAAGTAACAATGAAAAATAGTAGTAATAACTTTATAACTTTAAGAAAAATGGGTGGATTTTATCAATGTTTTGATAATGATAGTTATATCTTATATTATCTGTTTAATTATAAAATAACTAATAAAAGATGTGGCTTTCCTCATAGTAGTTTGTCTAAAATAATTAATAATTTAGAATCTAAAAAGATTAGTTATAAAATTATAGATGATAAAATAAAAGATAATACTAAAGACTTTAAGAAACTTAATAACTATAATCACTATTTAAAACTAGGTATAGATAAATATAATCTAGATACTAAAAAGAAATCTTTAGAAGATAAAATAAGAGAAATGCCTTTTACTAAAATAGAGAAACTTTATAAAATGATAGAGGATTATGTTAATGAATGAAAGATTTAAGTTAGTAATAAAGATGAAAAACTTTATCTTTTATTTAGATGATATCTTAATTAATTATCCTAAAAGAGAATATATTTTGAAAGATGCTATTATGAGAGATTCTCTTAAAATATTAGAACTTATTTATGAAGCGAATAGTAGTATAGATAGAAATAATTATTTAGATAAGATATCATCTAAATTATCTATGTTAGATTTTTACTTTAAAAAAAGTTATAGAAATAAATATATTAGTAAAAAAGTATTTGATAAAGTTATATTTGAACTTACTACTATTATGAAGATGTTATATGGTTGGATTAAGTATGATAGAAGTAAAGTTTGATGATGTTTTAAGAATTTATGAAAAAGAGATATGTAAAAACACTAAAAATAAATATAAGATATATAAATTTGAAAAATATAAAATGATGAATATAAAGAAAGTATGTAATGATTTAGTTGATTTAACCTATAATGGAGGTACTTATAATATCTTTTTAATTAAACATCCTAAAGAAAGAATTATTATGTCTTTAAATATTAAAGATAAACTTATTAATCATTATGTTACAAGATATTATTTAATACCTAAATTAGAATGTAAATTAGATGATAGAAATACTGCAACTAGAAAGGGTAAAGGAAGAGATTATGCTCTTAATTTAATTAAAAAATATATAGAGAAGATGAAAAAGTATGATAAGTTTTATATCTTAAAGCTAGATATATCTAAATACTTTTATTCAATAGATCATAATGTTTTAAAAAATATGTTAAAAGAAGATTTAGGTAATACTTTTGAATATAAATATATATGTAATATTATAGATAGTACTAATAGAAGTTATATTAATAAATCTATTAGTAAGATAAATTCTAAATATAATTTATCTTTACCATATTATCTTTGTGATAAAGGCCTACCTATAGGTAATATGACTAGTCAGTTTTTATCTATCTATTACTTAAATAGATTAGACCATAAGATAATACATGACTATAAAATTAAGTACTTCGTAAGGTATATGGATGATTTTATATTAATTCATCAAGATAAAGAATACCTTAAAGAAGTAAAAGAAAAGAT
>CAMMBO010000032.1 GCA_946494435.1 uncultured Mycoplasmatota bacterium
GGTCGTTGTTTTTATTTTGTCAAATTGTAAGATTTATTTTTGAAAATTCCCTTATAATGGAACTTTTCCACAATGGTGTGAAAGAGTTAGTAATACTACTATTCCATCAAAAATCTTAGAACACTATATAAATAATACTTATCTAAATGGTAATCCTATAATTTGTGTTTCTTCAATAAACTCATCAGATGAAGAAGAATATATGTATATAAGACCTTCATATATTAAAGAATTAGCAGAACAAGATAATTTTAATTTTGAAGTAGATAACTCAAATGTAATAACAACTTACCAAATAAATGCTGCCTTACCTAAATTAGAACTATCTAAACAAAAAGTTTTATCTATTAAAGATTAAAACTTTTTTCTTTTTCGACAAATTCTCTCTTTTTTTACTCTTTAACAATTTATCTTTCTGTTATATAATTAAGATGCGTGGTAGTATATGGAAGGAGAGAAAATGAAAAAGACCAACGTATTAATGATTGATGATAATATTGAACTAGTTAAAATGGTTAAAGAGTACTTTAAAGATAATAAAGAAGTTGCCATTACTCTTACCGCTAATGATGGAATAGAAGGATTAAACCTAATAGAAAATAATCAAGATGAGTATGATGTAATTGTCCTTGACCTTATTATGCCTAATAAAGATGGTATGAGTGTACTAAAGGAAATGAAAGAAAAAAGATTAGATAAGAAAGTAATAGTTTTAACTTCATTTAATACTCAAGAAGTTATAAGAGAAGCTAGTGAATTAGGTATTAGTTATTTTATCTTGAAACCTTTTGAATTAACAGAACTAGAAAAGAGAATACTAGAGTGTAGTAGTAAGAATGATTATGATAAGAAAACTATTGATATGAAATATAATAACTTACAAGTATCAATAACAAAGATATTACATGAATTAGGTGTTCCCTCACATATTAAAGGATATCAATATATAAGAGAAGGTATTACCGTACTTTATGAACATCCCGAAGTAATAGGTGGAATTACTAAAGAACTATATCCTGATATAGCAGAGAAGTTTGATACAACAGTATCTCGTGTAGAACGTGCCATAAGACATGCTATTGAAGTAAGTTGGAATAGAGGTAATTGGCAGTTAATGGAAGATATCTTTGGACATAGTGTTGATATTGATAAAGCTAAACCAACTAATTCAGAATTTATTGTCACAGTCGCAGATAAACTTCGTCTTGAATTTCATCAAGATGCAATTAGGCAGTAATAATATTATTAAGACGAGCAGTAGTAGTCTTTTTATTTTGCTTTCATTTAAAAATAATTAATGGTATAATTAAAACAACAAATAAGTAGGTGATGTTATGAAAATTAATAGTAAAAAAATGAAGTATTTATCAAAAATTACTAATTCAATATATGAAGATTTAAAAATAGAGTTTTTATATCATTCTAATCATTTAGAAGGAAGTACTTTCTCTAAAGATGAATTAGAAAAACTTTTAACTGAAAAGAAAGTTGAAGGTAGCCACTCCCTAGACGATATAATTGAAACAAAGAACTCTTTAGAAGTCTTTGACCAAGTAATTAATGATAGTGGCGAAAAATTAGATAAGTTTATGTTATTTAATTGGCATAAACTACTAAAAAAAGGAACAGTTGATGATGAGATACACAATATTGGTATGTGGAAAAAATATGAAAACAAATTAAGAGGTGTAGATTTAAAATTAGCATTGCCTGTTGAAGTTGATAACTTAATGTTTAATTTATTATCTGATTATAACGAACTAGAAACAGTTACCTTAAAAGATATAGCAGATTTTCATTATAAATTTGAAAAAATTCATCCCTTCCAAGATGGCAATGGCAGAATAGGTAGATTTATTATTCTAAAACAATGCTTAGAATGTAATATTGACTTAATCGCTATAGATGATAAGTATGATGATGAATATAGAAATGCTCTATATAAAGCCCAAAAAACAGGCGATAGCGAAGACTTGGTAACAGTATTTAAAAAGTGTCAAAAAAGATTAGATGAAAAATTAGAAAAGTATAAAAGTCTTTTAGAACAAGTAGATGTTGATATGCAAAATTAGTTTTAAAGATGTAAGATGTGAGCTGTAGAATTAACCCAAAATTTTATAGCTTTTTTTTCTTTTTTTAATTATTGACTAAATATTAGAATAAATATATACTTATATTAGAAGATGTGGGAGGTGACTACACTAAATGGAACGAAAAATAAATAAATTCTTACTAAAATGGAAAACAGATTTAATAAGAAAACCCTTATTAATCATTGGAACAAGGCAAGTAGGAAAGACTTATACAGCCCTAGACTTTGGTAAACAAAACTATCAATATGTCGCTTACTTTAATACTGACCATAATACTATTTTAAAAGACTTGTTTAAAAAAGAAAGGTCTATTACCAGACTAGCAGAAGCTTTAAGTATAATATCAGAAGTTCCTATTGTTAAAAATGATACCTTATTAATCTTTGATAATGTTACAGATGAAGAGATTATTAAAGGAATAAAACTATTTGGTTATGATAAAAATGATTATCATGTTATCGCTATAACATCTAGTAGAGATTCTCTATTAAAGTTTAGAGGAGAAGAATTCCAATATAAAATTATGACCGAAATGGATTATGAAGAATTCTTGTGGGCTATAGGAGAAAAAGAAATAGCAGAGAAGATAAGATATGCTTATGATAATCATAGAAGCTGTAGTGTTCATACTAAAGCCCTAGATTATTTTTATGACTATTTAATAACAGGAGGACTTCCTGAAGTAGTAGAAGCTTTTGCAACCAATAAGCACTATGGATACCTAGATAGTATTAAAGAAAGAGTCTTTGATATAAATAAAAGTGAACTACTTAATAGTAAAAACCTAATCGATATAGAACGTGGTATTGAAGTAATGGAAAGTATTCCTAAACAACTAGAAAAAGATAATAAAAAATTCCAGTATGGTGTCTTAGGGTATGGTAGACGTGCTAAAGAATTTGAAAACTCTATTAACTTCCTTGTAACTAATCAATTAGTCTATCGTTCATATAAAATAAGAGTAGCAAAGTCTCCTTTATCTAGTTGTAGAGAACTTGATAGTTTTAAATTATATTTACCAGATGATGGACTTTTAAGTATGAGATATAACTTAACTAAAGATAGATTAAAAGTAGATGAAAATGTTAAGCAAGCCCTATATGAAAATCATATCGCTCATACTTTAGTAGAATCAGGTTATTCTCTATATTACTATCAATCAGAAGGAAAAGCCGAAGTTAATTTTGTTATTCAAAATAGAATGGGTAAGATTATTCCTATAGAACTTGCTACAAAACAAGGTTCTAAAGTAAAGAGTCTATCAGTATTCATGAAAAAATATATTGTAACAGATGCCTATCGTATTACAGAAAGTAACTTTTCAACAAAGAAAAATGTTAGGTATCTGCCTATATATGCAATATTCTGTTTAAATGAACAATTATATTAGAAAGCAGTGCTTAATATGTGGAATAAGAAAGATTTAGAAGCAAAGTTAAAGTACTTAAATGAACTATCTAGAAATACAAAAGATGAAAATAAAAAATACGAGATTTTTACTGATAAACAAGTCATAATTGAAATGTTAGAGCTATTGATGGGCAGAAAATTAACAATATATGATAGTCCAATATTCTATAAACAAAAAATATCATTGCAAAAAGAAAGTAAACAATATGAAAGTTATTATTCATTATCTTTTTTGGATTTAGAAAATGATTTAAAATTTTGTTTTGAACTGTGTAAAAACTTAGCATTATTAATACCAATAGATAATGCAGAAAATATTCCTTCTATTTCTAAAGAAGAATGTATTAGTGAAGTTATAGATTTTGCTAGAAAAATAAAAGACAATGAATTGAGTTCATATATCTTAAACACTATAAATGACCAAAGTCATATTTATTTGTCAGAAATAACAAAAGAAAGTGTGTTTTCTAAATATTCTGCAGTGAATTTTGAATTATCTACATTTAAAGAATCATATATTATATCCCCAGCAAGGAGTGGTGAATTATTACATGAGATTATTCACACAATAGACAGTAAAGTAAATGGATACTATAAAAGTGCATATCCATACAGTGATGAAGTTCCAAGTTATACCATAGAAATATATAAAAATATTCTTGATGGTAATATAGTATGCTTAAATGAAATTTTATCCAAAGCAAAGAAAACTATTTTATTATTGTTTCCTAGTATAAAATCTTCTATATTATCTTCAAATGATATTATAGAAAGCCTAGAATTTGGTAATATTGAAAATAAAACTAGTTACCTAGTAGAAAGACTATTAACAATGAAAAGTTATTTAATAGGAGTAATATTTGCCAAGAAAATTTTAGATAATGAAGAAGAAGGCTTAAAAAAATTTAAAGAAATGTTTAAAACAACATTTCCTATAGATAAAGTTCCTGACTATAGTAGATGGGGTATTACTAATGAAGTTATAATAGATTATAGTAAAAATTTAACAAATTATTTTAGTGAATATCAAAAAGAAAGAGGAGGAAAAAGTTTATGAAAAAAGTATTATTAACAATTATAGATGGTTTTGGATATAGAGAAGAAAAGAAAGGTAATGCTGTTATTGCCGCTAACCCAGAAAATATTAAAAATTTATGGAAGGAATATCCTCATACTACTTTGGAAGCAAGTGGTGAAGCAGTAGGACTTCCTAAAGGACAAATGGGTAATAGTGAAGTAGGACATTTAAATATAGGAGCAGGACGTGTTGTAGACCAACCTCTTATGCAAATTAATCATGCGATAGAAGATGGTAGCTTCTTTAAAAATAAAGTCTTATTAGATATTATTAATCACTGTAAAGAAAATAATTCAAGTCTACATTTATTTGGCTTATTAAGTGATGGAGGAGTTCATTCTCATATTAATCATTTCTTTGCCATGTTAGACTTATGTAAAAAAGAAAACTTCCATAATGTCTATGTTCATGCTTTTCTAGATGGTAGAGATACACTTCCAGATGTCGCACTTAAATTCTTAGACGAATTGACTAATAAACTAAATGAAGTAGGCTTTGGTAAGTTAGCAGATATTTCTGGAAGATATTATTCTATGGATAGAGAAAGAATGTGGAATGTTACAAAGAAGTATTATGATTTATTAGTACATGGAGAGGGCCCTAAAATAGATTCATATAAAGGTTATATAGAAGAGTCTTATAAGAAAAATATCTTTGATGAGTTCATTGTTCCTGCTAAATTAATAGATGATGGAAACCTTAAAGAAAATGATGGTATGGTAATGCTTAACTTTAGACCAGACCGTATTACCCAAACATTCACCGCTTTAACTAATAAAGACTTTAAAGAGTTCAAAAGAGTTGACTTTAAAAATGTAAAACTAGTTACGATGATGACACCAGAACATACAGTTATCGCTACACCTGCTTTTCCACCAATGCACTTAACTAATACCTTAGGAGAGTATGCTGCATCAAAAGGATTAAAAATATTAAGAATAGCAGAAGCTAGTAAATATCCACATGTTACTTACTTCTTTGATGGCGGAGAAGAAAAAGATATTCCTAATACCGATAAAATAATCGTTCCAAGAAAAGATGTTGCAACTTATGATATGTATCCTGCTATGAGTGCTTATGAAGTAACAGATAAACTAATAGAAGTTATGGATAAATACGATTTAATCATCCTAAACTTTGCTAACTGTGATATGGTAGGACATACTGGTAAATTTGATAAAGTGGTAGAAGCTGTAAAAGCAGTTAATGAAAATATAGGAAGACTATATGAAGCAAGTAAAGAAAAAGACTTTACGATGTTTATAACAGCAGACCATGGTAACTCTGAAATTATGGAAGACGATAAAGGAGAAGTTATAACTGCTCACACAACTAGTCCTGTTCCATTTATTATTACAGATCATAATATAAAAGAAATAAAAACAGGTAAACTAGGAGATATCGCTCCTACAATACTAAAATATATGGATATAGAAAAGCCAGAAGAAATGACTGGTAATAACTTGATTTAGTTTGTTAAATAATGCATACTATAAGTAGGGGGGGTTAATTATGACTGATGAAGAATTAAAATTAAAAAAACAAGAATATGTCGAATTAGTTCAAAGCAGAATCGCAATAATTACAAAAAGGGATGAACTGCTTGAAAAGGAAATTGTAAAGGAATTTGTTGATACAGATAATAAACTTAATGCTACTAATAAAAAATGTCGTAGTTTATATGAGGAAATAATTGCTGCTGAACAAGAAAAATGTCCTCATCCCGCTTGGTATTTTTATAGATACAGTGAAGATACTTACGAAGGAAAAGTTTATTGGACTTGTAAATGTGTCGCTTGTGGAAAAGAATTAGAAGATGTTCGTAGTAGAGACTATCCAAGAGATAGAGTTATATATAAAGAGAGTTTCTTTGCTAAACCAACTATAAGCGATATGTCATATAAAGAAGTAGCAGATAAGTGGGTTAAATTTATGGAAGACTTCCCAAGTGAAGATAAATCTATTGAAGAAAAGGGAAGAGTATTTACTAAAATGATGATTCCTACTAGAGTAAAGTAACCAGAAATGGTTATTTTTTTCTCTTTAAAATAGAACTAACGTATTATATAATAGAGTAAAGAGGAGGAAAAACTATGCAAAGAATTATTTTTCATATCGATGTTAATAATGCCTTTCTATCTTGGACTGCTGTTTATCTTTTAAATCATGGCTATAAACAAGATATCAGAAAAATTCCTTCAGTTATTGGTGGAGATGAAAAAGCAAGACGTGGTATTGTCCTTGCTAAAAGTCCTATCGCTAAGAAATATGGAATAGTAACAGCAGAGACATTATATAGTGCAAGAAGTAAATGTAAAACCTTACAAGTATTTCCTCCTAACTATGCCTTTTATAAAGAAGAGTCTAAAAAGTTATATAATTATCTATCACAGTATACACCTATAATAGAACAATACTCTATTGATGAGTGTTTTCTTGACCTTACTGGAACTACACTTCTTTATGGTAATGATTATGTATCCCTAGCTCATAAAATAAAAGATGAAATTAAAGAAAAGTTTGGCTTTACTGTCAATGTGGGAATCGGAGAGAATAAGCTATGTGCAAAAATGGCCAGTGACTTTGAAAAACCAGATAAAGTACATACTCTCTATTTAAATGAAGTTAAGACTAAAATGTGGCCTTTAAAAGTAAATGATTTATTTATGCTAGGTAAAAGTTCTGCTAAAAAATTAAATGACTTAGGAATATATACTATTAAAGATTTAGCTGAGTCTAACATCAACCTACTAAGAAGACATTTTAAAAGTCAGGGGGATTATTTTAAAGAAGCAGCATTAGGAATAGATTATAGTAAAGTAGAACCTCGAAATGCTAAAAATAAATGTATTAGTATTTCAAGAACATTGCCTTATGATGTAACTAGAAAAGAAGACTTATTAAAAATATTATTTTGTGAAATAGAAGAAGTATCATTTACTTTAAGAGACCAAAAACTATATACAGGAACTATCGCAGTTACTTATAGAAATAATTTATTTAAAAACTATTCTCATCAAATTACTTTAGATAATCCTACTAATGTAACAGAAGAAATCTATAAAGCCGTTAAAACTATCTTTGAAGCTAGTTGGAAAGAAGACCCTATTAGAAATATAGGCGTAAGATTAGGTGATTTAAAAGAGAAAGCTATTAGTCAAATGTCTTTATTTGAAGAGTCTGATGTAAAAGTAGAAGATAAAGTTGAAGAAGTAATGGATAGTATTATTAAGAAATATGGCAAAGGCAGTGTTATAAGAGCTAGTAAGAAAGAAGAAAGTTATAATATTGAAAGAAGAAAATAAAAAAAGTTTTTCCACAAAGGCTGTGCAAAAACTTAATTTAAAAGGTTATCAATAATGGTATTAACTTCCTTATTATCTAATGTAATATCTTCATTGATAAGACCAATATCAGGATGAACATTATCTACTTTATGAAAATCAGAACCTATCGTCGTTATAAGATTATGATGTTTAGCAAAGTCATTCCAATGTATACATTCATTAATTTTATTACCATTTCTATCTACATATATGTAATTAGCTTCAATGCCATCAGGATTCATTTCTTTAATTAGATTTAATATATCATTATCGGTTAAGCCATCTTCATATTTATAAGCGACAGGATGAGCAAGAACTACTTTACCACCAGCTTCTCTTATCAAACTACTAGCTTCCATAGGACTTATAGTCTCTTTCTTTACATAGCAAGGACATCCTTCATTCATAATAGTTTCAATAAATTCTCCTCTTCCTGGAATATAACCAAAAGTTTTCAATAGTAACTTTCCATTATCTTTATTATCTACAATATTAGAAGCGATATGAGCTTTAGTAACAGCATCAATCTTATCTAAGTAATCTACATCAATGATATACCCAAGCGCTTTTAACTTTACTGCCACATTATGTAAATAAATATGTCTAGAATTTCTATTAGAGTATAACTTATCCGTCAATAGCTTATTGTTAATATCAAAGTTATATCCCAATACATGAATACCTATTCCCTTATACTTAGTAGATATTTCTACAGCAGTGATTAATTTAACATTATTCTCTTTCGCATAATTAAATAAATCATCATTATAAGCAAGAGTTGTATCATGGTCTGCTATTGCTATAACACTAATCCCATTATTAACAGCTCTATCAATTATTTCTTTAGGAGATAATTCTCCATCAGATAAATTACTATGAATGTGTAAATCTATAAGTCTTCCCATAAAATTCACCTCAATAATATAAATAATTTTAACACTAAAATTGTAAAAAAAGTTTAAAATTCAGTAAATTTATGATATAATATGAAACACATTCGATGAAGAGGTGAAAATAATGTTAGAGTTTAAAAGTAAAAATGGAAGAACTTTTTTTATGGAAGAAGAAGAAAAAGCATTTATTTCAGTACTTGCTAATGGTTATATTATCACACCAGGTGGAGATTTTATAAGCTCAAGTAATGACCATGGTATGTCTTTTGGCGGTTTTTATCATTTATTAGAAGGAAAAAATCCAACTGAAGAAGATAAACTTCATACCATGGAGGCAATTAATAAATTAGGACAATTAGGTTATTCTTTGTTTTTAGGTACTAAAAGAACTACAAATAATTATCAAGATATGTCTTTAGGTTTTGGTGTAGTTTATATTCCAGAAAATATTACTGAAAACCAAAAGGAATCTTTGAAAGCACTTTTAGAAACAAATTCTAGAAGATGGAATAAAGAAGAAAAACTACTAAGTATTGAATATGCTATAATTACATCAGTGGGAAAAACGCAGCAAATCTTAGAAGACAATTTTTATGAAATAGTTAATGTTAATTCTAAAAATTATGTAAAAAAATAAAGATAAATGATTATTAAATTTGCGAACTGTTTTTTTGAAAAGAACACTGAAATAACAAATAATATACGGTATACTAATTGTAATGATATTGATAAAGAAGTTTATCAAAATTAGGTAACATAAAACCTTTGGATATTTTCATAAATTTATGTGTTTATTTTATTTGGTTAGAAACGAGCCTTTAGATTTAAATATCTATAAACGAGTTTTCGGAAAAATATATAGGGTATATCTAAGTACTCTTTTTTTGTTTTCTTTCAATTAAAAAATTATAAATATCAGAACTTAAATTATTTTCATTATCATTACCCATAAGAGCAGCGACAGTTCGTCTTATATTATTTTCATCATAGTACTTATCAATATAACTATTTAAATAATCATAGTTAGTACTAATAATTTTACCATTTTTAAAAAGCCTTATTTCACTATTTCCGTTTACTAGTTTTATCCATTCATTTTTATATCTATCTTTTTCTTCCGTAGTAATTTTATGTTCATACTTTAATAATTCTTTAACTTCTTTGTAATTTAATGCACCAGCACTATAAACATATT
>CAMMBO010000033.1 GCA_946494435.1 uncultured Mycoplasmatota bacterium
CCAATATCTTGTTTAACTGAAGTACTTCCTTTAGTAAAAGATAAACAATATAGAAAATTAATTATAGAACAAACTACTTATTTAAATAATCATAAAAGAGAATTATTAGATAAAGTTAATTTCTTTATGTTAAAATATGATACTAATAAACTTTCTAAAAGAACTAAAGATAGATGTTGTAATTTTAGGCTCTTAGAAGAAAAATGTAAGGAATATGAAAAAGAAAAGGTTGCTATTTAACCTCTTCTATTAGTTTTGCAGTTTTATTATATAATCTTTCCTTTGTATTAATATCATAACAATCATGGTAACTAAAAGTTTTATCTTTGTAAGAACAAAAAACAGTGGAAAGTGTATCGTGTACGATATCAGATTCATATTTTTTATTAATTATTTCTTCTTCAATAAACTTTAGGATTTTATCATATTCTTCATCTGTTAATTCTTTTATTAAAGATACTTCTTCTAATGGAATATTATTATTTTTCATGAGTGATGTCATTTTTTCATGAAAAGAATATTTATACATTTTCTTATCTTTGGTTATTATGGTTCCACTTTTTACAGTACCACGTAAAAGACTTACACATAATATTTCTAAAATACTATTTTCTTTTAACTTCTCTACTAACTCTTGCATACGCATCTCCTTCTTTATGATATAATTGTATTATCTTTAATAATTAATTTGGACGCACGAAAGGAGACAATTATGGAAAAATTAGAATTAAAAAACTATATCAATGATAATTTAGAAACATTTCCTTATCTAGTAAAAACTAAATTAAGTAATCATAAAAATTCAAAAATAGATAATTATATTAATAAAAATAAAACAGAAAGTCTTTTTCAAGTACTATTATTTAAATATATTGATGATAGAAAATTAAAAGATAGTGATGTTTATAATAAAGTTCATATTGATAGAAGGTTATTTTCGAAAATAAGAAGTGATATCAATTATCACCCAAGTAAAGAAACAGTTATATTATTAGGATTATCTTTAAAATTAAATGAAGAGGAAATAGATAAACTATTAAACAGTGCTGCCTACTCTTTACCTAAAAATAATATCTATGATTTAATTATTAGATTTTGTTTTAAAGAAGGAATTTATGAACTAAAAGACGTTAATGACTTATTAGAAACATATAACTGTAAGTTGTTTTCATGCTAAAAGAAGAAATCTTTATTTAGACTTCTTCTTTTTCATATCTAACAATACTTCTTTTCTTGAAAAGTTTTCTTTACCTTTCTTATCTTTGCCTATCGCTTTTACTAAGATAGTATCTCCTACTTTTACAACATCCTCTACTTTGTCAATATGTTTAGTATCTAGTTGTGATACATGAACTAATCCTTCACAACCTGGCCATACTTCTACAAAGCATCCAAAATCATGAACAGCGACTACTTTTGCTTCATAGACTTTACCAACTTCTACTTCTCTTGCTACATCTTCGATCATCTTAACTGTTTTATCAATGATATCTTGATCACTATGATATACAATTACTCTACCATCATCTTCTAAGTCTACTTTAACTGCATTAATGTTATTGACATCAGTTACATTACTAGCATCACAAATGATTTTTGTAATCATCTCTCCACCTTTACCAATAACATCACGAATCTTAGAAGGATTAATATAGAATACTTTAGTCTTAGGAGCGTATTTAGATACTTCCTTACGAGGTTCAGGTATTTGTTTTTTAATAACATCAAGTATTTCAAGTCTTGCTTTCTTTGCTTGTTCTAAAGCTTCTTTTAGTATTTCTTTAGTAACTCCTTTTATTTTAATATCCATCTGAAGTGCTGTAATACCATTAGCAGTACCTGCTACTTTAAAATCCATATCCCCTAAATGATCTTCCATTCCAGCGATATCTGTTAGAATTGTATAATCATCATCACTAGTAATAAGTCCCATGGCAATACCTGCAACAGGTGCTTTTATAGGAACACCGGCTGCCATTAGGCTCATACATCCTGCACAGATACTAGCTTGTGAACTACTACCATTACTTTCTAGTATTTCTGATACTACACGAATTGTATAAGGGAACTCATCTTCACTAGGTATAACTTGAAGTAAGGCTCTTTCCCCTAAAGCCCCATGACCAATCTCACGTCTACCAGGTGCCCCATATCTACCTGTCTCACCTACTGAAAATTGTGGGAAGTTATAATGTAGCATAAATCTCTTTTCATCTTCTAGACTTAAGCCATCAAGTATTTGATGTTCTCCTAATGCTCCTAAAGTAGTAACTGCAAGACACTGTGTCTCTCCTCTTGTAAATAAAGCAGAACCATGGGTTCTAGGAAGTAAATCTATATCAGTAGAAAGTGGTCTAATCTCATCCATTTTCCTACCATCACTTCTGATTTTTTCTTTAACAACAATATTTCTAAATAAACGATATTCTACATCACTAAATATCTTCTCTACTTTAACAAGTAATAAATCTAACTCTTCATCTTCCAACTCTTTATTATCTTCTCTATATTTTTCTAATAAATTATCTTTAATCTCATCTATTCTTCCATAACGATCTAACTTCTCTTTAATTCTTAAAGCATCATCTAAATCTTCCTCTATTAGTTTAGTTACTTCATCTCTTAACTCATCTTCTATAGTTAAACTTTCATATTCAAAAGGTGTAACACCAATATCAGAGATAATTTCTTCCTGCCACTTACACAACTCTTTAACTGCTTCATGACCTTTCATTAATCCCTCTAGCATTATCTCTTCACTAACTTGTTTAGCCCCTGCTTCTACCATGTTAATAGCCTCATACGTTCCAGCGACAGTAAGGTCAAGTTCGCTATTCTCTAACTCTTCTACAGTTGGATTTATAATATACTTTCCATCAACATATCCCACTTTAACACCGGCGATAGGTCCTAAAAAAGGTGCTCCACTTATCATAGTTGCTAAAGATGAACCTAACATTGCTGTTAGTTCAGGAGAACAGTCTTGATCAACTGATAGAACTGTATTAATAACTTGTACTTCATTCTTAAAATCTTCTTTAAATAAAGGCCTCATTGGTCTATCAATCATTCTTGCTGCAAGAGTAGCAGCTTCAGTTGGTCTTCCTTCACGTTTTATAAAACCTCCTGGGATCTTTCCAACAGAATAAAGTTTCTCTTGATAGTTTACTGTCAATGGAAAGAAATCACTTAATAAATTAGCTTTCTTATTAATAACAGTAGCAGTTAATATAACAGTATCATTATATCTAACTAAAACAGAACCACTCGCTTGTTTAGCAAGTTCACCATGTTCTACTACTATCTTCTTTCCATAAAAATCATATTCATATACTTTCTTACTCATCTTACTTCCCTCTTCTTTCTCTATATTTCTTTAAAACCATTCTTTTTTCTTCCATAGGTCCATCATAATTTACTACTGATAAATAAGGAGTCATTTTAGGATCTACAAAAAAGCCACCAACCTCACTAAAATCCTTATTAGAATACTTTATCTCTGTTTCTAAATCAATAAATTCACTTTCATATAAAACTCCACGACTAAGAGTAGATAATTCACAACCTTTCTTTATTCGATAAAGTAAGGCTTTCTCTTTAATTATGTAACTTTTTATACAATACTCAGCACCCCAATACATCATAGGTAAATCATAATTATAGCCTCTTACAAACTTATAGTTAGTAGTTTGTTCTATATTCCCTATAAAAATATTACTAACATCAAGCTTTTTACTTCTATCTTTTTCAAACGTTCTAATTATTGTCCCCTTTAGTTGATGTTGATATTTCTTTAATCTAGTATAAGGAATTAATTTATCTACCTGAATATCACTAGGTTCTACATATTCTTTAGTCATTAAATTAATAACTTTATCTCTAGATTCCCTATAAAGTAATATTTCTTTATTATCTAAAGTAACTCCTATATAAACATTATTAGTATTCATACTTCCTCCACAAATCTATTATATAATAACAGAAAAAGAAAGAAAATTCTACTCTTTCTTTCTATATTTTATCAATATAATAATCTTTAATTAATTTTTTCACTTTAGGATCAACTATATTTTCTTTAACAACAACACTATTTTCATCAACAAAAGGAACATAAATACCATCACTAGTATGCTTACTATCCCCTATGATAATATCCCCAGGGATAAAGACTCTTCCTATATCATTACTAATTGCTAATTCAGAATTTATTAGTTTTCTCATAGCAGTTCTTTCTAATTCTAGTATTCTTGAACATATTTTAATAATTTTTGTCTCATCACTAAGAGTTCTAACTTCAGTTGGAAAATATTCTAATGGCACATATCCTTGTTGCTTAGTTCTAAGTAATGCCACACTTCTATCTAGTAATACACTTTCAGTATGCTTTAAATCTATATATCCTCTAATACTACCTGTTACAAAATTAACTACATTGTAAGGACTGTCACTTCTATTAAGAAATGTTGTCATATAATTATTTTCATTATTATCATCTTTTCTTTCCTGTAAAAACTCTAAAATTCCTTTCATGTATTATTCCTCTTTTCTATCAATATATTTTGTACTTCTTATGTAAGAAAGAAAAAGAACTCTTTGAGTTCTACTTTCTTAAACCTAATTTTTTAACTACTTCACGATATTTTGCAACATCCCTCTTAGCTAGATAATTAAGCATATTACGTCTTTGTCCAACTTTCATTAAAAGACCTCTTCTTGAATGATGATCATGAATATGAGTCTTTAAATGCTCTGTTAAATTTTCAATCTCTTTAGTTAAAATTGCTATTTGTACAGGAGCAGAACCAGTATCATGGTCATTAACACCAAAATCTTTAATGATTTGTTGTTTCTCTTCTTTTGTTAATGCCATATTAACCTTCCTTTCTTAAATTTATTCACCTTATTCTTGGTAATTGGTGTAAGGAAGAACTCCAACTACTAGGAATAGGTATGCATATAATATACCATAAATCTCTTAGTCTGTCTATTATTTTCAAAAAAAATATGATAAAATGTCTATGGTGATAATATGGCAAGTGCCCTTATACATATAGCAGTCGCAAAAGAAATTAATAAAGAATTACATATGAATGAAAAAGAACTATTCTTAGGAACAATCGCTCCAGATATTAGTAGACAATTAGGTGGAACTAAAGTAAAGAGTCATTTTTTACCTAATACAAATACTGATATACCTATTCTTAAAAATTTTTTAACTAAATATAAAGATAATCTAACAGAACCTTTTATTATGGGCTATTATATTCATTTATTTACAGATTATCTTTGGTGGAAGTATTTTATACCTGAAATAACTAATAGTAACGATTATATAAAATTATTAAATGGAAGCCAAGTAAAGTGCAATAAAGAAGAAATAGCCAAAATTATCTATAATGATTATAGTAATTTAAATATTCTTTTAATTGAAGAATATAATTTAGACTTATCTTTGTTTTATGAAAATATAGAAATACCAAATATTAATTTTGAAGAAATTCCTCTTGATAAGTTACATATTTTAGTTAATAAAATGGGAATAATAATAGAAAACAGTAAAAAAGGATATACATATTCTTTTAATATTGAGAATATTAAAAAATTTATAAAGATATGTACAGAAATAATTTACACTGATATAAAAACGAGACTCAATTAGTCTCGTTTAACATTTTAAAGCACTTTAATTTATTATTAACATTCTGATAAATTGCTATTACTCTATTATCTTTAATAAATAGTACTTTGTCTTTAATATTATAATCATTATTTATAGATGCTCCATTAACAACCTTCTTATAGTCATTATCATTAATTTCTATTGTTTCTATATCTAGAGCTTCACTTATATTAATTAAGTTACTATTTATAGTTACATCATCTAATTCTATAGCATTATCTAAACTAAACTTACCTTGTCTTGTTCTTTTTAAACTACTCATAGTACAAGGTATATCCAAAAAGTCTCCCATATCTTTAATTAAACTTCTAATATAAGTTCCTTTAGAGACAACACATCTAAACTTAAAGGAGTCTTCTTTATAATCTAAAAGTTCTAATTCTTTAATTGTAACTTTTCTTTTAGGTAGTTCTACATCTTTATTACTCCTAGCATATTCATATAATTTTTTACCATTAACTTTAATTGCAGAGTACTTAGGAACAGTTTGTAAATACTCTTTTTTAAACTCTTTAAATAAATTATCTAACATATCTTTAGATATTTCTTTCTCACTTGTCTTTACAATATTACCTTCCAAATCTAAAGTATCTGTTTCTACTCCTACTTTAACAGAAGCGATATACTCTTTATCAGTACATGTTAATAATTCATTAATCTTTGTCGACCTATTAATTGTAATTACAAGTAATCCTTCCGCTAATGGATCAAGGGTTCCATTATGACCTATTTTCTTAGTATCAAAGACTTTCTCTAACTTATTAACAACATCTCTAGAAGTTAAGTCCTTAGGTTTATTTACTAATAAAACACCACTTTTATTATATAACTCATCATACTCTTCCAAAGTTAAATTATTATCTGTTATGATATTAGCAGTGCTTTTACCTACATATCTATAATGCCATGGCTCATAACTATAACCCGTTATATCTTCTTTACCTTTAGGATATCTAAGTATTAAACCATAATCTTTTAATTTATCTATTATTATTGCAAATATATCCATATATGGTGTTAAATCTTGATATTCATCTACTACTTTACCATTAACTATTATATCTATATCAAAACAAAGTCCAGTATGATGTTCTGAAAAACCTGGTCCTGCTACATATTTTTTAGTATAAGCACTACCAAAAATCTCTAAATACTTCTTTTTAGTCTCTATTTGTTCTTCAATACTTCTATAACCACTATTTATAGATATTTTAATATTATCTTTTTCTAAGTCTTTTTTTAATTCTAAGTAAGCTTTTAAAGTTCTTTTTTCTAGTAGATACTCATCCCCTACTTCATTAGTTATTCTTTGTAAAATAACATTGTTAGAACAAGACTTTTTATAAGGATGAGTTTTATTAACCAAAATTTTATAGTTCATCTTATTCCTCATTTATCTTATCTATAATTTCATCAATATGCTCGCCATAGGAAATAGACTCATCATATAAAAATTTAAGTTCTGGAATATGTCTTATCTCTATTCTTTTAGCAAGCTCACCTCTAATAAAACTACTAGCATTATTTAAAGCTTTTAGTGTCTCATCTTTTTTTTCTTGATCTAAAACAGTTACATATATTTTAGAGTAACTTAAGTCATTAGAAGTATCACAATCTGTAACTGTTACAAACTTAAATCTCTCATCTTTTACTTCTAACATTAATATTTTACTTACTTCTTCCATAATCATATGATTTATTCTTTCAATCTTAATATTCATCAAAATCAGTCCTTTCTCTAAAATAAGTATAGCATAATTTAGAAAAATTAGATATAATAAGCTTGTTTGGGGGGATACTTATGTTGAATAATCAAAAAATAATTGATGAATTAAAAAGTGAAAACATTGATAGAATTAATTTCTTTAAAGACAAAATTAAAGAGGAATTAACAAAGATGAATATTTCAGGAGAAGAAGAACTTGTAAATAACATTTTAAATACTGCTATTGAATCATGTGATGATAATGTTAAAATACCTTTTTTATTTCATATAAAGGCTATTATAAAAAATATAGTTTCTAAGGATATAGATGAAAAAAATAAGACAGGGGTATTTACAAAACTAGAATATAACATTATAAATCTTTATTTAAATAAAAAAAATGGTAAATATTTATCTAGAGGTATTATCGCTGATAGATTAGGTATTAATATGAACGAAATATTAAAGACAATAGATAAACTTAATGAAGATAATGATGAGATAGAAAAAGTTTTTCCTAATTATAAAGATAAAATTAAAGAAAGAGAAAGTTATTTTGAAAAAACGACACTTTTATCTGAAGAGAAAATTTTACTTATTGGAGAATTTTGTGGAGGTTTTGGAAAGAGTTTAACTATTGATCAAATAGCTAAAAAGTATAATAGAAAATTTATAGATGTAAGAAATGAATTAGTTAAGGCTTTTATGACATTAAAAAATAATAAAAACTTAGATTTAATATTAAAGAGATATCCTAATATTAAAGATGATATATTTAGAAAAAGTAAAGCTTTAAATGTGCCTTTACAAATAGATAGTAAAAATCAAATAAAACTTAATTTAGCTACTAAAATTTTAAATCAAACTATACCATTAAATCCTAAATATATTACGATGCTTGATCTTTTATCTAGTTATAGTAAAAAAGAAATTACTGTAGATATGATAAAAGAAGCTGGTTTTAAAGATGTTTCAGACTTTATAGAGGCAAGGAAAAAGTTTTTTGATAAAGATGTTAAAAAGCCTAGCGTTATAGAATGTATCAATAATTCATATAAAGAATTAGATATAGAAAAATTAATTAAACAACCAAAATTATCTAGCTTTGAATATAAAGTTTTAAATATTTTATGTGAAAACGATAGTGTATCTGAAAAAATATTAAGTGAAAAATATAATATTTCTTATCGTTCTTTTATGCAAGCTAGATCTAGAGTAATAAATAAATTAAAAGACAATAATGACCTACTTGAGATGGTATTATTAGTAATGCCAAATTTGGATTTAAATAGATTGGATGCTTATTTTACAAATGATGAGATAAGTATTCTAACGATATTAAATGAAAATCCTAATATTAGCAATAAAGAATTATTAAAAAGAACTGATCATGATAAAGCAAGTGATTTTATTAGCAAGAAAGGTGTACTTTTAAAAAGAATTAGAAAAAATAATACTCTATTAGAGATTGTTTCTTTAAAGTTCCCTAATATTAAAATCAAAAAATCTCCTATTGACGAAAAATTAAATGAAGATGAGAAGAAATTAATTATTGGGTTAAAAGAGGAACAAGGAAATGATTTTGTTGTTGATGAAGTTATGAAGAGAAAATTATTTGAAAAATTAAGAAAAAATGAAACTTTAAAAAGAGAAGCTTTGACTATTAATCCTGAGCTTGTATTAACCAAAAATATTACAGGAATATCACTTACTTTTACTAGTATGGAAGTAGATTTTTTGCAAGAGTTTTGTTTAGTTAAAGATAATAATCTTATCTATCAGTCATTGGAAGATATAGCTAAATCTTTAAATTTGTCTAAAAGTATAATAGAAATTGCTAGAGGATCATCTAAAGCTAAAGTCATAAAAAATATGATCGTGGGAAATAATTTAGATAATTTGTTATGGACTAATTTTACTGATGAATTCATAACTAGAGATAATTTTTCTCATATAAAAAGTATAAATATAAATGAAGAGTGCCTTAAAAATATAAGTATTAATAATGTTAAAAGTACATTAAATGAAGGAATAAAACTATTAGAGAAATCAATATTTAAAGATTATGTAAGTGGTTGTAGTGAAAAAGAAAAAATTATACTAGCACTTAGATTAGGTTTTTTTAATAATAGATTCTTTACTAGTAGTGAAGTAGCTAATCTTCTAAATGCAGATGAAATTTATGTTATTGATTTAACTAAAGACTGTTTAAGTAAATCAAAAGAAGCTTTTATAGATTCTAATAAAATTTTAAGCAAAGGTAAAAAGTAAGGAACTACCCAATGTTATTAACTTAAGAACCATAAGGACTTCAAAAAGGACGAGAAATATAC
>CAMMBO010000034.1 GCA_946494435.1 uncultured Mycoplasmatota bacterium
ATTTCAAAAAAAAGATACAAAAGCTTTATCTTTTGCCCTTATCTATTCTTTTCAAGGTTTATTTTATCAAAAAAAAGAAGCAAATTCAAGGAATTTACACTCTTTATTTACATTTATACATAAGTAAAATCAGTTACACCACTATTTGAAATAGCAGAGCTAGGTATTGTCCATTTACCTGTTGTAACTTTTATTTCTGTTAAACTACTAGTGTTTAAAAACATTGAAACTGACACAATAATATTAGAAGTATCAAAGCTGGTCAAATCAAGTGAATTTAAACTATTACACCCACCAAACATCGCAATCATATATATTACATTAATGGTATTAAAATTATTTAAATTTAAACTTACCAATTTTGAGCAATTCAGAAACATTTGAGTCATATCAGTAACATTAGAGGTGTCGAAATTACTTAAATTTAACTCTATTAAATTCGAAGAATATTGGAACATACCTGCCATCTTAGTAGTTAAACTGGTATCTAAATATGTTAAATCAATTGTAATTATATTAGAAAAGCCTGAAAAGTAATTATTCATATTAGTATTTGCAATTATACTTCCTTCCCCACCTATTGTTAGTTTATATGTCCCAGAACTTGTTCCATCATCTTCTACATAGGCAATGACACTACCATTTTGTTTTTCTGATATATCCCAGCTTTCTATTACTCCTTCTGGTATAACAGTATCTCCTTTTGTTACGATACTTGTTATTTTACTTTTATATTCTGATAAATGGAAATCTTCACTTCCTGCTGTTCTCATCATCCTATCTTCTATTGATAATCCATCTAACCCATAAACATTTATTTGAACACTAAACTCTAAGTTTCCTCCATCTCCCTGAGGGTTATAATCTTCATCAACCCACATCCTTAACCTGTAATTATTACTTTCACTACTATTCATACTACTTGTATATAAACTCATCTCTCCTGATGGTCTTCCTGTATAATTATTGGCACTTGCTTCTTCATTGTATGTTTCTGGTGTCATTAATTCTTCTTCTGTTCCGTCCTCTGTTATTCTTGTTAAGTATAACTTTATATTAGACCCATCTATCTTTCTATCACTTGTTGTTATATCTTTAGCACTTATCTCATAATTAATATTTACATCTCCTACTATTTCACTACTAACTGTAAAATCAAAATATTCTCCTTTATTAAGTCTTACCATACCTGTCGAATCTGTTGTCGGTAATGCTCCTTCTATATTTATTACATTATCTCTTTCTGTATATGTCATAGTAATACTTCCTGTTGTTATAGAGTTTACTGTATTTCCTGTTTTACTATAATTAAAAGCTGCATAACTTACTCCTATTATTGCTATTATCATTAATATCATTAGACCAATTATTACTAATTCTTTCTTTGCTTTTACCATCTTTACTCCTCCCATATTTATAAGTCTTGCCCAAACTTTATCTTTTATACTATTTTAAATTATCATGTAATGTCAAAAATATCAACATTTTTGACATTAAAAAGAACAAGATGTATCTATCCTGCTCTTATGTCATAATAAAAGAAAGTAACTAAATTACTACTAAACTGCCCCCCCCCAGGT
The DNA here is from genome assembly GCA_946494435.1 of uncultured Mycoplasmatota bacterium. The sequence goes on from CAMMBO010000034.1 coordinate 1,581, forward strand.
AACATATTGTAAACGGATGCTTTGCATGGATGCTATTGTAGTTTACTTTTTTCATGTTCGTTACTTCCTTCCTTTTATATTAGTATCTTATAGTTAATTATATACACAATTATTGTTCATTTCTTTCACAAGTATAACCTTTATTTTCTAATTCTTGTTCAATAGTAGTAACACTTTCATTCAATTCATATTCTGGATAAAAGCCCTCAAATTCTGCAATGTTATTAGTAATAAAATCCATATCAAGTTTTTTATAATCTATATTTTGTGTAGTAACCTGTACTGCAGCACTTACACTACAACTAGCACTCATACCAATATTATTTTCTTTTAATACAGTTTGAAGTAATTCGCAAGAGTTTTCTCTTTCTGTTAAAATACTATTATCAGTCGCTGTATCTGCTAATCTATTAGTTGTAGTCATTCTACTACTCTTTAATCGATTCTTCTCATATTTAAAACTCAAATCATAGGTATAATCTAAATTATCAGTAGAGTTCCTAAAAGTACAACTCATAGTTCCACTTTTTAATTCATTTACACCATTTTTTTCATTCATATAGTCAGTAATAAATTCTGTTATATCAGGTAAGAAAAACACGAATGCAAAAAGAAATATCATTAATAGAACAAGAAATACAGGATGTCCTTTTTTCTTTTTTCCAGTAGTGTTTTCTTCTATTTTAGCAGCAGTTGGAACTGTATTATCTTGATTATTATCTGCGCTTTTCTCTTGAATTACCTTAGTAGTATTAGGAGCTTCTACTACTTTAGGTTCATTATTCACTGGAGTAGAATTTACAGTATTATCAGTTTCTGGTGTTACCACTTTAGGAGTTTCTTCATTAATTTTATTATTATCATTTTTATTATCCATAGACTACACCCTTTCGTTATTCTTTATTTAAATCTAAATAAATTATAACATTTTACTTTAAAAACGTAAACTATTTATTTGCTTTTGATAATCATCACTACTTGTTATATAATTACCACTTACTATAATATCTGTTAAATTATGGATTTTTTTGGCAACTATATCATTAACTCCCCCATCTATACTTATTTTAAAATTAAAGTCTTTATATTCTTTTTTTAGGACTTTTAATTCTTTTAATTTGTCTATTGTTTTATCAATAAACTTTTGTCCACCTTTACCTGGTATAACTCCCATTACTAATATTAAATCTATATATGGTAAATAAGGTATTAATTTTTCTACTTTATCATCTGGATTAAGAGCAAGTCCTGCTTTAATACCATAACTTTTAATTAGTTTTAGATTACTTAAAGTATCTTCTAGAGTATCTAAATGTATAGTTATATACTCTGTATTTAGACTAGCATAGTCACTAATATAAATACTAGGAGATGCAATCATTAAATGGACATCTAATCTTTTATCAGTAAATTTATAGATATGTCTCATCTCTTTAAATGGTAATGATTTATTCTCTACATACTTACCATCCATAACATCTACATGAATAAAGTCTACATCTGTATCGTTTAACTTTGTTAAAGTATCTGGTATATCTTTACTTGTTAAAAAAGATGCACTAATCATTTAATCGCCTCCTCATAGAACTTTAAATAACTATCATATCTACTTTTAAGAATTTCTCCATCTTCCACTGCTTTTTTTATCATACATTCTTTTTCTTTAGTATGAGAACAATCTCTAAAAGGACAGGAGTAATTAGAGAACTCTCTAAAAGCATATTTGATATCTTCTTTTTTATAAATAGAAAGGTCTAAAGCTGAAAAGCCTGGGGTATCGAGGACTTTACCATCTAAAAAGTCATATAATTCTACATTTCTAGTTGTATGTCTTCCTCTACCAAGAGCAAGAGAGACTTCTCCTGTCTTTAAATTCCAATTAGGATTTAACTTGTTTAAAAGAGTACTCTTCCCTGCTCCTGTTTGTCCTATAAAGACAACTGTCTTATCTTTAATTAATTCTTTTATTTTATCAAGTTCTAAATTAGTAAGAACAGTGTAGCCTATATTAGTATAATATACCATTATCTCTTTTATTTTATCATAAGTTTCCCTACTAACTAAATCAGTCTTAGTTAAGCAGATAACAATATCTACCTTATTAAGTTCCATATGAGCGATAAATTTATCTAATAAGCCTAAAGAAAAATCTGGATTAACAAGACTTGTTATGATGAAAGCTCTATCAATATTACTAACCATAGGTCTATTAAAGGTATTTTTCCTAGGTAATATTTCTTCTATTACTAAACTTTTCTCATTAAATCTAACATAATCCCCAACTTTAGGTATTAGTTTATCTTTTCTAAATTTACCTCTAGGTATTGTATTATAAGTTTTATTATTACTAGATACTATATGTCTATTACTACTTATTTTAATAATTTGTCCTTGCATTTTTTCTCCTAATCATTACTTTGAGAACTTGGATTTGATGAAGAATTGGAATTATTGTTATTGTTATTGTTATTATTGCCATTATTTCCTTCTTGTTCTGTTGTAGTAGTATCATCATCCTTAGACTCTACTAATCTACCAATTGTAATAGTTACACTATCATTATTTCTAACTGTAGAACCATTAGGACGTGATTGAGTAATAATCTTACCAGCCATATTTTTATCTGTTACATCTTGATATTCTGTTGTTACAGTTACACAGGCATTATTTGCCCAACTTGTTACTGCATCTGCTGTTTGTAAATACCAATCTGGGAAAGTAATGTCTTTTAGAACTGTTAATGTTATATCATCTCCTGATTTAACTTCACTACCTTCATCAAGTGATTGAGAAATAACAAGGTTTTGTCCTATTACAGAACAAGTTGTAGAATCAGGTTCTATCTGTTGGATTTTAACTTCTAGTCCCATATCTTCTAGAGTCTTTCTTACTTCATTAACATCCATATTAACATAGTTTTCAAGTTCATATGTCTTAACACCTGTTGATTTATAAAGAGTTACTCTTGTCCCCTCTTTAACAGTACTACCACTTTTTGGGTCAGTTCTAATAATTCTATTTTTCTTAACATCTTCACTACTTACTTCTTCTATTTTACTATTAACAGTAAGTCCGGCATCTTCAAGGGTATCTTCCGCTTTACTAACTGTCATGCCACTAACATCTGGTACTTTGACATCTTTTTCGGCTGTTAAGGCAGGGATAATAAAGAACACTGATATTAATGCTACCACGATAACGCCAGCGATTATTGATAAAGCGATGATTAATTTATTAGATTTTTTTACCTTTTCATCAGTAATAGGTGTAGCGATACCTTCATTTTCATCACTAATTGGTTTCATTATTTTTGTCGTCTCATCCACTTCATTTTCAGGATATGGATAAACATAAGGTGGTTCATTTATTCTATCATCATTTAAAGCGGTTAATAAGTCATTATGCATACTCTTAGCATCATCATATCTATTTTTAGGGTTCTTAGCAGTGGCTTTCAAAATAATATTTTCGATACTTTGAGGAATGTCATTATTTAATTTATGAACATCAGGTAGAGGTTCTTTCATTTGTTTTAGGGCAATTTCAACAGCACTATCTCCTTTGAAAGGTAATTCTCCTGTTAATAATTCATAGAAAATAATTCCCATCGAATAAATATCACTCTTAATAGTTGCCCCTTTACCTGCTGCTTGTTCAGGTGGTAAATAGTGAACTGAACCCATTACTGAATTAGTTTGTGTTAATTGGGTAGAGTTAAGAGCCATAGCAATACCGAAGTCTGTTATTTTAATTTGTCCATCATCTTGTATCATTATATTTTGTGGTTTTAAATCCCTATGAACGATATATGAGTCATGGGCATGAGCCATACCATCTGTTAATTGTAACATGATATCTATCGCTTCTGATAATGTTAGACTACCACGTTTTTTAAGTAATTGTTTTAAAGTCTTTCCTTCCACGTACTCCATAACAATATAATAAAGCCCATTATCTTCTCCTACATCATACATGGCAACAATATTAGGATGAGAAAGACTTGATGCTGATAAAGCTTCACGTTGAAAACGTCTTACAAACTTCTCATCATTTGCAAGGTCACCTCTTAATACTTTTATCGCCACATTTCTATCAAGTATAGTATCATATGCAAGATAGACATTAGCCATACCACCTTCGCCTATTGATTTAATTATCTCATAACGACCATTAATTTTTTGCCCCTTTGTAACCATTATTCTTCACCTTCTCCTAAAATTAAGTATGCTACTGATATATTATCAGTACCCCCTCGATTATTCGCTTTCCTAATTAATTTTATAACTTTATCTTCAATATCTCCTTCTCCAGTTAAGACTTTTTCAATAGACTCTTCATCTAACATATTAGTAAGTCCATCACTAGATAAAAGTATAGCATCTATTTCCATATCACAATCAAAGATATCTATATCTATTGGGTCATTTGCCCCAAGTGCTTTCATCAAAACATTTTTCTTAGGATGGTCCTTAGCTTCTTCTTCTGTTAATTCTCCAGCTGAGACCAATAAGTTTACTAATGTATGGTCATATGTTACTTTATGAAGTTTATTATCTTTAATAACAAAACCTGAGGAGTCACCAATATTACCAAATAATATATAGTCTTTAGTAATGATAGCGGTAACAAGGGTTGTTCCCATACCTTTACTTTCAGGATGAGTCTTCTCATGTCTAAAAATACTATCATTAATTTCATTAACACTATCTCTTAAAAAGTTAACAGCATCCATCTTACTCATATTGTGAAAGTTTTCATTAAAGTCTTTAGCAAGATGAGTTATAGCGATAGAGGATGCGACTTCTCCTGCAGAATGTCCCCCCATACCATCAGCGATTGCCATAAGTGTATCATTATCACTATTGTGTACTATTAGAACACTATCTTCATTATGGTCTCTAACCTTTCCTGCATCAGTTAAATAAAACGATTTCATATTTCCTCCTTCTTACTTCTAAGCTGTCCACAAGCAGCACTAATAGTACCACCAAATTCTCGCCTAATTGTAACTGTAATATTGTTTTTCTTTAGTATATCATAAAACTTGGCAATTGTTAAAGGGTTACTTCGTTTATACTGTAAAGCTTCTGTTTCATTATATGGTATTAAATTAACATAGCAGTTTATTCCTTTAAGTAAATGAACAAGTTCTAAAGCATTATCAGCACTATCGTTAACTCCAGCTAGCATTATATATTCAAAGGTTACTCTTCTATTAGTCTTCTCTAAATATATTTTAATAGCATTTATCAAATCTTTTAAAGGATAAGCTTTAGCGATAGGCATTATTTCACCTCTTAGTTTATCATTGGGAGCATGTAGACTAATCGCAAGATTTACTTGATAAGGAAACTCACTAAATTCTAGTATTTTAGGAACAAGTCCACAAGTTGATACAGTTATATGTCTTGCCCCTATATTAAGGCCTTTAGGATGATTTATAATTCTTATAAAGTTACAAATATTATCATAATTATCAAAAGGCTCTCCTATTCCCATAATAACAACATGACTAATTCTAAGGTCAGACTCATTTTCTACTTTAAGTATTTGCTCTACCATCTCTCCAGTAGCTAAATTACGGACCTTCTTACGTCTACCTGATTCACAAAACTTACAGCCCATATTACATCCTACTTGACTAGATATACAAAGACTATTGCCATAATCATGGTTCATAAGTACGGCTTCAATATGTTCACCATCTCTAAGTTTAAATAAGTACTTTCTAACGTCTTTAGCTTTTTCTACTGTAACTATCTCTATATTAGAAATAGTAAAGTCTTTACTTAGTTTTTCTCTTGTCTCTTTCTTTATATTAGTTGCATCACTAAAAGAAGTAATTCTCTTATTATAAAGCCATGAGAAAAGTTCTGTAGCATAATATTTTTTCTCACCTATTTTTAGAAAGTATTCTGTTAATTCATCTATAGTTAAATCATATATACTCATAACTCACCTCTACAACTACATATATTATACATTAAAAGTTAAAGAAATACATGAACAAATAAAACAAAATAAATTTTGTTTCTCCCTTGTCGTTATCTCCAAGGATTCCTACTTCATAGATAGAGTAACCTCTATTCTCCATAGGCTTAAATTCCGATAGTCGCTACCGTACTAATTTGATTTTACTATTAAACTATTATTTTGTCTATCTAAAACTTTTATCTAAACTAAACTCTCTAAATTATAGTGTAACTTTAATCCTTCTAACAATATGTTTAAACTTGCATTTATATCTCTATCATTATGTGAGCCACATTTAGGACAATTATATTCTCTTATACTTAAATCTTTTAACTTACTATTCTTATATCCACAATAGCTACATATTTGACTACTTGGATAATAAGTATCTATCTTATAATAAATCTTTCCTTTTATCTTACATTTCCACTCTATTAGAGAACGTAATCTACTAACAGCAGCATCTGATAGACTTTTATTAAATGTTTTTTTCTTATCTTTAAACATATCTTTTACTAATAAACTCTCTGTTACTATAATATCATGTTCATCAACTATTTCATTTGCAATATCATTTAAATAATGTTTTCTATAATTTTTAATCTTAGCATGTAATCTTGCTATTTTTTCTTTTGTCTTTAAATAGTTTTTACTACCTTTAATTTGTCTTGATAACTTTCTTTGTAACCTTTTTAATCTCTTTTCAAACTTCATTAATACTTTCAGATTACTATATTTAATGCCATCACTTGTTACTACTAAATCTTTTATACCTAAGTCTATTCCTACTATAGTAGTAGGTGTTACTTTCTCTATTAAGATATCTTCTACTACAACTACACTTACATAGTATTTACATGTAGATTCTCTTGATATAGTTGCATTTAATATTTTACCATCTATTCTTTCTTTATTTCTATAACCTCTTATTTTTATTTTACCTAGCTTAGGTAATTTTATAAATCTATTCAATAAATCTACTTCTATATTACTATATTCTTTTTCTTTATAAGTACTTTTTATACAACTAGTTCTATAAGACTGTTTACTAAATCTATTTTTAAATTTAGGATAGCCTTTTATTTTAGCATAATAATCATTAAATGCTTTACTTAAATCATCTACAGCAGAACGTAATACAGTTGAATCTACTTCTTTTAAAAATTCATTTTCTTCTTTTAATTTAGGTAAATCTTTATGTAAATCAAATCTATTTATACTATTATTATCTTTTAAATAATTAAGATAATGATTATATACAAATCTTTTACATCCTAAAGTTTTGTTTATTAATCTCTTTTGGTCATCTGTTGGATATAATCTAAACTTATATGCTTTATATATCTCCATAATCCATTTCCCCCTGCTTAATATTTGTAACTTAAGTGTACATTATAGAAAATATGTTTGTCAATACATTTATTCGGTTTTATTCGTTAAAAAACGCAATTTCCTTATATACAAAAAACTGATAAAATGTATCTATCAGTTTTGTAATATTTAGTCAGTTAAGTCCTCTAGCTCTTCTATACCTAGTCCAGTAACCTTTATTATATCTTCTTTAGGGGTACATATATTAAGAAGATTCTTAGCAATTTCTATTTCTTTTGCCTTAGCACCCTCTTCTTTTCCTTTAGTAATTCCGTTTTCGTAGCCATTATCATAACCATTATCATAACCATCATCATAGCCATCAAGTCTTGCAGAGTTTATCTCTTTTCTTCTCATTTTCT
>CAMMBO010000035.1 GCA_946494435.1 uncultured Mycoplasmatota bacterium
TATTTATAATATTATCACTTTCTTCATATCTCATTGTTATCGCACCTGTTGTTATTGAGTTTACTTTAGTTCCAGTTTTACTATAACTAAAGGCTGCATAACTTACTCCTATTATAGATACTATCATTACTAGTATTAATGCTATTATTACTATATTCCCTTTTCTTTTCATTTTACTCCTCCTACTTTCTAGTATTATCTAAATTATTATCTTTTATTCTATATTCAAATATTATCATGTTTAATATTTTATATCAATATTTTTGACATTAAAAAGAACAAGATATACTTATCCTGCTCTTATATCACAATGAAAGAAAGTAGTTTTATTACTTAATCTACTATTAAACTGCCCCCCCCCAGATAACATATTGTAAACGGATGCTAGTTTCAGATTGATAAATGTAGATTGACGAATTATTTTTACCCTAATAAATTAGATTAGTCATATTTGATTACTCCTTTTCTACTTTGTTAACTTAATAATAGCAGAAAAAAAGAACTTAGACAAGCCCTTTTATTCATAATTATCTGCTTTAACTTCCATAAAAGCTTGTGGATGATTACATACTGGACATACATCAAGTGCATCTTTACCAACATATACATGTCCACAGTTACGACAAATCCAAATCTTATCTCCATCTTTATGGAATACTCTATCATCTTTAACATTCTTAAGAAGTGTTAAGTATCTTTCTTCATGTTCTTTCTCAATCTTTGCAACACTTTCAAATAAGAATGCTAAACGATCGAATCCTTCTTCTCTAGCAGTCTCAGCAAAGCCTTTATACATATCAGTCCACTCATAGTTTTCACCAGCAGCAGCATCCTCTAAGTTGGTCATAGTATCAGGAATATCCCCACCATGTAACTCTTTAAACCAAAGTTTTGCATGTTCCTTTTCATTATTAGCAGTTTCTTCAAAGATAGCAGCGATTTGTTCATAGCCATCTTTTCTAGCTTTAGATGCGTAATATGTATATTTATTACGAGCTTGACTTTCTCCAGCGAATGCTGTCATTAAGTTTTGTTCAGTTTTTGAACCTTTTAATTCCATATTTAATACCTTCTTTCTATAATTTATTTATATTAAAGAGATTTCTCTCTTAATATACTACTTCTATCTTTAAAATTAGTATGAATAAGTTTTATTGCCTTAGGACTATTAGGATAGTCAAGATATGTCTTATAGATATCTATAACATCAGGATTTTTATAACAAAATCTAATACTATTATTTTTATCATCTTCTTCTAAGGATAAAGCTCGTTTTTTATTTATTTCATCCATCTTACTAATAGTATTAAGTACTTGTCCTCCACCTGATACACATCCTAGAGGACAATTCATAACTTCTATAAAGTCATAACTATCTAAGTCTTTAAGTACTTCTTCAACATTCTTCATACCTTGGATACTAGCAACTCTTAATTTATATGGGCCAATATTTATCGTTGCCTTATTTATTGTACCACTTTTTTCATTTTCTTCAAGAGCTAAAGAGTCTATAATTTTATCTTCTCCTGTTATTATATAGTTAACACATCTTAAAACTGACTCTAATACTCCCCCACTTCTACCAAAGATAAGTCCTGCACCACTTCCTTTTGATAAAAGAGAATCAAACTCTTGGGGTTTTGTTTTAGTAATATCAATGCCTGATTCTTTTAAAAGCAGTACTAATTCACTAGTAGTAAGACATACATCCATACCTATTTCTGTTCTTCTTATTTCAAACTTCTTAGCAGTACAAGGTGCTACTACAACATTAACTATTTTTTCTTTTGGTATGTTCATCATTTTTAAAAAGTAAGTATTAATAACAGAACTTTGAATACCAATTGGACTCTTAACAGTAGATAGATGATCTAATTTATCTGGATGATATATTTCTAAGTATTTAACCCAGGATGGACAACATGAAGTAAACATAGGTAAAGTACCTTTGTCCTTTAATCTATTAACTAACTCATGTGCTTCTTCCATAACAGTCATATCTGCACCAAAGGTAACATCAAAGACATAGTCAAAACCTACTTCTTTTAAAGCTCCAACTAACTCTTTTTCAAGAAATGTACCTGGTTCTAGTCCAAAACCCTCACCAATTGAGGTTCTAACTGCAGGTGCTACTGATATAGTTACAATTTTATCAGTGTCATGCAAATAATCTAAGACTCTCTTATAATCATATTTAGGAACTAAGGCCCCAACAGGACAATTTAAAATACACTGCCCACAGTTTATACACACTGTTTCCTTACATTTCTCATCATAGTTAATTCCTACAACATCTCTACAGATAGTCTTACATCTACCACAGTTAATACATCTTTCTTTAACTCTTTTAATACTAGGATTATCTTCATCAATCCTTACCGCTTTATTTAATTCCATAACTACTCTTTCCTTTACAACTATCACATATACCTTCAAATACTAAGTTAATGTGTCTAACATCTTTTAAATTAGAAGCTAATGCTGATAACATATTATCAATTATATTTTTATCTAGAAATACATCAGTAATTTTATTACACTTAAGACAATAAAAGTGATAATGGTTCTTTCTATAATCATAGTGAATACCATCAGGACATTCTACTCTTCTAATTATATCATCACTAACTAAACTTTTAACTGTTCTATAAACAGTCGCTTGTCCTATATTTTTATCCTTTAATAGATCACACAACTCTTTAATAGTAGGATGATTATAACTATTCTTTAACACTTCTATTATCTCTTGTCTTTGTATTGTATTTCTTTCCATATCTACACCTTATTGATAATTATTATCAATTAAATTATAATAAAATTAAATCTTTAAGTCAACGAAAAAGAACTAAATATTTCTATTTAATTCCTATATATTTTCTTTTAAACTCTTCTAAGTCTTTAAAGTATTTATTCTTAAAATCAATATCATTATTAACAAGGCCCAAGTCTTTACTCTGTTTTATTTTATATAAATATCTAAGCTTCATTAACTCTTCTTTTTCACTTTTCATAATCTTACGAATACTTAACTATATTCTTTAACCTCCTAATCACTTTCTTTTCTATTCTTGAAATATAAGATTGACTTATACCAAGTAGTTCTGCAACCTCTTTTTGAGTTAATTCATTATGGCCCATAAGTCCATATCTTAATATAATAATATCCCTATCTCTTGGATTTAGTTTCATAACTTCATCTAACATTAATTTTTTATCAGTCTCTTCTTCTATTCCCTTAGTAACTATATCAGCATCAGTTCCTAAAATATCTTCAAGATGTAACTCATTACCTTCAGCATCAAAACTAAGTGATGCGTCGATACTAACTTCTGTTTTAGACTTCTTAATCTTTCTCAAATACATTAATATCTCATTATCAATACAACGTGAAGCATAAGTTGCAAGTTTTATATTTTTATCAGGTTTAAAAGTATTTATTCCCTTTATAAGGCCAATTGTACCTATACTAACCAAATCTTCTAAATCCACTTTAGTATTTTCATACTTTTTAGCAAGAAATACGACTAATCTCAGGTTATGTTCTATTAATACATCTCTTGCATGAATATCACCATCCATCGCCATAACTAAATAGGCTTCTTCATCTTCTTTAGATAATGGTTCTGGTAAGATATCACTACTACCTACATAAAATATCTCACAACTCTTATCAAGTAAAAATGCTACTAAGTAAAGTAAACTAATCATTTTAATTCCTCCTCTATTATATTGGGAAGTATGCAAGATGCTCCCTTTATTTCTATTTTTTTAGGACTAATACCTAATAGGTATTTCTTTGTAATTAAATTATCATCTATCTTTAATTCCTCTATTTCTATACATCTAAGTAAACTATTAGAATCTACTGTTTTAAATGGTACTAAAATAGATTCTTCTAAACTAAGATTTATTTCACTAGAATTAATTAAAATAACTCCTCTTTTCTTATAAGGGTCTTTAATATTATTACCAGTATCTAAAAATCCTAAAATATTAACTACACCTTTTTTACATTTAATAGATACTTTATGTAATAGTTCTCTTTTCTTTTTCTCATTCTCCATTGTTTTATGGTATAGATAAAAGATTATAGGGCTACTAACTAAAATAATAATTAAGTTTAGACTAGTTCCATCATGAATAAAGATAAAACCTTTTTGTTTATAACTAAACTGATTATTTAAAAAGTAGATAAGTCCTCCTAAGATAATACTATTGCCATAAAGACTCTTTATAAGATTAAAAAATAACTCTTTAGATGTTATCTTAAAGCCAACTAAAATCATAATAATACTTATTACTACTTTAAAAAGAAATAAAGAAATATTATTTAAGGGTAGGAATAAAAGAAAGGTACTAAGACTTCCTAGAAACGAAGATATTACTAATCTTCTTTTTTTAGAAAAGACTTTACACTCAATACTAACAGTCATTAAAAGGAGTAAATCAAACATGAAATTAATAAAGAATATTAGATCTAAATATACTTTCATTCCTACCACCGTTTTAAGTATATAAAAAAAGAAACGAATAATTTGTCGTTTCTTATTAGGGTTTGTTTTTTAGTAAATTTAATGAAATTAAAATAATGCTATACATATTTAGAAAAGTATGTTAATATATACACAAGAGACGAACAATAGTATAAATTATAATGTTATTCTATTATTAGAAGGGATGGTGAAATTATGGTAAAAGCAGATGATGTTGCGAAATATTTTTTATCGAAAGATAAAGATAGAGTCTTATTTAATAATAACATTGTAGAGAAAAATAATAGAAAATCATACGAAGGCAATATAAGATTAAATAAATATTTATTCTTATCACAAGTTGTTTATATGGCTAAATATGGTAAGAAACTTTTTAATGATAATTTTGTTGCATATGATAATGGGCCTGTAATTAAAGAAATTGTAAATAATTATTCTATAATAACGGCAAGAAATGAACAAATTAATCTACCATCTAAAATTAAAACTTTTTTAGATAAAATCTATATAGCTTTAGAAAATGCAACTTATGATGAGTTAATTGAAATAACACATGAAGATCCAGAATGGATTAAACTAAGTGATAATACATATAATGCTCCAATAATGAATTTAGAAGATAATATTGAAGAATATAAACATAGATATAAAGGTTTAATAGAAGCATTAAAAATCTAATAAAGGGCGACTTAGAAGTTGGACAAGTATTATGGCTAAAAGTTAGATATCAAACAGATGTTGTTTCAGCAGTTAAACATCCTATGGTTATTGCAGATATTAAAGATGATTATATTGAAGTGATCGCTCTAGATAAAACAAGAGGTAAATTGCATCAGTTATTCCATTATTATAATTTTTATATAAGTTATGACAATCCTAAAGAAAGTGTGATAAGTGAGGATAGTTATGGACAGCTTAATACTAAATTAACAATAGATAATATTGAAGAATTAAAAAATGCAAGAAAAACTTTAAAGAAGTTATCTACCAAAAAGTTAAATGCACTTTTAAAAGAATATAAAGATTATTAAAATAACCATAATTTAGATGAGAAAAGAGTTGTTCATATGTCTAGAAATGAAATATTAAAGTTAAATCCAAAACTAGATAAAATTACTATTACTAATAGAGACTAATACTAGTTATCATGTATTAGTCTCTTGTCATTTCTTATAATTAATTAATTGTTGGTGATTCTTTTAGATATATTTTTTTCTTATCAAAATCCACTTCAATTTCTGTTCCTAATGGCAAGATTCCTATTGATTCGCTATGTCCTATATTGACATTATATAGTACTGGCAACGTTTCTTTGTTAAATTCTTTCAATACTTTTTTATAGACTTCTTTATATTCTTCATAGTATTGTTCAGCTTGTGGTTTACCAACAATAATACCTTTAATTTCATCAAATATTCCTAAAGCGCCTAAATTTCTTAAATAGTAAGTTATATAAATAGGATTAGGTCTATCTTCACTAGTTTCAATAAGTAATATTTTATCTTTCCATTCTTCTTTAGTAGGCCAAATTTCTGTCCCTACTATCATAGGAAAAACATCTATACACCCTCCTAATAGTTTACCAGTTATTACACCACTTCCTTGTAGAATTTCATAACCATGCAACTCTTTAATTAATTTTTTTTGCAATATTAATATTTTTTTCATCCCAGTCTAAATAATCACCAGACCATACTTCGCTTGATTTAATTTCATAATTATTACATTTGCTAAATAAAATATTCTTAACAGCTTCTTTTGTATAATCAAACATCTTTACATATTCTCCAAACTCAGCCATAATAGATGGTCCATAGAACGAAACAAGTCCAGCTTTATTCATCATGAAATGATTAACTGTAGTATCAGAATATCCCATGAATATTTTTGGATTATTTTTAATTATTTCATAATCTATATATGGTAATAATCTAATAGTATCATCACCACCTATTGCACAAAATATTCCTTTAATACTTTCGTCTTTAAAAGCATTCATCAAGTCTTCTGCTCTTTTCTCTGGATGATTATAAATATATTCAGTTCCTTTTAAAGCATTAGGCATAGTAACAACTTCTAAACCAAAATCGTTTTCTAATCTTTCTTTGGCAATATAATATTTATGAATTAAATTTTTATCTCCTAATCCTCCCCAAGATAAACTAACAATTGCAATTTTATCTCCTTTTCTTAACATTTTTGGTTTTATCATAATTGCACATCCTTTCGTTTTGCATTGCTTACATTACACAAATTATAACAAACAATTATAATTAAATCTAGTTTTTGAAAAGTAAAAATCTATCATTAAACTTTTTTTGACTCCATTCATAATCATTGTCTAATACACTTTCACAATTTTAATATCTAAACTTTTCATTACTATAACTCAAGTTCCCCGACAATGTCGGGACTTTTTATTGATAAGTTTTAATTTTATTATTAGTAAAGTCAAACATAACCATACCATTTATTTGAGTGTTGTAAATAATTGAACCATTTTCTTCTAGTCTTTCAATTACTTCTTTATGGGGATGATTAAATTTATTATCTATTCCTGCTGATATTAAAGCATAAGTAGGATTAACTTTATCTATAAACTCTTCACTACTACTAGTTCTAGAGCCGTGATGTCCTACTTTAAGTATTGCAATATCACTTATATCATAATTATCTAATATGTATTCCTCACTCTTAATACTAGCATCTCCCATAAACAGTAATCTCTTATCATAAACAGTACTATATAAAACTAAACTACTGTCGTTTTCATCAGGATAAGTATTAGATATAACTAAAAAGTTAAAGTTACCTAAATTAAAGCTATCTCCTTCTGTTAATTTGTAATGATTAGAAGAACTCTTCCATATCTTTTTCTCTAAGGTATTTAACTCATTACCATTAAAGAAAACATTTTTAACCTCTATTTCATCCATAATTGTTAAAGCTTCCCCTGCATGGTCATAATCTCCATGAGTTAGGACTAAGTAATCTAATTTTGTTATTCCTAAAGTTTTAAGAAAATTAACTAAATAAACACCACTACTTGTCTTTTCATACTGCATCCACTCTTCAGTATAATAAGACATAACCCCTCCTGTATCTATTAACATAGACTTATTATTAGATGTAATTAAGAATGAGTCTCCCTGCCCTACATCTATCATATATAAAGCATCTTTTGAAAATATTTTAGGATAAGAGTAATGTATTACTACCAAAAGTAGTATTAAGAATAAAAATATCTTCTTCTTTGCCTTAACAAATAAATAACTAAATATTAGGATATAGTATAATAAATAATAAACTATATTAAACCGTGCTAGAGTTATATAACCTATATTAAAGTGAGATAAGAATGTAACACTTCCTTCAAAGATATTTATAAAAAACTCTAAGATAAAAAATAAATAAGGTATAAAGAAACAAATTATAGATAAGGGAAATATAATTACGTTAATAAAAGGAACATAGAATAGATTATAAACTATACTAAGAGGATTAGTATAAGAAAAATGATATAAAGAAATGGGTAAACTAACTAAGAAGCTTACCCATGATACTTCTAATAAGTCTATTATCTTACCTTTACTTTTCTTATTATTCATGTATAAGATTAACGTACAACTTATAACGGTAGAGTACTGAAATCCTACATCAAATATGTAATAGGGATTTATAAAGAATAGTATACTTAAAGATAATAGAATTAAGAAAAGAGGTCTAATATTCAAGTTAAAAGTGTTATTAAGAGAAAATACTAAACTAAATATTAAGGCTCTATCAATCGCTGCACAGTCTTCTATTATTAGGTAATAACAAATTAGAATGCTAAAGATAAAAAGCAAATTATTAAGATTTATGGTTTTCTTACGTAGAGTAATAATAGAAATTAGAAAACTTATTTGTGTTCCTGATAGAGCGAAAAGATGAGAAATACCAAGATTTCTAAAATCTTCTTCTAAAGTAGTATCAAAGGAAGTATCATCTCCTAAGAAGAAAACTTTTATATAACTTCCTACTTTATCATTACTAATACTACTTCTAACAACATTTCTAATACTATATAAAATATTACTATTTTTATGTTTAATATAATAATCAGATACTTTCATTATATAAAAAATCTTTTGGTATTTTAGGTAGGTAGGATAGGAAAAACCATAAAAATTTTTACTAGAAATGGGTTCATTTAACTCTCCTTTTAAAGTAAGAGTATCACCTAATGAAAGTTCTTTCTTTGTTTTATTTAATTCTTCTTCGGTATCGAAGTAATAAGTGGCGATAAGTTTTTCTTTTGTTTTAAGTGTCAGTGTCATTTTATTACCTTGATATTCTATAGATTCTATTACTCCTTCTACTTTGGTTTCACTCCCTTCAAACTTGGAGGTAAAATCTATATTTATATAAATAACAAGATAAATCAAACTAATTATAAATAACGTAATATAAATAGATTTAAATAGTAATACTTTCCTTAATATCATCAAAGATAGCATCTCCTATGCCATTAACTTCTTTTAACTCTTCAATATTTTGAAATGCTCCTACTTCTTCCCGATA
>CAMMBO010000036.1 GCA_946494435.1 uncultured Mycoplasmatota bacterium
CCATATCTTCTTTTATCTGTTTAGTAGCAAGTAACTGATCATTTGTTGCAACATATGGAAAAGCATCTTCAAACTCTTTTTGTAGCTCATTATCAGGAGAAAAAGCAAAACCTTTTTGTCTTTCACGTTCCGCTTGTACTCTTAATAAGTCATTAGCCATATCTTGAACTTTACTTTTAACTCTAGCTTTAACCTTTTCCCACTCTTTACCACCAAGTTTATAAATAGTAGGACGAACTCCTTCTTTACCAGTATATTTATAAAGCATATCTATCTTTTCAACAGGAATATAAAGCTTATCATTACCTTGATATAAAACCTCTATATAGTCTTTTAAAACACCTTGTTGACTTAAAGTCTTTAAACCATTATAAATGCCAATACCATGAACTTGATGAACAACATAATCCCCTATCTCTAATTTATTTAAATCAGTTATCTTGGTATTATATTTAAACTTAGTCTTATACTTCTTAACCTTCTCATTATTTCTAAATAATTCCCTACTAGTTAAAAAGATATAATTCTTATACTGAAAACCACTATCTAAACTAAAGTTAACTAAATTAAGCTTATTAGGATAGATTTCATCCATAGTAGTATCCATAATAGGCAAAGATATCTTACTTCTAAAACTATGTAACTGATAATCTTTTAAACAAACAATAACTGTATAATTAGCATATAACTTTTCTCTAATATACTTAGTAATACCTTCTATATCATCATTAAATAAAGGTAATTCCTTACTCTTAAAATCTATTATCTTTAAAGACTTATCTAAATTATCAACCGTTAAATAATGTAGGGCATCGTTTTCATAGATATCATCAAATGATGCCATATAACTACCTTTAAAGTCACTATCTTTCTCTTCTCTATACTCTAAAATATCTGTACATATCTGTTTATAATTAATTAATATTGCACTTTTATCTTTATAAATAATTACATGATTATCTAAATAACCACCAATATTAGTTACATCAGAATATTCACTTAAATACTTAGTATTTCTTTTCTCTTCTGGAATAAAAGTATCATTAGAAAATATTTCTGTATAAGGATATATTTCAATACTTTTAATTTCATTTAAAGACTTTTGACTCTTACCATCAAAATATCTAATAGAATCTATTGTATCGCCAAAAAACTCTAATCTAACAGGATTAGATTCACCTAATGGAAAAATATCTATAACAAAACCTCTAACCCCAATTTCCCCAGTCTTTGTAACTAAAGTAGTCCTCTCATAACCTATATTAGTAAGTCTTTCTACTAACTCTTTTGGACTAATCTCATAATTTACCTTTAAAGATAAAACACTCTTTAAATATTCTTTTTTTGGAGGTAAATATCTTAAATAACCCATTAAATTAGTAATAACAATAGCATGACTATCCTTACTAATCGCTTCCATTGTCTCAAGTCTTGTAACCATTAAATCAGGACTAATCGCCATCGCTTCACTAGTTAAAAAATCATCCATTGGAAATAAATACACATTATCTGTATAATTACTAATACTTCTATATAAACTATTAGACTCTACTAGATTAGAAGTAACTATCAAAATGTTTTTCTTATTATCATAAAGCTTATTTACATAAATGCCAAAAAGCTCTTCAGTCATCCCTGTAAGAGCGATATCTTTATCATAAATTTTCTCAAAGAAGTTATCAAATACTTTCATAATTACCCCTTTCTATTATATTTACTCATCAAAGAGGTAAAGTCCATTACAAAATAATCATCTAAAACATTAACTAGAGTATCAAACATTGTATCTATCTCATTAAGTTCCTTTTTACTAAATTTAGATAAGACATAATTAATAACATCATCTTTATCATTAGAAATACCTATTCTAAGTCTTTTAAAACCATCAGTTCCAAGATGGGAAATAATACTCTTTAACCCATTATGTCCCCCACTACTACCATTTCTTCTTAATCTAAACTTACCTAAATCTAAATCAAGGTCATCACTAATTACTAAGACATCTTGAACATCTAATTTATAAAAGTCTAGAAAAGCTCTAACTGCAATACCAGAATTATTCATATAAGTAGTAGGTTTAATAAAGATAACTTTCTCATTATTAATAGTAGTCTCTACATACATAGCATTAAACTTTTCTTTAAATTTTAAAGGAATATTTTTATACTCTAAATACCTATCTACTAACATAAATCCCATATTATGTCTTGTATTTTCATATTCTTTTCCAACATTACCTAGTCCAACAATTAATTTCATAATTAAAACCACCTCTAAAATTATTTCCCGGGAAATAATTTATTTATTATTATCAAGATATTCTTTATAGACAATAGACTTAGGAATACCTCTTTCTTTTGCTACTAACTTAATAGCATCATTTTTAGTATTACCATCTTTTATATAATAATTAACATGTTCTACAATACTCATACTATTAAAGTCAAATTCTAACTTAGCACCTTCTACCACAATAACAAATTCTCCCTTAATAGGAAAGTTCCTTGTCAATACTTCACTTATTTTACCTCTAATCGCTTGTTCATACTTTTTAGATATTTCTCTAACTACACAAATATTTCTATCACTAAAGACATCTTTAATATTATTTAAAGTATCTATTAATCTGTGAGGAGCCTCATAAAATATTAATGTATAAGGATGGTTTCTTAAAGTCTCTAATTCTTTTATCTGTTTATTTTTCTTGGCATTAAGAAAACCATAAAAAGTAAAAGGAGACGGTGCTAGAGCAGAAATAGTTAAAGCAGGAACAAATGCTGTCGCCCCTGGTAAGCTCACAATATTATAATCATGTGATGAAATATAGTCAACTATTCTATAGCCAGGATCACTAATTAAAGGAGTACCCTGGTCAGTAACTAAGCCTACATTTAAACTTGATTCTAAAAAGCCAAGTACCTTATCTTTCATTTTATCTTCGTTAAACTCATGACAACTAACTAATTTATTTTTTATATTATATTTACTAAGTAATTTAGAAGTCTCCCTAGTATCTTCACAAAGTATAACATCAACAAGTTCTAAAGTCTTTAGCCCTCTAATAGTAATATCATCCAAATTACCTATTGGAGTTGGTATCAAATATAAACTTGGTTTATCCATTAACATCACTACTTTCTTTCTCTAAAATAATAGGCTTTAACACCTTTAATCCATGTTCCTTACCACTTTTTCTCGCTTCCACTAACACTAACTTTCCACATTTCTCTAAATCATGATAAATAAACTGAAGCTCTTTAATCGCCAAATTATTCTTAATTAAAACATCTCTAATTTCAAACAATCTATCCGCTCTTTGTATCAAAAATAGACTTCCTCCATCTTTTAAATAGATTTTTGATAATCTTGCTATCATCTCTATAGTCATATTACCTTCATGTCTAGCCATCTTTAAATAGTCTTTATTACTAACACTAGATTCATTCTCTAAAAGGAAATATGGAGGATTACAAACTATAACATCAATAGAGTTAATAGGAAAATATTTATCTAAATTATTAATATCATCATTAATAACTTTAATTCTCTCCTCTAAATGATTATCTTTTATCGTCATCTCTGAAAGTTTAGAAGCTTTATCATCTTTTTCAATTCCCACTATCTTTATATTAGTTCTAGTAGAAAGAAGTAAAGGTATAGCCATAAGTCCACTACCAAACTCTACTAATAATTTATCTTTATTTTTTATTTTAATAAAATTAGCAAGAGCAAGGTTATCAGTAGTAATCTTAAAGTAGTCATCATCATAATAGAATATTAAGTTCTTACCATTATGCAAAAACTCCATTTTTTTACTCATTAACACTAAACTCTATTACTCCCTTATCTTTAAACTCTGCTTTATATGTTCTCTTAAACACATCTACTTCTGTAACTTTACCTAAACCTTCTTTTGTTTCTACTAGACTACCAATATTAGGCATACCTTTCTTCAACTCTGTATAAACTTCATCTTCATAGTTCAAACAACATAAAAGCCTACCACAACTTCCATTTATCTTTGTAGGATTTAAAGCTAGAAACTGATTTTTTGCCATATTAATAGAAACACTAGCAAAGTCAGTTAAAAAGGTACTACAACATAAAAATAACCCACAAGGCCCAAGTCCTCCTACTTTCTTTGCTCTATCTCTAACCCCAATTTGTCTAAGTTCAATTCTTGTCTTATAACGTTGTGCTAATACTTTAGCAAGTTCTCTAAAATCAACTCTAGCATCCGCTGTATAAGAAAGAAATAATTGTTTTCTATCAAACGTATAAAATGATGAAATAAAATGCATATCCAAATTAAGCTCTAAAGATTTTTCTTGAGCAAAAGTTAAAGCCTCTATACTGTCTTTTTTATTTTTATTATGTTGTTCCCTATCTCTTTTCGTAGCAACTCTAACAAAAGAAGTAGTAACATCTATATCTTCTTCATCTTCTATACTCACTATAGATGCAATCTTTAACATATCATCATTTCTAACAATAATCTCCCAACCAATTTTAAAAAATACATTATCAGGATATTTTACATAATCATAATCGTTAAACACTTCATCTATATAAGATATTTTTAATAATTTCATCCTACACCTCCATCAAAGAAAGCAATAAATCATCAATCCATAACTTCATATTAACATTATATTTTAATTTTTTAAAGCTTTTATCTAATATAGAGACAATATTAATTATCTCTTCTAGTTTAGTAGTGCCATCTTTTTTATTTAACAATACTTCATAATACTTAAGTACTTCTCTAATAAAATTAGTTGCCATACTCTTATCTTTAAACAAATTATTGTTATAATAATTAAACTTAAGTAATAAATCATCACTCTTTCTATTATTTATATCTTCAACAAAAGAAAGAACATCATCACTAAAACTAATATCACTACTATCTTCATATTGAAGCCTTATAATCTGACATCTAGATTTAATAGTATCTAAAATATTATATTGATTACTAGTAACAAAGATAGCCACTACATCATCACTTGGCTCTTCAAGAAACTTTAAAATTGTATTAGAAGCACTAACATTCATCTTTTCACATTCAAATACAACATATACTTTTCTTGTATTATAAAGTGATTTACTAGAAAACTCATCTCTAATAAATAGTAATTGTTCCTTTTTTATCTGATTATTAATCGGATTAACTTCTATATAATCAGGAAACTCTTTATTTTCAATTAAATGAAATAATTTATCTTTAGATATAGTAACATCATGATTTTTATAAGAGTCTTCATATATCTTCTCTACTAAGAAAAGAATATATTTCTTAACAACCTCTAAACTATTATTATTAGTCTCTATTAGATATGCATGCGACAAAAAGCCCTTATCAAGAGCTTTATTTATCTCATTATAAAATTTAGGCTGTAAAGACTCTACTTCTAAATCCATTAGACACCACCTTTAAAACATTAATACTTTTAATAAAACCAAAACAAAGAGCATTGGAAACCCAAGTAAACTAACAGAGCCTACTGTAATAACATTAATAGGAATAACTAAGTTAAATCTTGTTGCAATTAAATTATAGCCATACAGTATAAAAGTACTAATTATTATTCTTTGTAAAACATGCCATACTTTCTTCATAATTTGCTTCATAGTCTTCACCTAATAAAGCATATGACAAAGTATTTATAATTATGAAAGTTCTTTTCTATCTTCTAAAGCTCTTTCCAAAGTAAGAGTATCTATATATTCCATATCAGCACCTATAGGTACCCCACTAGCAAGTCTTGTAACAACAATATTCATTCCTTCTAGTATTTTTTTAATATATAAAGAAGTTATCTCTCCTTCTACACTAGGTTTTAAAGCAAGTATTACTTCTTTAATATTTTCATTCTTAACTCTATCCAATAATTTATCAAGTCCTATATCTTCAGGATTAACATCATCA
The DNA here is from genome assembly GCA_946494435.1 of uncultured Mycoplasmatota bacterium. The sequence continues at coordinate 5,930 of CAMMBO010000036.1, forward strand.
AGTGGTGAAATAAGTCCATTAATAACATGATATAGACCTTTATAAGTCCCTAACTTTTCAAACAAGAACACTATTTTAGAATCTTCTACCACTAAAATAGTCCCTTTTTCTCTCAAGTCAGAACTGCATATCACACATTCATCTTTATCAGTAAGTGTATTACATATCTTACATGGATGAATATTATTTTTAACATCTTCTAAATTTTCTTGTAACAATCTAAATTTATCTTCATCAAACCCAAGAACAGAAAAAGCCATCCGCTCTGCCGTCTTTTCCCCTATTCCAGGAAAATTTTCAAAACTCTCTATTAAGCTCTTTAAACTATCAGGATACATTAAAATAACCCAGGTATAGAACTAAAACGTCCCATTTTCTCTTCTGTAACTTTATCTACTTGTTTCATTGCATCATTTACTGCAATAACTATCATATCTTGAAGCATTTCTAAATCATCACTAGAAAAATCAGAATCGTTAGCAATTTTAACATCCACTATTTCTTTCTTACCATTAATTTTAACTGTTACTAAGCCATTAGTACTAGAAAACTCCATCTTATCGATTTCGTCCTTAACTTTCATCATATCACTTTGTAATTTCTGAGCTTGTTTCATCATCGCTTGTATATTCATAATATTCCTTCTTTCTATTCAACTTCTACTAAATCTCCAAACATCTCAATAGTTTTACTTATTAAGTCGTTAGATTCACTATTTATTTTATCATCTTCTCCTAAAGTATTCAATACAGGTTCTTCTTGATATTCAAAGTGTTTACCTTGTTTATGTAGATTAATGTATTCTAATTTTAACTCATTCCACTTTGCTGTTGTAATAAAAGCAATTTTTTTAGATGAGCCTGTCTTTTCATTATAAAAATCATTTAATTTATCAAAATGATTGCTTAACTTATCTACCATTCCTTCATAATCATAACTAATAACAATATTCTTAGGACTAGAAGCCCTAATCTTACCATCTAAAAGTTCACAAGCAAGGTAACCATTATTAGGATCAAATGTATAATCATTAAGCTTTTCAAGATTAGCAGTTTCTTTATTAAGTTCATCTTTAACTGCTTCTATCATTGTATTCTTACTTCTTATTAACATTAACTCTTTATATTTTTGAGTTTGTTCATTATTTTTTTGAACAACTTCTGTTGATAAAGTTTTTTCTTTATTTTCTTTTTCCACAGTCTCTGTGGATATAGTTTTTACTTCTTTTGCAGGTCTTACATAAGAAGTTTCTTTTATATTATTAGTATTTACTTGACTCCTAACTTCCACCTTAGAATCTTTATTTTTATGTTCATTAATATAATGTAACAAGAATATCTCTATAGACAATCTAACATCATCAGCTTTTTTTAACTCGACAAGATGTTCATTTAATAGATTAAGAAAGTTAACAAGTTCTTCTTCATCAAAAGAAAGTACAGAATCATTTAAATAATGGTCAAAAAGCTCATCTTTTATAAGAATCATCAACTGTTTAACTACTTGTATTAAATTTTTACCATTTTGATAATAACTTTCAATAGTTGAAAGAACATCGCTTATTTCATAAGAAAATATTAAATTCTCTAGTTTTTTTAATTCTTCCTCATTAACTTCCCCATTTATCTCATAAAAATCATTTAAAGTAATCTCATCAGTACAAAAAGCTCTTAGTTTATCAAGAAGTCCAATCGCATCACGAAGTCCCCCATCAGAAGCTTGAGCAATCTTATCAAGAACATTATCTTCAATTTTTATATTTTCAGCTTTAACTATCTCTGATAATCTTTTCTTTATATCATCATTGCTAATCTTTTTAAAAGAATACCATTGACATCTAGATATAATTGTTGCAGGTATTTTTTCTGGATCTGTAGTGGCTAATATAAAAATAACATGTTCTGGAGGCTCTTCAATTGTTTTAAGTAAAGCATTAAAAGCGCCAATTGATAACATATGAACCTCATCTATAATATATACTTTATATTTTAATTCACTAGGCAAAATATTAACTTTACTACGAAGTTCTCTTATTTCATCAACGCCATTATTAGAGGCAGCATCTATTTCAATAATATCCATACACTCTTTAGAAAAGGAATATAAGCAACTTTTACATTTTCCACAGGCTACACCAGCAACTGGTTCTAAGCAGTTAACAGATCTTGCAAATATCTTGGCAATTGTTGTCTTACCCGTACCTCTAGGACCAGAAAACAAATAGGCATGATTTATATGATTATATTTAATTGCATTTTTTAAAGTATTAACTACAACATTCTGTCCAACTACATCATCAAAAACAGTAGGTCTATATTTACGATATAAAGCTTGATACATAATGTTTTCACCTCACTAAACACAATTAGTATAACAAACAAAAGAAGAAAATAACATATAAAACATTTGTTCAATTACGTTTTTTCTTAAAAAAATCACTTAGCATTCTTACATCTTCACTTTTAAACTTTAAAATATCTAATTTTACTTTTTCCACAGGCTTATTAGCATCTTCTGAATTAAAAATATTATTAACGATTTCTCGTATATTATCGTTACTATTATCTAATAAATATACAACTTTACTAATTCTAGATTGTTTAATAGCACTAGCACACATAGGACAAGGTTCCAATGTTACGTACATCACCGCATTAGTTAACCTCCAGTTATTATTTTTTCCACAGGCATTTTTGATAGCAATTAATTCAGCATGTTCAAGAGGACATTGACACTCTTCCTTTCTATTATGAGCAGAAGAAATAACTTTACCATTTTGAACAATAACAGCACCAACTGGAACTTCGTCATTATCGTAAGCTTTCTTTGCTTCTTCTATAGCCAACAACATATATTGATAATCATTCATATAACAATCTCCTTTTTATAGTATAAAAAAAGTGCACATAAATTAAATTTGTTAAGGCTGCTATGTTTCCATCCTGACCTGATTCCAAACTAATTTATTGCACGACTAAAGTATACAGGAAAATAATAATTATTTCAAGCAGAAAAAAATACAAATAGATATCAAATTATTTCCCGGGAAATAATTTTAATACTTCTCTATAAAGCTTTATCCACTTT